>CALJMB010000106.1 GCA_937982515.1 uncultured Balneolaceae bacterium
AGTCGTTACAAGGTGTGTGTACTGATTGTGCAGGAGGTTCGGGAATGAGGGGAAGGTTGCCCGCCCTGCAAAATGGCATCGGTGCAAACGCCTGTAGATGAACCGGGCAGGCTGCACAACTATAATTTATGGGCTTCTGCCTTCTCAGCCCATTCACTTAATCAATGTCATCTTCCGGGTCAGTACCTCTTCATCCGTAACAAGCTGGTACATATAGACGCCAGACGACAGCTCTCTTGTCCGGAACTTGGGTGTATAGTATCCCCGGGGACGTGTTTCATCGATGAGCGTCTGCACGAGCCGGCCAAGTACATCGTAAACCTTTAGCTGCACATGAGATTCCCGGTGGAGGTTAAAAGGGATGGTTGTGCGCAGATTAAAGGGGTTGGGGTAGTTTTGGCCGAGATGGGTTAACTCCGGGATATTTGTAATGACCTTCATCCGGTAACTACCCGAACTGTCTTCGCTGCTGTTAGTCACGACAATTCCCATGCGCTCTATATTATTCCACTTCCAGGAGGGTTGCTCCGCGAGGACCAGGGCTTCTCCTCCGGAAATAATGGCCTGTTCAGAGCGTCCGTCTTTCAGATATGCAATCAGCCCCATCCCTATATGAGACGCGGACCGGCTGAACTCCACCCGTACAGCGCCCTCGGTCTGGAAGGCGGGGTTAACTTCTATGTAATTCGCTGCCAGCGGATCTATCGAGACGGGTGTCGTGAGGCTGTCCATCCCAAAGAACGAGGTATGGATGGCAGGATCCGGATAGTTAAGGCGTTCTTCAAAGCCGTAGTCAGGCGGGGAGCGGTCGGCGCCCGAGGCGAAATGCCAGAGCTGAGATTCTGTATACGCCCTCCCGAACGCCTGTGTATGTTCAAGCACGGCTTGCACGGCCTCGATGAAACGAATATTATGGGGATTCGTTTGCAGCACCTTCCAGACTTCTACCCAGAATTGCGGGCCGTACTTCTCTTCAAAAAATAAGCCCCAGGTAACGTGATAGTAGGACCCCGGGTAAAAAGAGTCTTGCGGGTTCCGGAAGATAGATGAAGAGCTGTTCAGATAGTTATAGTAGTCGTTCACATCGTCGTAGACCACTTCTTCCATCAGGGTGGCGTCCATTTCGGCCCACCGGTCGCTTTCCCCTTCCCATCGGGTGGCGGCATATTGAATGGCGTGTTTCAACTCATGGGCTACGGTCACTTTTATGGCTCCCTTCACATGTCCTTCCGGGTCTGTATTGGATGGAAATTCTTCAAAATTGTTGTGGATGACAATATAGGTAGACCCGGTATAGCCGCGCTTGTGCCCAAAGTCGGTATATCCATAGATGTTGCCGGTATTCTCTATGAACACAGGATACGGATACGCAGTGCCGGTAACGGGATCGGTATAGCCAAGCGTGCCTACCTGGTGCCGCCAGGAAGAATCGGCCGCCGCCGCTACCCATTCAACATAATCAGGAATTCCTTCAACTCCGCTGCTGTCTGCCGGGGGCACGGCATCGTCACCGGAGGTAGTATAATGGATTAAAAACCGGCCTGTTGGCGAGGTATACGTCTCTGTGCCCGCCTGTACGGTGTGTGTCATCATCCCGGCCGACTCAATTTCGGCTACCGTCGGGGGCTGCAGCTGATCTCTGTGCCGCCGGTATGCCAAAAGAAACGGAGTGCCGCATTTGACAGGAGAGCCGGCATCGGGGCGGAGGCCCCCGGGAAGCATATCCGGTTGCTGTACGGCATAGAATTGATACAGCACTTTTTGATCCAGAGAGATCCGGCCTTCCTCATACGCCTGGCCTATAGCCGAGAGTGTGTGCGGGCGATGTACAGCTTTCGGATCTCTTTGCTGCGCTGACAGGAAAGAAAAACTCCAGACAGTAAATAAACAGAGCCAAACGAAAAAGTGACGTATCAAAAGCTGTACAATATTCTACAGAGATAAGAGTTCATTTCCTGCAAAATTAGCCTTAATTTTGGCTTCTGCAAACTGTTGGCCACAAAAACACGGAAGGCCGGTCGTCGGTCTCCGGTCGCCCGCAGGCGGTTTTCTTCGTGTTATGCCGGCATAAGGAAATGGAATCTGTATCAGGATGTTTTTATGAGATGAGCTAACACATACTTTCAGTGTTTTTGTGCTTTAGTGGTAAAAAATCGAACAATCATGTACGAAGTTATACTGTATTACAAATTCAGGACTATTGACGATCCGGAAGCGTTCTGCGAAGAGCATAAAGCTTTTTGCAGGGAGCTGGGGGTAAAAGGCAGAATCTATATCGGGGAAGAAGGAATTAACGGAACCCTTGGAGGGACTCCCGGGCAAATCCGCAAGTATAAAGAGTATATAAGCGCTATCGAGGGTTTTGATAACATTGACTTCAAAACCGATACCAGCGACTATATTCCTTTTGCCAGGCTGATCTGCAAAGTACGTAAGGAGATCGTGGCCCTGCACAAAGACGATGTGGATCCGGCCAGAGGCGGAAAATATCTGGAGCCGCACGAGTGGAAAAACGTGCTGGAATCTGACGAGGATTACGTCCTTATCGATGTTCGCAATAACTATGAGTCGAAGATCGGCCACTTTGAGGGGGCTATCACACCTCAGGTAAATAACTTTTACGAGTTTCCGCAGTGGCTGGAGGAGGCCGGGATCGATAAAGACAAAAAAGTGCTGATGTACTGCACCGGAGGCATCCGCTGCGAAAAGTTTTCCGTGCTGATGAAAGAAAAAGGGTGGAAGGATGTGAATCAGCTGCACGGAGGCATTCTGCGCTACGCCAAAGAGGAAGGCGGAGAACACTTCAAGGGAAAGTGCTTTGTCTTTGACGACCGGCTGGTTGTTCCGGTTAATGAACGCGATATGGAGCCGATCGCCCGGTGCGAGATTACCGGCAAACCCGCCGACACCTACATCAACTGTGCAAATATGGAGTGCAACAAGTTATTTGTCTGCTCTGAAGAAGGGGCTAAGATGATGGAAGGCTGCTGCAGTGAAGAGTGCCGCCAAAGTGAATACAAGCGCCCTTTCGATCCGGAAAACGCCTTCCGCCCCTTCCGGAAATGGTATAACTACTTTGATGAGGATTTTAAGGAGCGGGGGGACACGGATACCACAGATGGAGCTCATCCGCGCTGATAGGTATCTCCGCTGCACATCATTTGTGCTTATCCGCCCATCCGTGTTCTATGGGAAACGCCAGCCTTATTTTGCGCATCACCTGCTCGGTCATGATATCGCACTGAGCCCCGCGGAAGGTGAACAGGTCGCCGGTTCCTATAGCCTTTTCCAGCTCGGACCGAAGCAGGGTTTTTGCTCTGTGCAGGCGCACCTTGACGTTTGCAGGGGAGATATTAAGACAGTCGGCCGTCTCTTTGGTGCTCATCTGCTCTATTTCCCGCATGATGAGAACGCTCCGGTATACAGGAGGAAGGCGGTCGATCGCTTGCTCAAGAAATTGATTCATATCCTTATATATGGCATCTGATTCCGGCGTAGATTCTTCAGTTCCATTTATTAGATCGCTATCCGCCTCTCTGGTTACAGCGCGGAAACCGGCCATGGTCTTCTTCCGGTTGACAACTTTGAGGGCTTCGTTGATAACAATACGGATAAGCCATGTAGAAAACCGGGACTCGGCGCGGAACTGCTTCAGGTTTTTAAAAGCTTTCAGGTAAGCGGTCTGCATCACATCTTTAACGTCTGCTTCATCAGAGAGATAAGAACGCACAATACGGAAGAGCTGCTGGTTGTATCGCTGAACGATAACCTCAAACAGGTGCACATCTCCTTTCAGTACGCACTCAATGATCTGCTCATCGGCCATAGAGTCAAAGTGTTGGCCATTGGCAGGTCTGTTCACAATCGTATCCAGCCGGGAATCAGAATTCATAGGGTCGATAAAATTTATTGTAACCTTTAGCGGGCCTGGAGATCAAATCATATAAATCAGTAATCTTAATTACAGGAGATCCTATGTTAATTTCAACCATAATTCTTTTTGCCCTGGCGGCCATCCTGGGTGTAACCCTGATCGCCAAAGTCTTAAAAGGGGAGGGCAGGCCCCGGGCCGTTGTCTACAGCCACGGCATAGCCGCGGCTCTTGCATTGGTACTACTGATTATTGCTTATGCGAATGAAGGAGATTCTCTGCTGATGGTTTCCATACTTATTTTTATTGTCGCGGCGCTGGGAGGTTTCGTCATGTTTAGCCAGGAGATCACTCAAAAACCTATACCCAAATGGCTGGCCCTGGTACACGGACTGGCTGCCGTAACCGGGTTCGTACTGTTACTGATAGCAGCTTTGGGTTAACACCGCACGTTTATGTTTAAAGAAGTTACAAAAGGCAGAATACTGAACCATCCGGTTCACGCCATGCTGGTGCATTTCCCCATCGCTCTGCTTCCGCTCGGTTTTATCTTTGATCTGTGGGCGGTGCTGAGCGATGATCCGGCTTTATTCCGGGCGTCGTTGTACAGTATCTCCCTGGGACTTGCGGGAGGACTGACGGCGGCAGTATTCGGTCTGGTAGATTATCTGAGGCTGGTTAACCAGCCAGATCTGTTTCGGAAAGCGGGCCTGCATGCCTCCATACAGTTTTGCGTGTTGATTGTATTCGGTGTGATAGCAGGCCTTCGCTTTCGTAACTATCCGGAATCTGTTGAGCCGGATACAGTTCATCTGGTTTTTATGGGTATAGCTGTAGTTGCCATGTTTGCGGGTAATTATCTGGGGGGAGATCTGGTATACAGGCATGGCGTCGGGGTTCACCGCCGTTGATGGTTTTGGCTGTTCTGGATTATGCTGCAAAGGTACACAGGTGAGTTTGTCGCAGGAGGGGAATAGCATCTCTTGCAGAGCGTATGGGCATATGCCACTGTTCTCCGTGCCCGCCGTGTTTTGTCGCTACCTTGCCCTTTTCATCCTTTGAAGAAGGCCTCGGCAATAGAGGCAAAATGCTTGGGCCGATCCAGAAAGGCATAGTGTCCGGCATTATCGATGACAACAAGCGCAGCATTCCCGATGCCCTTCTCCATCCGCTCTGCCTGATAGAGAGGCGTGGCATCATCATCTCTTCCCCACAGCAGCAGAACCTCATGGGGAATATCCGGGAGACACGGTTCCAGAAACTCCGTGACCGATTTTACAAAGGTCTCGCGCATCACTCCGCTGAGCTGCGAATATTCTCCGGAGCCCAGCGCCTTCCAGGCAGAAGTAGACCTGAGCCATTCCAGCGCCCGTTTGCGCGGCCGGGGGGGCAACAGCAGAAAGGGGGCCTTCAGCAATTTGGCTGTATACTTTCTAAGGTAAAAACGGAAGCTCCGGCGTGGTTTCATTCCTGCGCCGCCGGTAATGAGTACCCTGTCTATATGAGATTGGCCAAAGGGGCGGGCACATAACTTCAGGGCAATTCTTCCGCCGAATGAATGTACCAGAAGATCAACCGGTTGTTCGAATTGGCGTTCGATAAAGTTCTGAATCAAATCGGCGTAGTCGTCAATGCTCCAGGATCTATTCGGCTGAGGGGTGGCGCCGAAGCCCGGAAGATCCAGAACATAGCAGGTTCTGAGATGCGCCAGCTGTTTGGCCACGGGCATCATTACCCGGCTGCTGCTGCCCCAGCCATGCAGTATTACCAGAGGCTTACCTTCGCCCGTTTTCCGGAAGGCAACGTCCAGGCCCTTATATGTGTGTATGAATGGATCTGCCATAATTCTGCGGGCAAAATTCTTATAATATTTCATCCAAAACAAATTAAAGTGTAAGGAATGGGCTCCGAAGTCGTCTGATATGTATAACTCTTACTAACAAAACGTAATTAGTGGTTGAATTGATAAGTGGGCCGCGTATCCCATATAGGATATAGACATAAGTTAAGGAGAATCTCTCCTTTTGAGGGGAGAGAACGAAGGCACCTTTTTTATCTCAAATTCACGTTACTTATTAACTTCCCATACCATGCATTTGGTATGAACGGCGTGCACATCCAACTACTAACACATAACAGGAGGCCATATGGTCAGAAGAAAAATATATTTTTGGATGGAGCGGCTGCAGATCAATCCGGCAGAGCGGAAAGCCGTTTCCCTGTTGTTGGGATTACTCGTCATTTTCGCAACAGTGAATGGAGTTCTCAAACAAAGCGCTCCGTTCGATGAAACCTATTATGCCGGGCTGGATGAAGCGTTTGAACAACGGGCTGCTTTAGTTAAACAGAAAGAAGAGAAACTGCGGGCCCGCTATCAACCGGGGCGTTCGGCGCCCCTTCTTATAGCCGCTGATACGCTGGAAGATGACAGCCTGGAAGCCAAAGACAATCGCGCGCAGCCAGAACAGGAGGCATCCGACCGGATTAATATAAACACGGCAAATGCCGGGCAGCTGGAAACCTTGCCGGGTATCGGTCCGGTTTACGCACGGCGTATCATAGAATACCGCACTAAAAACGGGCCGTTCACCACAGTGGAAGAGCTGATACAGATTAAAGGAATCGGGAAAAAGAGGTTGGAAAAGTTAAAACCATTTGTCAAACTAGAGGGGGTCAACTTAGAATAAACACTTATTTCAATGGCAAATCGCATTTTATGGGCTGACGATGAAATTGATCAGCTGAAGCCGCACATCATTTTTCTGGAAAATAAAGGTTTTGATATCACTCCCGTCAGCAACGGAGAGGATGCGATTACCCTCATCGGGGAACAGGCTTTCGATCTTATTTTTCTGGATGAACAGATGCCGGGTATGGACGGGCTTACCACGCTTAACAAGATCAAGCAGATACAACCTTCCCTTCCCGTGGTGATGATTACCAAGAGCGAAGAGGAATCGATTATGGAAGATGCCATTGGCGGGAAGATTTCCGACTATCTGATCAAGCCCGTAAACCCTAATCAGATACTACTGACGGTAAAACGCATTCTGGAAAAGAAGCGCATTCAGAGCGAGAAGTCCGCCCAGTCTTATCTGCAAAACTTCAATAACATATCGGAACGTATCAGGCAGAATACCAGCTGGGAGGAATGGATACAGATATACAGGCAGCTCACCCACTGGAATATCGATCTGGAGGCAGGTGAAGAGTCGCTGCTGCAGGTACTGTCTGACCAATACCAGGAAGCCAACAGAATGTTCGGACGGTATATCGGGCAGGAGTACCGAAGCTGGCTTTCCCGGGAAATCACAGAACGTCCCGTTCTTTCGATCGATGTGATGGACCGGTACGTGTTGCCACACGTTAAAGAGGGACGGACAACCCTGTTCTTTGTCATTGATTGTATGAGGTACGACCAATGGCTGGTTTTTGAAAACCTGCTGACCGACTACTACACCATCGAAACAGATTTTTATTACTCTATTCTGCCCACCGCCACTCCCTATTCGAGGAATGCCATCTTTTCCGGTCTGTATCCACTGGAGATTGAACATATCTACCCGGATTTATGGCATCAGGGTGAAGACGAAACCTCACTCAATCAATACGAAAAAGAGCTGCTCGAAAAACAGCTGGAACGCAAAGGGTATGGGTTGAGCGTAAAATATGAGAAAGTGTTGAATATAGAGGAAGGGCGGCGCATTACCGACCATATTTTAAACTACACGCAGGTTCCGTTAAGCACTTTCGTGTATAATTTTGTGGATACGCTGGTTCATTCCCGGTCGGATTCCGACATCCTCAAGGAAATCGCGCCGGATGTTCCGGCCTTTCGGGCTCTGACAGAAACCTGGTTCAGGCACTCTTCACTGCACGAGATTTTCAAGACGCTGGCCGAGGAAGAGGTGGTCATCATCGTAACCAGCGATCACGGAGCTGTCCGCGCCCTTCGGGATACCAAAGTGTACGGGGACAAGGAGACCTCTACCAGCCTGCGTTACAAGTTCGGACGCAATCTCAAATCAGATAGCAGCGATGCCATCATCATTGATAATCCGGAAGAGTATCAGCTTCCGAGACCGGGCCTGGTTAACAATTACATTGTAGCGAAAGAAGACTATTACTTTGTCTACCCCACTAACTACCATCGCTATCAGAATCGGTACAGAGATACCTTTCTGCACGGCGGGGCCAGTATGGAGGAAATGATTCTTCCGGTTGCCACACTGCGGCCCCGGGCGCTTGTTTAGTTAGATTATTTAAAATTTAGGATAGGATTATGTCTCCCCTCAAGGGGAGATTTCTGAGAAGTTCACTCTTATACTGAACTCACGCCAAATATTAATGGAATTCTCCTCTATAAGCTTTTATCTTTGTTTCTTTTAATGAAGCACATGATATGGAGCACAAATGGATAAGCCATTCCGTTGCAGAGACAAAGCGGATAGCCCGGGAGTTCGCGAAAACCCTTGAAGAAGGGGCCGTGGTGTGTCTGGAGGGAGGTCTGGGCGCCGGTAAGACTCACTTTGTAAAAGGAATGGCAGCTGCATTTGATATTGATGAAAATATGGTGCACTCTCCAACGTTTACGCTTATCCATGAATACACGGGAACGATTCCATTGTATCATTTTGATTGCTATCGTCTGGAGTCTGTTGAAGAAGCTTTGGAGATAGGCGCAGAAGAATATTTTTATGGCGAAGGCGTTTCTGTGATCGAATGGCCGGAACGGATCAGGGAGATAATCCCGGAACAATCAATCTGGATAACGATAGAATCACTGGGTAATTCAAAACGAAAAATTGTCATAAGGTAAAAAGATAGATAATCTCATATATTTGGATGTATGGCGGCTAACAAATTATCATATCGGCTGGACCGGCTTCCGGTAATATATCCTTACCACCGGCGCGCGCAAAACAATATTCAACCGGGCGACCTCGTCTACTACGGCCCCTGTCCGGAGTATTATGGCATCGGCGAAGTTGTGCGTCTGCTTGAAGGGTTTTGCATTGTGGATTTCCGGGGAACCGGTCTGCTAAACATCCAGAAAGACGCCATGTCTATCAAATATCTCATTCCCATCCACAAACTGAACCTGGGGCACATTCTTAAAAGCACGTGAATGACAGCAGGATTGGTATCGGTTCTGGCTGACGGTTAGCTGTGCCACAAAGATTTACAAAGGAGACGCAGAGGTGCCCGGTTCTATGTCGTGCCTCATCTGGACAACCCCCTTAATCTCCCTTTGTTAAGGGGGAGAGGTCTATGCC
>CALJMB010000107.1 GCA_937982515.1 uncultured Balneolaceae bacterium
GAATTCTGACTCCTGAATTCGGAATTCTCATCATTCAGAGACAAATGGATTGTGCCTTTTCTCATGACCTACCGTGGTCTCCGGGCCGTGGCCGGGATAAACAACCGTATCATCCGGAAGGGTATACAGCTGCTCCCGTATCGACTTTTCCAGTAGCTTGAAATCTCCCTTATATAGGTCGGTCCGGCCTATACCCTCCCTGAATAGTACATCTCCTGCAATGACCACGCCCTCTTCTCTGCTGTACAATGCAACGTGATCAGGCGCGTGCCCCGGAGTATATAAAACATCGAAGGTGAAAGACCCGTAGTTCCATCCTTTTTGGGCAACAAGCGGTTCAGGACTGAAGGCGAAGTCTTCTGCAGATAGTCCAAACATTTGGGCCTGGTACGTGACGTTGTTCCACAGAAAACGATCTTTATCATTCAAATAAACAGGCACCTCATACACGTTCAGTACCTGCCGCAGGCCCAGCACGTGATCTACGTGAGCATGGGTTAAAACGATGGCACCTAATCTTGCTTCTGCTTCCACAAGTGTATTGCGAAAGTTTATGAATTCATTTTCCTCTGTAAAACCGGGATCAATGAGAAGCGCCTCCTGCCCCTGGATCAACAGATAGGTATTTTCTGCAAAAGGACCGACGGTAAAGACTTTAATCTGCATGGCGGGTGCTGGACACTGGATGCTGGAAAGATTGTGAGGCCGTATATCTTTGCCAGGTTCTGTTCATCTCCGTCCCAAAGCTCTGCTTTGAGTAACAAAAACAATTCAATCAGATGAAGTTGGCTGGCAATAAGTCATTCAACCTGTATAAGCTATGATAAAAAAAAGGATGCACAGCCTGGCCGTACATCCTTTAAAATCTCAAAAAAATGATTTACGAATTTTTGCCGTAGCGCTTATTAAAGCGATCGATACGATCCGCCTTTTTCTGAAGATTGAGGTTATCCGTGTAAAAGGGGTGGTTTTTTGAATCTACCTCGCTGCGGTAAACATTGTCCTTGGTTTCCATCGTGCTGCGGGTTTTAAATTCACTTCCATCACTTAGTACAACCGTAATCTCGCGATAATCTGGGTGAATTCCTTTTTTCATATGCTTAAAAGCTCTTTATTTCCTTAGGTTTTGCTGGAAGAATATACGATGATTCTTCTGCTTTTGCAATGGATTTGGTTATCGTTTGTTGTCAGTGGCTTGTGGTTATTTGTTAATGCAAAACCAACCAACAACACACAACTGGCCACCAACCAAATCACAACTTACCGATCAAAATCATCGAAATCGTCCAGATCTCCCATCGAGCCCAGCATACTGCCCAGCATGTCACTATAAGATCGTTGGTCATCCAGGTCTTCTTTGCCTAACATAGAGTTCTGATGCAGGCCCTCCAGTATCAGATCCATCAACACGTAGGGATCTTTTCGCAGATCTTTTGAACCGTAATCGGTAGCAATTTTTTTAAGCCCGTCCACCCGGCTCAAGGTCTTCTCATACTCTCTCTGGCTAATATGATCTTTAAGGTCCAGTTCGTTGCCGGCGGCGAACCAGTCCAGCACGGGCTTGTAGACATCCTCACTCTCCTGCTTCTTCTGTCTCTGAGGATCGGGAAAGTGTTTTGCAAATGTTTTTTTAATAGCCTTACCTAAAATATGTTTGGCTACGTTAACGGCTCCTTCCTGCTCTCCTTCATATACCAGCTCCAGCTTGCCGGTAAGCGCCGGTACAGTATGGTATACATCGGTTATCCGCACTGTGGCTTCCGGTTCATCATTAATCAGTGCCCGGCGTTCTGCCGATGAAATGAGCTGCTCCATTGCCGTAATGGTCATACGGGTGGAAACGCCGCTTTTCTGGTCGATGTATTCCGACTCTCGAGCCTCAAAGGCCACTTGTTCAATCAGCTCTTTTATAATATCCGGAATAAAGACTTTAACCACACCGTTTCTGGCCACCCAGGCCTCTTGCTCGGTAATGGCCATTCCCACTCCTATATCACGCGGATAATGGGTCATGATCTGCGAGTCGATCCGGTCTTTGAGCGGTGTGATAATGTTACCGCGGCTGGTATAGTCTTCAGGGTTTGCCGAAAAGAGCATAGCCACATCAAGGGGTATGCGTACATTAAAGCCGCGAATCTGAATGTCGCGTTCCTGCATAATATTTAAAAGAGCTACCTGAATACGGGGCTGAAGGTCGGGTAGTTCGTTGATGGCAAAAATCCCCCGGTTTGTACGGGGAACCAGCCCGAAATTAATTACATTCTCATCGGCCAGAGTAAGTTTCCGGGTAGCCGCTTTAATAGGGTCGATATCTCCGATAAGATCTGCCACCGTTGTATCGGGAGTGGCTAGTTTTTCGCCGTAGCGCTGGCTTCGGTGCAACCAGGTGATAGGCGTCTCATCTCCCTGTTCTTTAATCAGATCGCGTGCCTGTCTTGATACGGGGTGCAGTGGGTCGTCATTAATCTCCGAGCCTTTTACCACCGGTATATATTCATCCAGAAAGTTAACCATAAGCCTGAGAATACGGGTCTTAGCCTGGCCCCGAAGACCCAACAAAATAATATCATGTTTTGCAAGCAGCGCATGCTGTAACTGGGGCAGAACGGAGGTGTCATAACCCATAATGCCCGGCAGAAGTTTTTCTCCTGCTTTTATCTTTCTTATCAGGTTCCGGCGGATTTCTTCTTTTACCGAGATGGATTTCCACCCGCTCTCCTTTAGTCCGCCCAGCGTGTTGATAACTTTGTGCCGTTCACTCATAGTCATGTAGTTGTTCTGATTATTTTGTTTTCCTGGTCTTAGAACGTGTTGACATTCGCAGGCTTAATTTCAGCCCGTCATAGTGCAATAACCGATTAACGGCCGGATTCATTTCATCGTGTATGGCCGCCCAGCCAGATTTGTTGTGTTTTTGCTGCAATGTGCAAATTACTCTGCCCGGAGACAAGATACATCTTAAACAAAGCAGCCTGTTTCAGGCTTAATTACTGTCAGATGCATTTGTTTCTGCCCATCAATGTATCCCGGTTAACGCCCGGGCTTTAACCACGGTTTCCTCCCACTCGGCCTCCGGACTGGAATCGCCGGTAATGGCTCCCCCCACCGAATAGAAAAGTTGCTCATCTTTCAGAATAGCGGTGCGGATAACCACGTTGAAATCAAAATCCCCGGCAGGAGTAATATATCCTATAGCCCCGGAATAGATGCCACGCCGGTAGTTTTCCAGCTCTTCTATGGATTCCATTACCCGTATTTTGGGAGCTCCGGTCATCGACCCCATGGGATAGCAGGCTTTGATAATATCTACAGGATCGCTTACCAGCGTCTCGGCTTCTACAGTGGAGACCATCTGGTGAAGGGTACCAAACGTCTGTATTTCAAACAATTCCGAAGCTGACACCGTATTGGGCACGGCTATACGGCTTAAATCATTACGTACCAGGTCAACGATCATAAGGTTTTCCGCCCGGTTCTTCAGCGAGTGTTTTAACTCTTCTTTCAGGCTAGCATCCTCCGGGCCGGTGGTTCCCCGGCGAATGGTACCCTTAATAGGCTGGGAAATAACACGCGGACCCTCTTTTTTCAGGAAACGCTCGGGCGAGAGGCTGCACACTGTCCATTCGTCAAATGTCAGGTAGGCTCCAAAAGGCACGGGGCCGATGGCGCGCATTTTTTTATATAGCCCGTAACCTCCTCCCGAATATACGGCCCGGATCTGGCGCGTCAAATTGATTTCGTAAAACTCCCCTTCCCTGATCCGCCGCTGAGCTTCGCGTACTTGCGCTATATAATGCTCCTTTTTAATATCCGGATCGAAGGAATGGATCGTGAAGGCATCTTCATCCGCTGCAGATGCTCCCGCTTCTTCAGGAAGGGTTCCTTTTAACATCCGGAGCTCATTCCGGCGGTGATCTATTTCAGCCAGCAGTCCGGGAACCATGAAGAACATATCGGGAGCGCCCACCGGGTCCGGATTATTCGAGTGCAGTGTTTCGAGGGAATTCTTCAGATCGTATCCCAGATAGCCGAATATCCACTCCTTCTGCTCTGCCCGGAAACCGCTTAAGGCATCCCATGGGTTAGCTCTGAAAGCGGCCTTTTCGTCCTTCTTATGGATGGAAATGTGGCTGCCCCGTGCCTGCAGCACGGCCTCGGGCTGTGCGGCCAGGTATGATTTACGGCTGGACGGATGGCCGCCGGACTGAGATTCCAGTAAAATAACCGGGCCGCTTCTTTCAAGAAGCTGAACCAACCGATCGATTGTGGATCTCATAGGAGCGGGGAAAGATTTCTATTCAGGTATGCCGTAAATTCTTTTTCAATGTCTTTGAATACCGGATGGGAAACAGGATACGACCGGTGGTCGATGGTTTTCACAGGTACCAATTCCCTCACTGAATTGCATATCCAGACAGCCTCGGCATTTAATACATCGCTCAGCGGATAGGCGCCTTCTTCTGCATTATAAGATGAAGAGTTGCCAAGTATCTCTAAAAGAAGCTCTCTTGTGATGCCCGGCAGCAGATCACATGCTTTTGAGGGCGTGTAAATGGTACGGCCTTTAACCCAAAACAGATTAGCGACCGTTGTTTCTGAGACGGCATCATTCACCGTGAGCATCAGGGCGTCATCCGCTCCTTTCATACGTGCCTGTCGTGCGGCGGTAATATAGTTGATCCCGTTAGACAGCTTGTAACGCGAAGGCAGTGACTGGTCTGGTATACGTTTTATGTTTACCGTAGCCAGGCTGACCGGATCCTCAGGCTTCACCGCCTTATATTCGCTTGCCACAATAGCAAAATTGGCCGGACTCCCGGCTTCGGTTTGATAGCCGCGCCCTCCCTCTCTCCACACTTGTATCCGCAGAACGGCGTCTTTTTCCAACAGCTTATTCTTGTGCAACAACCTGTGCAGAAGCTCGCGGACCGGTTCGGGCTTGAGCAGATCCGGATAACGCATATCGAGAAATTGTATTCCTTCTTTGAGCCGGCTCAGGTGTTTATCCAAAGCCAGAACCCGCCCCGAATAGGACCGGAACGTATCGAAGCAGCCATCTCCATACATCAATCCTCTGGACCGGACGGATACGTGGGCAGCTCCGGCCGGCTTGAAACTGCCGTTATAAATGATGTAAGTGCTAGTCTCCATTTCTGATAAGTGTTCTCAGGCTGTCGTACCGGGCTGGATCGGTATATCCAAAAAAGACACTGACAAGTTGGTTGTCGGGGTTGTATACCAATTGGGTCGGTACCCCCGGCACACCATACTTATTAAAAACAGCGGTTCCAACTACGTACCGGAAAGGAAATTCATGCCGGCGGATGTATGAGGCTACGTCTTCTTCACGGTCGGCCACCACTGCGGCTACAACACGGAGGGTGTCTCCATAGGCTTCTGCAACTTTTGCCAGTTCCTCGTGCGAATCTTCGGAGAAGTTAGACCAGGTTGACCAAAAATCCAGCACTACAAATTTCCCTTTAAAATCTGCCACGTTCAGGCTGCCGGATCCACCGAATTCGGGCAGGGGCTCGTGGCGGAGGGAATCCTGGGCCATAATACGCTTATGAAAATCCTGCCGGCGGGATTGTTGCGAATGCATGGTGAACAGAGCAATCAGCAACGCTCCGACCAGTGCAACGACAATCATAAACGGAATGAAATATTTAGGATCTAAGCGCATAGAATAA
>CALJMB010000108.1 GCA_937982515.1 uncultured Balneolaceae bacterium
TCCCTGCTGAATGTGAACCAGTTCTGGGCATTCACAAAAACCGTTAACTGCTTTATACCGATGTGCGCCAGCCATTGTTGAGGTAGGCTGTAGCTTAGCTGGATATTCTTCAGCCTGATGTACGAACCATCCTTTAACCAGAAATCAGATGCTATGAAGTTATCCGCTACTTCAGCCCGGTTACTTTCCATCACCATAGGCAACCTGGCATTGCGGTTTTCCGGAGTCCATGCATCCGTCAGCCAGTCTCGCGTTGCATTTGCCCCGTTATTGAAAGGGAAGGCGATGTTGCCGGTTTGATAGTACCTGATTCCGGCAATTCCCTGAAAGTTGGCATCGAGTGCCCATCCCTTGTAGCCAAGGTTGATGTCGAAACCAAACGTATATTTAGGCAGGGCCGAGGAGTTTTCAATGATTATTCGATCATCTCCATCTATGGTGCCATCTCCGTTTATGTCTTTATATCGTATCCATCCGGGTTTGGCATTTGGCTGTATAGAAACCCCATCTTCATTTACATGGGCGTCTACCTCTGCCTGGTCTCTGAAAATGCCATCCGCATCAAGAACATAGAGGGAATTTATAGCGTATCCTTCCTGTGTAATGGTAGGCAGATTGGTGCTGTGGTTGTATAAAATATCTCCATCTATATCTATAACTTTATTTCTGTTATAGTTAAAATTCCCCTCAACCTGATAACTAAGATTCCCGGCATTGCCGGAGTAACCCACCGCTACTTCAAAGCCATTATTGTCCATAGCACCTACATTTTGAGCTGCTCCACTATAATTTCCTACTTGCGCAGGCAACGGAACGGTGCGAAGAATATCACTGGTGCGTTTTTTGTATATATCCGCGGTGAAATGCATTCTGCTTTCCAGGAGTGTTACATCCAGGCCCAGATTGTAGGTACGGGTTGTTTCCCAACTTATATTTGGGTCTGAGAAGGAGGTAACGGCGGCCCCGGGCACCATCTCCCCTCCAAACGTATATTTTTGGCCTGTATTGATAAGGCTTTCATAGCTGTAGAGAGCCACAGCCTGATTTCCGGTTTCACCCACCGAGGCTCTGACCTTCAGGAGGTCCACCAAATCATTGTCCGGAAAGAACGACTCCTGATCGATACGCCAGCCGGCCGATACGGAGGGAAAGAAACCCCAGCGATTACCAGGGGCAAAGCGGGATGATCCATCGTACCGGAACACAGCTTCCAGCAGATACTTTTCATTGTAACTGTAATTCACCCGGCCAAAATACGATTGCAGTACATCACGGGTAGTATTTCCGGCAATGGCATAGGGCACTGTGCCGGCGCTTAAGGCAGTCAAAGTATTGTCAAAGTACCCCCTCGATTGAGCATTAAATCTCATCTGCTCCCTGTTTTCATAACTCGTTCCGGCCATCAAAGAAACATCGTGATTCTCACCAAATTGATGATTCCAGGTTATCCTGTGATGGAAATTGATATTCAGATCGTTGTCATCATAATTGCGTGATCTGGGTGAAGCGGCCTCACTATTATAAGAGGTGAGCTGATCGGTACCGGCAATTTTTTTCCACATGCGTGGAATAAAATACTCCAGACGCCCGTCGTATTTATCGGCTCCGAATGTAATGTTATAGGCAAGATTGAAGGGAAGCTGGTACCTGGCCGAAAGATTACTTATGAACCGTTGCACATACTTTTTATACTGTCCCTCTTCAGCAAGCATTCTAGGGTGTTCCCAGTTATTTCTGCCATCTATACGGAATGAAGGCTGACCGTAAGATCCATCTTCCAGAAGATCCGGCATAATGGGTAACGCCCTCATTAGCCTGT
>CALJMB010000109.1 GCA_937982515.1 uncultured Balneolaceae bacterium
GCCCCGGGCAACCCGAGAACAAACAGTTCAAAGGCCGCAAAAACAACGGCATCAAAACGAAGCGATGTGGATCCATCCCCTATGGGATATTCCAGATCCGTGCGGGTCCAGTCTAACACGGGCATAAAGTTATAGCAAACCGTATAGATGCCGCATTGGGCCAGGTTTCGTATCGTCTGTTTGTAGTTATCTATATAGGTTTCAAAATTTCCGGTCTGTTTTTTAATGTCTTCATGTACCGGAACACTCTCCACAACGGACCATTTCAGCCCCGCTTCTTCAATTTGATCCTTACGTTGGCGGATTTCATCTATCGGCCATATCTCTCCGGGAGGTATGTGATGTAATGCGGTTACTATCCCTGTTGCACCGGTTTGCCGGATGTCGGATAGGGGGATGGTATCATAGGGGCCAAACCACCGCCATGTCTGTTCAAAATACATAGACTATTTATTAAATTAGTTTAGGAGAATTGCTTTGTAGGAAGCTTATAGGAATTTGGAATAAAATAAAGCACGAATAGCTCTCCCCTTGAGGGGAGACGAACAGCTGCACAGTTCTGCAGCTGTTCTGAGGGGTGTTTGGTTCGAGAACCTGTGCCCCATTCAAGAGCCCTGTATTTGGCCGGGCCAATTACCTAAAATCCGAACATTCTCGGCAGCCACAGACTCAGATCCGGCCAGAAGGTTACAACCAGCAGTACAACAAGCATCGCAGCAAATAAAGGAAGAAGCGGCTTAATAACCTTTTCAATGGTAGTATTAGCAATGCTAACGCCCACGAATAACAACGTACCCACCGGAGGAGTACAAATGCCGATACACAGGTTAACAATCATGATAATACCGAAATGAATCGGGTCAATTCCCAGTTCCATAACCACCGGAAGAAAAATGGGTGTAAAAATCAGAACGGCCGGTGTCATATCCATGAACATTCCTACCACGAGCAGAATAAGATTAATAATGAGCAGGATTACAATCTTATTGTCGCTCAGAGATAACAGCACTTCACTGATAGACTGGGGAATATGCCCATACGACATCACCCAAGACAACCCGATGGAAGTAGCTATAAGCAACATGACAATGGAGGTGGTCTGGACAGAGCTCATCAGAATATCGGGAAGATCTCTTAAGGTGATTTCCTTGTACAGGAAAGCCAGTACCAGCGTATAGACAACTGCTACCGCAGCGGCCTCTGTAGCGGTGAAAACTCCGGCCACGATGCCTCCGATTACGATAACCAACAAGAACAGGCTTGGGAGGGCTTTTACGAAAGATTGAAATACATCGCTCAGCGAATTTCGTTCAGCAACGGGAAAGTTTTTACGCATGGCCCACACGGCTGCAATTCCCATAAGCACCAGGCCGGTGAGAATTCCCGGAATATAACCCGCAATAAAGAGGGCTGCGATTGAGGTACCCCCACTGGCCAGGGAATAGACGATCAGAATATTGGAAGGAGGTATCACCAGCCCTACTGTTGAGGAGGTTATGTTGATAGCTGCTCCAAATTCTCTGGTATAGCCCTCTTTCTCCATCCGGGGACCTAAAATACTGCCGATAGCTGAGGCGGCAGCTACGGATGATCCCGCAATAGCTCCAAAAAGCATGGCGGCAACAACGTTAATATGCGCCAGGCCGCCGGGGAGAGAACCAACTAGATTTTTGGCAAAACTTATCAGCCTGGTGGCAACCCCCCCTTTGTTCATCAACTGTCCGGCTAATATGAAAAAGGGGATAGCCAGCAAGGTAAAACTGTCCAGACCCGTAAGGAACTTTTGCCCCATTGTAGTAAAAGCAGTAAGTGTCTCCATGCCAACCATTACAGTTAGCAGGCTGGAGATTCCCAGCGACCACGCCACAGGTACGCCAATTGCCAAAAGAATAAAAAAGCTTAAAGCGAGTATTAGTATTTCTAAAAGACCCATATTATGTACCTAAATTGTACCTTCGAATTCTTTTTCTTCTGCCTGTTCGAATTCGTTGGATTGTGATTGAAGTAATTCTATGATATCAGATACCTTGTAGTATATGATGAGAAGACCGCTGATCGGGCCGATGAGGTAAACAACTCCCATCGGAATCTGAAGAGTCGGGGTAAGCTGCAGATAGGCAAAGGTGTAGTATACCAGCATTCCGCCCCCTATCACCAGTACGCAGAGCACAAAGGCAATGATTAAAACCCGGATAAAGATATCAAGTTTCTGGCGGATGGGCGGGCTCAGCCGGTCGGGCAGGAAAGTGATTGCCACATGGCCATTTTTACCTGATAAATAAGCGGCGCCCAGGATACTTACCCAAATCAGCAGGAACCGGGCCAGTTCGTCGGTAAAGGTGCTGGGCGCATTCAGTATATAGCGGAAAAACACCTGCCAGACAACGCTGACTACAAGCAGCCCCATCAGGACTACAAGCACATTTTTAATTGTGGAATCTACTACTTTTCTCATGGTGGTAAATATTAGTTAACCTGCTGAATGCGTTTTACCCACTCGTGCAGATCAGGATTATTCTGTTCAATCTCGTCATAAATAGGCTGTACGAGCTTTCTAAAGGGTTCTTTATCTGGATGTATAATTTCTACTCCGGCTTCCTGTATTACTCTCATGGATTCCTCAACAGATTCCCGCCACAACATCCGCTGGTCTTCCACCGATTGATCTACAGCGTGCTGCAGCCATTCCTTTTCCTGATCGGTCAGGTTGTTCCAGGTCTTCGTGCCAATTACCAGAATATCGGGAACAGCGGTATGCTCATCGAGCACATAGTAATTCGTTACCTCATAATGGCGGGAAGTATAATAACTGGGCGGATTATTTTCCGCTCCGTCCACAATACCTCCCTGAAAGGCGGTATATAACTCTCCATAGGAAAGAGGAGTAGGCGAGCCGCCGAAAGCCTGGATGAGACCTATGGCCATAACACTTGGCTGTACCCTGATTTTCATCCCCTTCAGGTCATCTGGTACCAATATGGGGCGATCTTTTGTGTAGAAACTGCGCTGCCCGGCGTCGTAATAGGCAAGGCCTTTGAGCAGGTATGGTTCACCTTCCGCAAGCAGCGCATCACCCACTTCACCCCAGAGTACCTTTTCTACGTGTTCCTCATCTCTGAATAAAAAGGGCATGCTGAAGACCTGAATAGAGGGGACAATGTTTTCTAGCGTGGCGCCGGATATCTTAGTCATTCCTATGGTGCCGATCTGAACAAGCTCCAGCAGTTCCCGCTCCGAGCCCAGCTGGGCGGTTGGATATGTCTCTATTTTTAACTGTCCGTCAGAATAGGCTTCAGCGTATTCTGCCATGCGTTCCATCGCCACAGTCACGGGATGGGTCAAATGCATGGCGTGCGCCAGAATAATGGTTTTCGGTTGTTTGTCTGTGCTCTCCGGTGTACTGCAACCCTGAAACAGCATCAGAGCCATGCACGCCAATACCGGTATAGAACAAAAGGTCTTATGGATCCACTTCATGGTTAATTTTTTTCCCGGATCTTTTGAATTAATGTTAATGTATTCCGTACCTGGTTTTCCAGCCCGCTGAAGTCTCTGGCCTTTAACAGCTCTTTGGTTATCAGTTTGGAACCCATCCCAACGCAGGTCACTCCGGCCTGGAACCAGTCGGTCAGGTTCTCTTCGCTGGCCGTAACACCTCCGGTAGGCATGAGGCTGGTCCACGGACAGGGGCCTTTGATGGCACGGACAAAACCCGGCCCGAGCTGACTGCCCGGAAACACTTTGATGATCTCAGCTCCCAGTTCTTCCGCCCGGGCGATCTCGCCGAGCGAGCCGCAGCCCGGCGACCACAAGACCTTCCGGCGGTTGCAGACAACGGCAATGTCTTCGCGCAGTACGGGAGTGACGATAAAGTTCGCGCCCAGTTGCATATACAGGGAAGCGGCGGCGGCATCGGTAACCGAACCTACTCCCAAAATCAATTCAGGAAGCTCCTGCTCGGCAAACTTATTGAGCTCGCCAAACACCTCATGAGCAAAGTCGCCGCGGCTGGTGAATTCCAGCAGACGTGCCCCGCCACGGTAGCAGGCGCTGAGTACTTTTTTCGATAGCTCTACATCTTCATGGTAGAACAGCGGCACAAGGCCGTCGCGCTCCATGGCGGTAGCTACCTGTATACGTGTAAATCGTGCCATAAATGTTTTTAATTAATTACAATTCAAATACAAAACGGATCGCAGATGAAGCTGATGTACCTGCTGGTACTGCTTTTAAAAAATAGCTTCTTGTCTATTTAGCACTTGCTCCCTCTCTCCCCTTGAGGAGATGAACGAATGCCCCTAAACATCGGGGCCATTCGTCCTGAAGGGTGTTGAGATGCGACTAATCGCGTCTGTACAGGTTATGAAGCCTGTTGCCCTGAAAACAATGCCCGTGTTAAAACCTTTACCGGGCCACTCTTCCCGAGGCGTCGCCGCTTTTCAGCTTCTCCACTTCTTCGACTGTTACCTGATTGGCGTCGCCGAATATGGTGTGCTTCAGCGCTGAGGCGGCCACAGCAAAGTCGAGGGCCTGTTGGTCGTCATCGGGCCAGGTGAGCAACCCGTAGATCAGTCCGCCCATGAACGAATCGCCGCCGCCTACGCGGTCTACGATATGGGTAATGTTGTACGTGGGAGCTTCCAGAAACTCTTTGCCGTTATAAAGCACGCCCGACCAGGTGTTGTGGGAGGCGCTGATGGATCCGCGCAGGGTGGTAATGATCTTCTTCGCCTTCGGGAACCGCTCCATCAGCTGCTCGCATACCGAGCGGTAAGCCTGGCTGTCCATAGAGTCTCCGCGGGTAACGTCCACTCCCTCGGGGTGGATGCCAAAGTGCTTTTCAGCGTCTTCCTCATTGCCCAGGATGACATCGCATCCGGCTACCAGATCCGGCATCACCTCGCCGGGGTCTTTGCCATAGTTCCAAAGTTTGGCGCGGTAGTTCAGGTCCGTAGACACCGTCACGCCCAGTTCATTAGCCGCGGCGATGGCCTCGGCACAGACATCAGCGGCGCCCTGAGAGATAGCCGGGGTGATGCCCGTCCAGTGGAACCATCCGGCTCCGTCGAAGACCTTCTCCCAGTCGATGGTACCGGTAGTGATGGTAGAGATAGAAGAGTGGGCGCGGTCGTAGACTACTTTGCTTCCGCGGGAAACCGCTCCGATCTCCAGAAAGTAGATCCCCAGCCGCTCGCCTCCCCAGGCGATGTGGTCGGTGCCAACGCCCCGCTTGCGCAGCTCCATCAGAGCGCACCGGCCGATGTCGTTGTCGGGCAGGCGGGTGACAAATTCAGCGGGAACCCCGAAATTAGCCAGTGAAACGGCTACGTTGGATTCTCCTCCTCCGTAGACCGCATCAAATGTGTTGGCCTGTGAGAAACGCAGAAAACCTGGCGGAGACAGTCGGAGCATAATTTCTCCGAAGGTCACAACTTTTTTCATAAGTGTTATGTTTGAAAATTAAAATAATTGTTTGCATTGTGGTAACAGATATCCGAGACGATTTTTCCCAGCCACTCTATATCGGCGGGTAATTCGCCTGCCTCCACATCCCTTCCGATAAGGTTGCAGAGAATCCGTCGGAAGTATTCGTGCCGCGGATACGACAGAAAGCTCCTGGAATCGGTAAGCATCCCGATAAAACAGCTTAAAAGCCCGGTATTGGAGAGAACATTCATCTGCTTCTCCATGCCATCTTTTTGATCCAGATACCACCAGGCAGAGCCGTACTGAACTTTGCCCCGGATGGTACCGTCATTAAAACTTCCCGCGATAGTAGCCAACACTTCATTGTCGGCCGGGTTTAAATTGTACAAAATCGTTTTGGCCAGCTGATCGGTTTTGTCAAGCTCACTTAAAAAACCGGCTAATGCCCGGCCTTGAGAAAAATCGCCGATAGCATCAAATCCTGTATCCGGGCCCAGTTTATTGTACATCCGTTCGTTAGGATTACGTAATGCCCCCAGGTGGAACTGCTGTGCCCAGCCTTTCGCGTGATACAAACGGCCCAGCTCCAGAAGTATGGCACAAGTGAGCGCCCGCTTCTGAGCGGGATCAAGTGGCCGGCCTTCCCGGACTTTTGCAAAAGCGGCGTCAATATCTGCAGCGCCTGCCTGCTCAAAGTATAATTGCTCGAGTCCGTGATCGGATAAACGGCATCCGTTTGCGTGAAAGTATTCCACCCGCTTTTCCAGAGCATTAATCAGATCGCTGTACCCTGTAATTGTAAGGCCTGATGCTTCCTCCAGTTTATTCAGATAGTCATTATAAGCTTTCGGATTATCAAATGAATAGGCACGGTCAGGCCGAAAAGTAGGGAGAACCTGTATCTCAAACCCGTCTTCTTTTATCTGCTGATGATATTCCAGGGAGTCAGCCGGGTCGTCGGTGGTACAAGCCACTTTTACGTTCATGCCTTTCATCAGATTTCTGGTGCTGAACTCCGGCGACTTGAGCATTTCATTGCAGTGGCTGTAAATTTCACCGGCGCTGTCTGCATTCAGAAGCTGATCTATGCCAAAATAATTTTTCAGCTCCAGATGGGTCCAGTGATACAGAGGGTTTCGCATGGTATAGGGAACGGCCTTCGCCCACTGTCGGAATTTTGCCTCATCGGACGCATCTCCGGTAATATATGCTTCTTCTATACCCAGCGCCCGCATAGCTCGCCATTTATAATGGTCGCCATCCAGCCAGATACTGGTCATAGTGTCAAACTTCCGGTCCTGAGCGATTTCTGCAGGGGGGAGGTGAGAATGGTAATCTATGATTGGCTGAATGGCCGCATACTCATGATAAAGCTCTGCAGCCGTATCATTTTCTAATAAAAAGTTAGCGGTTAAGAATGATTCAGATTTCTTCGAGGTAGCTGTTCCCATTTAGATTTCGGTAAGTTAATACAAACGATTGCACACGTGGTTCTAATAAACTAAAGAAGTGCTATTTATACAAATGTATTTTAAGGTTTTTACAGATTAGAGCTTATTTTTGGGAAAACTTATATGCGAATACGGGGCTGCGAAAACGCAGAAGTTCTAAACCCCGCTAAAGGCGCTGAATCCCCCGTCTACCGGTATCACGGTGCCGGTTACGAACTTAGAGGCGTCGCTGCACAGCCAAAGAGCCGTGCCGATAAGCTCTTCCGGCTCGCCAAACCGCTTCATGGGAGTGTTATTAACAATGGTTTGCCCCCGGGCGGTCAGGGAGTGGTCTTTGTTCAGGAGAAGGTCCCTGTTCTGTTTGCCGATAAAGAAGCCGGGGGCAATAGCATTGACCCTGATTCCATCGCCATATTTGAGCGCCATTTCCACAGCCAGTGACCGTGTAAAATTATCAATGGCCGACTTGGCGGCTGAATATCCTATCACCCGGGTGATGACCCGCTGGGCAGCCATGGAAGAGATATTCACAATTACTCCTTCCTTTCGCCCGATCATCGCTTCTGCGAAAACTTTAGTAGGGTAGTAGGTGCCGAGCAGGTTCAAATCTACCACCTTTTCGAAGGCGTGATTGTCCAGATCCAGAATAGACTGATCGGGGTTGATGATAGCTCCGGGCATATTTCCCCCCGCAGCATTAATTACAATATCTATTTGCCCCCGTTCTTTCAGGATCTTTTCTTTGGCACGCTGCAAGTCATCGGTATTCAGTACATCAGCTACCAGTGGTATAGCTTCTCCGCCCTGTTGCCTGATTTCTTCAACCTTTTGGCTGACAGTCTCTTCCGTGCGGCCCATGATGCCGACAAAGGCGCCGGCTCCGGCCAGCCCTTCAGCCATAGCGCCCCCCAACGCACCATTGCCGCCGGTGATAATAGCCGTTTTCCCTGTCAGATCGAATAGCTGGTTCATAGATGATATAATCTCCTTATCCGCTTGGCGGATGGATATGTTCTTATCCCTCTCCGATACTCCTCCAGAGGGAAAAAACTTCCATCCGCTGCATGCCTTTTAATAATTAGTTGTTGTTATGTAACATTCTCTGGACATCACCGGACATTCCCGAATAGTACAGCCAATCGCGTCGAATATATTAATAAATAGCGGTTAGAAAAAAGAACTTTACCATCCCAACGATATGTCATATCCCCTCAGGTCGGGCTGTTGCGTTCTATCCCGTCCCTCCCACTGATCCGATCACTCGGAGTGGTCGGATCAGTGGGAGGGACGTTCCGTAGCAGAGCAGCGGAACGAGATAAAGATTCAATGAAGAATAAGGTATAGCGCAAACAGCCTGTGCTTCCGGCATAACCCTGACAGGGTTCAGAACCCTGTCAGGGTTATGCCGGATCTGGCACTGTTATACGAACAGGGGTGTTACATCCGCTACTCATGATCTTCGATTCTGCCATCCCTCGTCAGCAAACCCACTTCTTGGAAGGACGCCTTATAAAGGCTTGGTTACTTTATCGGCAGAACGCTACAGTCCCTGCCGCCCGCAACAGGCCTTCTCCGCCTGCCGGCAGGGGGTTGCCCGGCAAAGAATACGGATATGGCAGCAGTAAGCAAAACGTAGCAACCCGCCGGCGCTCCTTCTGAGAGTGTCAAGAATTTTAACACTGGTCTGTTCGCTATCTGTTCAATTATTTCGCTTAAGCAGAATAGTTAAAAGCAGGCTGGCGAAAAAAACCGATACCGGTCACGGTATATAAACAGGCTGTTACCGTGTATCCTGCCTCGTCCCGGTATTCTGCACCGGGGCGCCCGAAGGCTTTCGGGGCTGTTCTGTCGCCTTCCCGTGCGGAGCAGAGCTTATGCGCCGGCCGCCGGTGGAACTGCCAGATGAACGTTCAATACAGAACATAATACCTCTGCACGGTATAGAGGAGAACAGGTCAGAAAGACGACCGTCCAGACTGGCACAGAACTTGTAAAATGTTAAAGAGGAAAGTACCCCGAATTTTAGTTTTGCATGTAATCCGGATTTCCGGTTAAAAATCTTGCAACTTTTTCTGGCTGTTTTACCCCTGAATCTCCTAAAGGAGACTTGCCGGGTCCTGATCATATGGACAGAGCCCGCTCCGGAATGAGTAAAATTCTATGAAAAGAGCCCGGCAGATAGTATAAACGCTTGATCCAAAGCCTCCTTTGGGAGATCCGGGGGTAAACCGGCGAATGGACCGGCCACCCGGTCATCGGTCATCCGTCACCGGTCTGCTTCATAACCATACCGATAGTATGAATCGGCATTCCTATAACAAGCGCATTATTTAAATCTATACAGCGTATTGCAATGATGAGTAACAAGTAAGCATGTCATTTACTACTTGCTTAGCCAGACTTATCAATTACACAGAAACAATCCCTGCCGGCTATGCTCTTTAATTCATTCACGTTCATTTTATTCTTTTTCGTCGTCTATATTCTGTATAGAAACCTCAGCCATAAGGGGCAGAATATATTGCTATTGGCCGGCAGCTACATCTTCTACATGAGCTGGAACTGGAAATTCCTCTCCCTGATACTACTCAGCACGGTCGTTGATTATTTTTGTGGTATGAAAGTGCATGCCGCCAAGACGGATGCCAGGAAAAAAAACTGGCTCGTTCTGAGCGTGGTTACAAATCTGGTAATACTCGCCTTTTTTAAGTACTACAACTTTTTTGCAGAAAACCTGGCTGCCCTGACTTCCGTGTTTGGATGGACACCGGGAGACCTGACTCTGAATATCATACTTCCTGTGGGCATCTCTTTTTACACCTTCCAGACAATGAGTTATTCAATTGATATCTATCGAAAGGAGATTAAGCCCGAACGGAACATACTCAATTTCGCCCTGTTCGTCGCTTTTTTTCCACAGCTGGTGGCAGGCCCCATTGAACGGGCCAAAAACCTGCTTCCGCAAATCCAGGCTCCCAGAAAGATAACCGCCCCGCTCATCCAAAAGGGATTGTGGATGATACTCTGGGGATATTTTTTAAAGGTCTTTGTAGCCGACAATATGGGCCTGATCGTAGATAACGTGTTTGCAAAGACGGGTATCATCCCGGGGGGCGAAGCGCTGTTGGGAATTTATGCCTTCGCTTTCCAGATCTTTGGAGATTTCGCCGGTTATTCATCCATTGCAATCGGAGTGGCTGCCCTTATGGGATTCCATCTGAGCACTAATTTTCTGTTTCCCTATTTCGTGACCAATCCCCAGGATTTCTGGCGGAATTGGCATATAAGCTTGTCTTCCTGGCTGAGAGATTACCTGTATATTCCGCTGGGCGGCAACCGGGGGGGTGAAATGAAGCTCTACAGAAACCTCTTTCTTACCATGCTGCTGGGGGGCATATGGCACGGAGCTGCCTGGACGTTCGTCATTTGGGGCGCTTATCAGGGAGGAATTTTAATCATCCACCGGTATTTCAGCCCTATTGTAAGCCGGTGGTGGCCATCCCGCCTGTCATTGAACAGCTTTCAGAAGAAATGTATCAGAGTGGTAAAGATTATGTTCATGTTCCAGTTAACCTGTATCGGATGGTTGATTTTCCGGGCCGGTTCCGTAGAACAAATATCTGATTTTCTTCAAAGCATATTTTTCAATATGGCCGCCTATTCACCCGAATCCATATACTACTGCCTGCTGTTATCGTTTTTTGCCTTGCCGCTGCTGATCATTCAGTTTTTTCAGGTCCGCTACAAGTCGGCAAACAGCCTTAAGAGATTTCCGCTCTACTCACGCTATGCCATCTATCTGGGCCTGTATTACCTGATACTCGTTTTTGGTGAGTACGGATCAAGGGAGTTCATTTACTTTCAGTTTTAACGGACACGGGCATATTTAGAATTCAGAATTCAGGAGTCCGGATTCAGAATACACCGATTCAGAATTCTGACTCCTGAATTCGGTATTACTGCTGTTACAGAATTTCGTTGTTTTTGTTAGAAGAGCTAAATCAAGGGAAGAATAATATGGAAGGTATACTTACAAAGATCTCACAGCTGGATTTTAGTTTTCTGATCTACATTGCTATCGAGCTCGCCATTCTGGCCGGGGTTTACAGGTTTAGCAAGAGGCTGCCCCGGAGATGGAGAACAGCTGTTAACACCGGAATCATAATTCTGGCCATGAGAATTATTCTGTTCCAGAATCCTCTGGCCTGGTATGTCTACCATCACACCCTCGACCCGGAGGTAATAGGCTGGCGGCAGAGTTCGGTGCTTTATGATGAGTTTGCCCGGTACAAAAAGCACGATGAGGTCGCATACCTTGCAGTCGGGTCCAGCCAGACCGGAGCGGTGTACAACTTTTCCAGAGACACGCTGGCCAATTTTGATGTGAAGAGCCTGGCCGGGCTTAGTCCGGTAGATCTTTATTTGTACAGGCACAACATATCAAACTATGAACCTAAAACGATTCTGTTATATCTCTCGGATTTTGATCTGGGGCGCCCCCCTGTACTCGAAACTCTGAAGCTTGCGCCGCCGCAGGGGATACATTTTCCGGATGTGTACAGAAATCTGAGAACCCATTTCTCGGGCGAACCTTTCGAGAGGACAGTAAAAGAAATGCTGGCCGGTGAACTGTTCCCTGAATACAAATATTCATTTATCTTCAAAGGATACATAGATCAGCTGTTTAATAAGAACAGCGTCTTCCCGTCTGTGGCCGCAAGTATGTCTGACACGGAATACGAGATGTATCAGTTCGAGCAGCTCAAAAAAGTAATTGACGAGGAGCACATACCCATCAACCTGTATTATCTGAACAAATTCATTTCATTTTTTGAGGAACGCGGCATATCGATCCTGATTTTGGAAGGGCAATACCATCCAAATGCTTACACAGAAAAAAACCTGGCGGTAAGGAAAAAAGTCCGGAGTAAACTGGCCAATCTGGAAAAAAGCCATCACAACGTTCGCTTTATTCCGGACTCGGAGATCATGCTGTTTAAAACATCGGACTACAGAGACGCCTATCATGTTAATCAGGAGGCCGGGGCAGAGTTTACGCAACATGTAGTTCGATATATCGAGTGATATCTGCGGCACAGGGAGACAGACCATAGAGTGTATATGGCAATACGCAGTATAATATTTATACATAAGCTATGATAAGACTGCGGCTCCCTCCATACCCGGCTCATATTCCCTGCATACCAAGGCCATACCTTCTCCTTGTCTCCTCCCTCTCTTCTCCTACTCTGCTCCTGCAATTGCAGGAGGAGGTGCGGAGAAGAGCAGGATTTGGTGCAAGGTTGGTACAGGGGAGACAGGAGGATGACACCGGGGAGGTATAAGGAGGCAGGGTTGGCCGGGGGGGATGAGATGCAGAGACTTCCTAAGTTTCCAAAACTCAGGAAGTCTCTGCATCACCACCGAGGCTGCGAGGGCGTCGCTTCGCCTTTAAGCATCTCTCCCGAGCGGCCGGCAGAAGGAGCCGGGCTGTTGCGTTCTTCCAGGTTATAGCGCGAGCGTCCGCTCGTGCTCCTTCGGCCAAGAGCACGAGCGGATCCCGACCGCGGTCGGGACAGGCTGCTCGCCCATTCAATAAGTCCCCTTCAGGGGTTTTAGGGGTGAACCTGCCTCCACAAGCACGTGTGAAGGTGTGAACCGGCTACCTGGGTTCATCCACCCAAGCGGCCGGTTCTGAGGCCTCGCCCCGTTTGCCCCCTCGGTCCCCCTAAAGGGGGAAGGACGGCCCGGTTCTTCCAGGTTATAGCGGGAGCGTTTGTTCGTGCGAATGCCCAAAGGGGCATGAGCGGACGCTCCCGCCATTAACGCAAGGGTTTGGGATGAGATAACCGGGTGCCTTAAGCAGTACGTAACAGCCCCGCGGCAGAAGGAGTTAGGGCAACACGGTCATAAGCGCTTCAAACCAGGCCTGGGCAATAATTTCATAGCCTTGTTCATTCGGGTGGATACCGTCGGAGAGATGAGCCGTTGTCAGGCGGGGATGGATATCTGCGAAGACAATCTTATGGCCGTCATCGGAGCGCCGGCGCATGCGGTCTTTCATTTCCCGGTTAAAATCGCGGACAAGCTGCGCCCGGTCAACTTTATTAGGTTCTATGATCTTGGAGCTTTGCGGAGGGATGGAGGCGACAAGCAGCCAGGTGTGCGGCGGAGCGTTGGCGAGAATCTGATCGGCCAGCGCCGCATGCGCATCCGCTATTTCAGCTCCGTTTCGTGTGGTCCACCAGGCAATGTCATTAGTGCCTATCATCAAAAGGATATAGTCGGGCCGGTATGTTGTAAGCCAGCCGTTGACTTCTTCAGCAATGTGGCCGATATACCATCCTCCGTGGCCTTCGTGATCCGTATCGGGCAGATTGTTATGGGGCGTAGATTGCGAACCGACGTAATTTATGGCGTATCCCGCGCCGGCCAGCTTATCCCAAAGCAGAATGCGATAGCCAACAGCTTCTGTGATGGAGTTGCCGAGCGGCATGATTCTTAACGTATCACCGGGGGGACTGGTCCTTTCGGGCCCGGTAGTGAAACTGAACACTTCAGACCATCGCGTGGCTCTGCCTTCGGCAACGGGTTCCACCCTCCAGTAATAGGTTTCGTGGCCGGAGAGATCTGAGGCCTGGTAAGATGTAAAAGCCGCTGTCGCGTCGATCAGAGGAGCATGGAATTCCTGGTCTGTGGCTAACTGTATGTTGTAACCTGATGCATGGACGGCATCCGACCACGTTAAGACAGGGCTTGTTGGCTGATCGGTTGCGCCGTCGGGAGGCGTTTGCAGCGTTACAAACAGGGAGGCAGGGTCATCGGGGCCTGCTTCGGTGTTAAATACGTAGACATCTGACCATCCGCCGGGCCGGTTCTGTTTTATTGACCTCACTTTCCAGTATAAGGTTGTATCGTAAGGGAGTTCTTCTGCTCTGAATCGTGTTGAATCGACAATGCTGTCGACAATGGCCGGGGAAAAATCTTCTGCTGCAGACACGCGCAGGTGATACCTGTCTGTCCCATCCGTTTCGTGCCACCGGAATAAAACAGATGGAGGCTGTTCCGATTTATTTTCCGGTTCAATCAACCGGGGGACGGACACGTCGTGATCGGTATCTGCGGCAATATTATCAGATCTCCCGCACTGAGTGGATATGGCCAGCATAATGACGAGGTACGCGATGCAGAGTAATGAAGCTAATTTCATATAAATGAATAGTTTAGCCTTAATACAACCATAGTGGCTTATTCATACTTATAGACCGCATGTTAGTTCCTCTTTTAGTCCCATAGATACCCCGAAATGAGGGTTGATGTTACCGCCGGATTAACATTATTGGCGTGAAGCAGCGTCGTCCGTTTTGCGGGCTTCCACACTGTATCGGGTGTAGGGAATGGCTTCCAGCCGCTCCTTTTGTATTTTTGTACCGGTATCCTCACACACGCCGTAGGTTCCGAGCTCTATGCGTTGCAGAGCGGCCTCGATCTCTTCAAGCTTATCCTGGTTTCGCTCAACCAGCAGGTAAAGGGTTTCTTCCTCGTTCTCTTCTGTACCTATATCCCCCGGGTGGTGGGCCTGAGCCGAAGCTTCATCCGCGGCCCGTGCTTTTAAATCTTCGAGTGATTCTTTGAGTTGATCCATTTCATCGACCGTCTCTTCACGTTGTTTAATCAACAGCTTTTTGAAATGTTCAAGTTCTTCTTTGCTATAGGGAGTACGGTTGATTTGTGCATCAGAATTTGGCATGGCATCGGGTGTGAAGAAATTATGTAAGGTTAAGTCTGTTGAAGTATTCAACCCGGTGAACGTGGAGATTGTTTCCATGAGCAAGAACCTGATGCTAAGAATATGCCAATGGTTTTCATTTCATACGGTCGCGGTTAAGCTAAAGAGGGCTGAAGACGGAAGAACGGATGAGACCATAGCGGTGTCTGTTTCCCGCTTTAAATAGTCTGTGAAGGTTGTAATAAATATTATCACACGTATTTAGTAGTTGACGCTACTTTATTTTGGAGTATTGTTTTCTATAATCCGTTGGAGTGAATTTAGGGAGTACAACTTCATAAAGACAACAAATACTAGTGATATATGGCTAAGAATAACGAAACAAAGAGCAAGGCTGAAAATAAGGAGGATGAGGCTAAATACCCTAATATCCCCGGTCAGCCGCCCGATGAGTCTACTGCAACGCTGTTGCGGGAGCTGGTTGCACATTTGCGTCAAAAACGCAGCGAATTAAGGGAAGAGTGGGCTAACCGGATACAGGAAGCCGAGCTGTTAACAGCTATGACCAAAGAAGAGATTCTTGCCGAAGCCACTTCGGTGTATGACAACTATGTTGAAGCGCTGGAAACGGGTACGTACGAAGCACTGCAATCGTATGCAAGAAATCTGTCAGAACGTATTATACCCCGGGGGGTGGAGACGCACGAAGTTATCGGTATCGTGTTACTGCTCCGTGATGTATTGGCGCGTTCGCTGTTTGCCAAGTACCGGGATAATTTCAGCAAGCTGAATCGCATTCTGGATGCTTACGAGCCCGCGGCAAACCGTATTGCCAACACGGTATCTGTGGGTTTTGTACAGGAGCGGGAACGTGTTATACGTGAGCAGCAGGAAGCGATCCGGGAGCTTTCCACCCCGGTATTACAGGTGCGCGAACGTCTGCTTATTTTGCCTATTATCGGCATCATCGATTCCAAACGTGCCCAGCAGTTAACGGAGCAGCTGCTGCAGGGCATTCGCAAGAACAGAGCTAAAGTAGTTGTGATCGATATCACCGGGGTTGCTGCAATGGATGAGAAAGTAGCCAACCATATTGTTCAGACAGTAGATGCCGCGCGTCTGCTCGGGGCCGGCGTCATCGTTACAGGCCTGTCAACCGAAATTGCGCAAACACTCGTTACTATAGGTGTGGATCTTACCAAGATTATTACCGTTGGCGACCTTCAGGGTGGGATAGAAGAAGCTGAGCGCAAGCTGGGCTACCAGGTTCAGCAGGTAGATCCGACCAAATCCTAGATAAGCGTAAAGGAAAGGGCCAATAATACATGCGAGTACCCATACTCCAGCAGGGAGGTTATCTTATTGCATCTGTTCAGTCATCTCTGAGTGATGAAGAGCTTTTACAGCTCAGAGATGATTTAGTCGCGCGGGTGTCTACCGTCAGAGCCCGGGGCGTTGTTATTGATGTCACCGTTTTAGACGTGATGGATTCTTTTGCTACCCGGATTTTACGGGATATCGCCCAGATGATTAAGCTGCGCGGCGCGCCTACGGTGGTTGTAGGCATACAGCCGGAAGTGGCTTTGGCAATGGTACAACTGGGCCTGAGCCTGGGTAACCTGGAAACGGCGCTCGACCTGGAAGAGGGCCTGACGTTGCTGGGCGAGCACACGAAGGCTGACTAGCGCTGTTCCAGATTAATCAGGTGTCAGGAATGGGCTCCTGAGTGCTGATTCTCCGGCCTGGTGATCATCTGGCCGGCACGTGTGCACCGTGTACTTAGGTTGTAGAAACTTGTTTATTATTGTTATAATGAGAGTGGTTTTCTAATGGAGACGCAAGAAAAGTTGAGTAAGCCAGAGGGGTCAGGAGTGAGCCATTGACATCGTTAAAGTTGCCAAGTCGGAAGTATTGAGTGTGTGGACATTAAGGATATGAAAAACAAATTCGAGTCGAAGAAGCCTGAATCCAGGTCGAGGTGGAAAAATTTCCCGATTAAATCAGATAAAGATCTGGTTGAAATACGTGCCTATGGCAGAAAGCTGGCCCGCGAAATTGGTTTTAATTCAAACGATCAGACGCTAATAGCCACAGCTCTTTCTGAGGTGTGTCGAAATATTATTGAGTACGCCGGAACGGGGAAAATAATTATAGAGACGGCTCAGGGTTCATCCCGGGGAATAAGTATAACCGCTCATGACCACGGGCCCGGCATAAAAGATATAGAAAAAGCTCTGGAAGAGGGTTTTTCAACAGGGAGAGGAATGGGAATCGGTCTTCCCGGATGCAGACGTATTATGGACCAGTTTCAAATCAATTCTCAGGCGGGCAAGGGGACGGTTGTGAGTATGCACAAATGGGTTGATAAAAATGGATATTAACAGAGACGGGACTTTTACAGGTATATCGCTTCGTTTGGAATGGAGCGCGGCTATGTTGCCCAAAGAAGGAGAAGACTACTGCGGAGACCGGTATCTGGTTAAAGAGGCGGGAGACAAAGTGTTGACAGCAGCCATAGATGGCGTAGGGCACGGAGAGAAAGCCGGAAATGTCGCTCAGCGCGCCTTGCGGTCTTTAGAATCTTTTAAAGGCGAACCGCTCATACCTCTGGTCGAACAGTGCCACAAAGCCCTCAGAAACACCCGGGGCGTAGTGATGAGCCTGGCCTTGTTTGACACAGCCGCCCACACCATGTCCTGGATTAGCGTGGGGAATGTAGACGGAGTGTTAATTAAGGCCGGGGGAGAGGAAAATAATAAGAATATCGTGCTCAGAGGAGGCATCGTCGGTTATAAATTACCGTCATTGCGGACTTCTGTACTACCTGTCTCACCTGGGGATCTGCTTATACTAACTACAGATGGGGTCAAGGGGGAGTATATCGATAGTGTTTTTCATGAGAAAACCACCGGTGAAATTGTAAACTATATCTCTTCAAACTTTTTTAAGCCTTTGGATGATGCGCTGGTTTTTACTGCACGATATATGGAGACAAAATAAATTAACGGAATATTCTGTACCCAATGGTACACATTAAGAAACAGCTTGCCGACGGTTTAAAGGAGTACCTGATCAATGAAAATGAACAGGCACTGACAAAGGCATATGAACTGGGGCGCAACTCACTCATAGAAGGTATAGGAGAGCTGGATCTGATTGGCATATATCATGAAGTTATATCAGAAATACAATCTGACGGCAACATCTTCGATTCCGGCCATAAGTTTGATTTAGCCGCTACCTTTCTGACCGATGTGCTGGCTCCCTATGAAATACGCCAGAGGGGCTACAGGGAGTTGATTAGCAAGCTGAACCGAAAGAATGAACTTCTGGAAGAAGAAATATATAAAAGAAAGAAGTCGGAAGAAGCACTGCAAGAGAGCAAAGACAAATTTCAATCTCTGATAGAGAATGGCCTGGATATAATTACGGTACTTAATTACGATGGAACCATACGCTACTCCAGTCCCTCGGTTGAGCGTGTCCTTGCTTACCAGCCCGAAGAACTGAAAGGGAAAAAGGTCTTTAAATACATTCATCCGGACGATATTTTCAAAGTACGTGCCATTGTTAAGGAGTTGAATCAGGTTTCCGGGAAAGTCGTGTCATCCGAATTCAGGTTCCAACACAGGCTCGGAGGGTGGATTATTCTGGAAAGTGTGGCTAAAAGTGTCATAGACAGCCAGGACGGACTGGGGATTATCGTAAATTCGCGGGATATTTCTTACCGTGTAAAATTCAGAAAAGAACTGGAAGATAAAAGCCGCCAGCTGGAAGAGGCACAGCACATTGCCCGTGTCGGGAACTGGGAATGGAAAGTAAATGAGCAAGAGAACGAATTGTCCTGGTCTAAAGAGATGTGCCGTATATATGGGCTGGACCCTGAAGAATTCGATAACTCATTTGCAAGTTTTATCCACTATGTTCACCCGGATGATCTGGATCAGGTGAAAGGGCATATAGAAAAGGCTCTTGAAACCAAAAGCTCTTTCAGTTTTGAACACCGGATCATCCGTCCGGACAAGCGTATACAGACGCTTTTTTGCAGGGGGGAGGTGGTGACCGACCCCTCAGGCCAGATTGTTAAAGTTGTAGGTATAGGGCAGGATATTACGGAACAAAAAGAAGCAGAAGAGCGTTTGCGGGAATATAGCGAGAAGCTGAGGAAACTGTCTGCAAAGGTGGAGCAGGCCAGGGAAGAGGAACGGATACGGATTGCCAGGGAAATTCATGATGAGCTCGGCCAGATGTTAACTGTTCTGAAAATGGAGTTTTCTATTCTTATCGAAAAGGTGCTTCAGAGCAACGGATCAGATTCGTTTTCCATTATAAATAAAGAAAAGAATCAGATTATAGATCGTGTCGATACCATCATAAAATCCGTCCAGAGAATAACGACCGATTTAAGGCCCGAGGTACTGGATGATTTGGGGCTGAAAGAAGCGATTGAATGGCAGGCTCAGGAATTCGAGAAGAGGACAGGTATAAAACTACGTTGCGACTCGAATGTTAATGATGCAAATTTGCTTGAAGAGGAGCGTTCTACGGCTATGTTCAGAATATTTCAGGAAACGTTAACCAATGTGGCCCGGCATGCCGGGGCTACAGAAATCGATGTCAGCTTGTCTCAAAAAGATTGTTTGCTGATGCTCACAGTACAGGACAATGGTATCGGAATTACGCAGGAGAATATCGAATCGTCGGGTTCTTTAGGTATAATAGGAATGAAAGAACGCGCTCAGTTATTGGGCGGGAAAATCCGTTTTGAAGGAATCCCCGATAAAGGAACTACCGTAACTCTTGAAATGCCTCTTAATCCAAAAAACCAGGTCAACCATTAATACGAAGGGAGTACAAAGATGATCAAGGTGCTTATTGTAGATGACCATCCGTTGGTCCGTGAAGGACTAAAAAAGGTTGTTAGCCAAAGGACAACAAATATTAAAGTTGTAGGAGAGGCTTCAAGCGCTAACCAGCTGATGGAAAAGCTTTCAGCAAGCCTGCCGGATATTGTTATACTGGATATCGCCATGCCCGGCAAAAGCGGATTGGATGTGCTGAAGGAGATAAAAGAGTATTATCCCCATCTTCCCGTTCTTATTTTAAGCATGCATCCGGAAGACCGCTTTGCCATACGGGCACTTAAAGCGGGTGCCTCCGGTTACCTGACCAAAAGCAGCATATCAGACCAGCTGGTTAAAGCAATTAAGAAGATCGTCACTAAAAAGAAAAAATATATAAGTCAGAGCCTGGCTGAAGAACTGGCCGAGCGGGTCGACTCACACAGCGAGAAACCTCTTCACGAATCATTATCCGACCGCGAGTATCAAATTTTGTGCATGATTGCTTCGGGCAAAAAAGTCAATGATATTGCCAAAGAACTTTCACTGAGTGTTCAGACAGTACATACCTACCGTTCCAGAATTAAAGACAAGACCGGGTTGAACACCAATGTAGATCTCACCCGATATGCGCTTCATAACAATCTGATTGATTGATGATTGATAAGTATTAAGTAGAATGTAGAAAGCAAGGCTGCCAGCTAAAATGCCAGGCCACTTTTTTACTTTCTACTTATTTATTACGCCCATCTGATGAGTTTTATTACACTTGTTGTCATAATTTTTTGATATATAAGTCCGTGAAAAGTGTGACATCTCCCCGCCACCGGATTATGACAACAATTTCAAAGTTCCTCCTATATTTTTAAACGGACAGATTATATATGTTAGTGATGAGCAAAGGAGGTAGTTCAAACGGAGGCAAGGCGTTGGCTTTGTTACCTGATACAAAACAGACGCCATCAATGCCTATTGAAGCTACAAAAGCCAGAGAAAGGATTGGCACACATCTTTTCCCGGCGGCGGCCATTTTTCGCTACTACCTTCAGAGCAGTGCGGGAGGTATCAGCTCCTGCAACCATTCGCCAATGTAACGCGGATGTTCAGGGACGAATAAAGGCAGCTTTCCTCTGATTTGTGCCGGCCTGGCGGCTGGTGCGGTTTAGGGCAAGCTGCTCGAATGGAAATCCTGAAAACCGGGTGCGATAAATATCCGGAGCAACGAGCTTTTTAAGTGTGTAAGAGATATGGTGTTGGGGTGAAACCCAGCTAAAAAATATTTCTAAGAGAGACGTTGTGTACCCTGCAGTAGTCAAGAGAGGGCTACTTGAGCCATTTTATTTAAAATAACAATATAAAAAGTAATCATCAAGCAGATTAAGGCATGAGAGAAGTACGCATTTATCAAGGAGACATTATAATATCGCATTTCTGCGAAAGCGCAACCGGTGGCAGGAAACTTTCGGGAGTCACTGTGGTGATGCCTGACAATACCTACACCTTGTAAAACGGAATAGTACAACTACTTGCATAAACAGGTTTAATAAGAGGTAAAATACATGTCAAGAGAAGTTTTCTATCACGCGGAAGGAGAAGGAAATGAAAAGAAACCGGTTTTTATTACGCGCGACCCTAAAATGGAGAGACTGTATAAACAGATTGAAAGAATTGCCACAACAGAAGCTTCTGTGTTAATCACAGGGGACAGCGGGACCGGTAAAGAAGTTGTCTTTCGGCTGATTCACGCGAAAAGCCACAGAAGGCAACGGCCTTTTGTAGCTCTGAATTGTGCCGCTATCCCCAAGGAGATGGTTGAAAGCGAACTCTTTGGCCATGAAAGAGGGGCTTTTACCGGCGCCGTTAAAAGAAAAAAAGGATGTTTTGAATTGGCAGATAAAGGCACGCTCTTCCTGGATGAAATTGCAGAGATGGAGCTGGGTATACAGGTCAAGCTTTTGCGTGCGGTAGAGTATAAAGCTTTTCGCCGGCTGGGAGGAAGTGAGGAAGTAGAGACGGATGTCCGCATAGTCGCCGCTACAAATAAAGATATGACGGAAGCGCTGGAAAATGAGGAGTTCAGAAAAGATCTTTTTTACCGGCTAAGCGTAGTAGAGCTCCACATTCCGCCTCTGCGCGAGCGTAAAGTTGATATCCCGCTCCTCGCCAGATACTTTATGCAGGTGTTCTCGACTAAATATCATACGCCGGTTAAACAATTCTCGGATGATTGTATTAGCTGTTTTCTCGAATATGAATGGCCCGGAAATGTCAGGGAATTACGGAATACCATTGAACGATGCGTAATTATGTGCCCTAACGACACAATCACCACAGCGCATATTGCTCCGCATATAGCCAAATCCGGCGGCAAATGTCAAGACGATATCTACGATACAGATACGTACAAGAGTACAAACGGAGGCATTGACCGGATCAATATTCCCGTGGGTACTACCATAAGGGAGGCTGAACGGAAGCTGATCGACAAGACGCTTTCATCCGTAAACTATAATAAATCTGAAGCCGCAAGAATATTAGGTTTTAGCAGAGCTACCCTTCACAACAAGCTAGACAAGTATGGCAGTTAATTGATCAGTCTTTCTGCTTAGTCTGGTTTGGTTGTATAATCCCGAAAAAAGAAAACCCGGTTTGGAATACAGCCGGGTTTTCCTGTTTATGCTTTTCTGTTTTGCCCAAAAGCTGAGCATCTATTCTAATTGGCGCTACACCTTGATAACAAGCTGCATCACCGAACGGCATTTTTTACGGTTTGCAGCAGAAGGTCGCGTGAACCTGCCGGTTGATCGCTTCTGTAGCCCCCTCCCAACTCCCAAATGATAACGCCACCGATTTTCTGTTGACGGGTATAGTCAATCTTGGCCTGAACGCTCCTTTCATCGTCATAAGAAATAAATTTCCTTCTGGATGGATCGGGGCTGGCGATGTGAAGATACGCTGCCTGAGCATCGTCATCCCATCGATAGGCGCCGGTACTGTAGTAATTGTTCATGATAGTATGGTAGGGCACATTATCCTGTACCCGTGGGGCGACCGGTGTCAGGCTTTGTCCGGGATCTGTAACATAGCCGTTCCATACATATCCGTAGAAGTCGATACCCACTCCCAGTTTCTCCCGCGCAATTCCCGCGTTGATGAACGTTTGTAGCGTTCCGTGGATAGACGGGAGGGGCCTGTTGGTTCCAGGAAATGTGAGCCCCCCGTCGTAGACGGAAGAGTTGTGCCAGCTCACCCATCCCTCCCAGGCTCCGCTATAGTCGTAGGTCATCAGGTTGATCTGATCAAAGTATTGCTGCAGGTCGCTGAACAGCCCCGGAGACCAGGAAGTAGCTGCCGTAAGAAGAGGTTTGCTCCCCAATGGGGTTGTTACTTTTTGTAACTCGGCATGTAATTCCCGCACAAGAGCTTTATAATTTTCGACATCGCTGCTATTGATCGGTTCCATATCCAGGTCTATACCGTCAAATCCCCAGGTTTTTATCAGTGAAACCAGATTATTGACGAATCGGGCTCTTGAGCCCGGTGTAATGGCCCGGCTGAATCCATTGTAGTTTCCCCAGCCTCCGATACTGATAAGTACCGGCTTATTGTGTTTATGAGCAGCTGAAACGATAGCATTGATACGGTCGGGGCTTATATTTTCATAAGCTGCGATAGAAGACAAGCTGCCATCGGCTCGGGCGCTCATGGCAAAATAGATCAGATGGGTGAAAGCATCCCAGTCGATATCGTTTGCAGAGATGTGCCCCCAGTTACCTCCGGGAGGAGCGTAATGGTTCCACGAAGCCAGGTACGCGCTGACCCATATATCCTGTGTTTCCGGTGGGGTGGTAGTATCGGGCGGAGAAGTATCGGGCATCTGGCTTGTTGTAAAGCTCCACACCTCAGACCATCCCGATTCAGGGCCGGAACTGACTCTCCAAAAATAGGTTGTGCCGCTTTCCAGCTGTTCCGGCTCAAAACTTGTCGTACCTGTTGTATGGCTGGCTACGATATCCGTGAACTCATGGTTTGTTGCAACCTGAATATCATAGGAGTCGGCTCCGGGTACCTTATCCCACCTGAGCGCGACATCAATAGGTACTTCATCGGCACCGTTTTCCGGCAAAGTGAGCGCGGGCGGATCATATGTGCCCGGGCCGGGTTCGTTTGATGTACTGAATCTCCATGTTTCCGACCAATTGTACGTTGATTCTGTAGCTACTCTCCAGTAGTACACGGAATCGGCTTTCAGACCTGCCGGCCGGTATGTGGTTGAGTATATACTGGTGTCTGCCAGTGGATTAGTGAAATCCCGGTCGGTTGCCACTTGCACGGTATAGTACGAAGCACCCGGAACTTCCATCCACTGAAGTGAAGAGTCGGTCTGTATGCCGTAAGAGTTGTTTTTAGGAGACTGAAGCACAGGAGGCTCAAATGGATCCGGATCATCCGGTTCAGGTTGGTAAACAGAATTGCATCCTGTGTATATGATAGATATAGAAAGGGTACAAAGAAGCAGTAGTAGCCTTTTATTCATGATAACCCCGAAAAGCTGTAGATGTTTTGATTTTAGCTATATACCATGCATGGACATTCCCCTGGAAGAGAAATAGCCAACGTAAAATACATGATAACTAACGTTTCAATAAATATAGTAAAAATTTTTAGTCAGATGTAATAAATAGTATGATAAAGTACATTAATATATTTTAATGTAAACTATAGCCGATATTCAGAGAGGGGGACCAGTGAGAGCTTGGCCAAGCTTTTAAAGTCTGGAAAGAAGGTAGGACGCGGCTTTATCGGCCTGTCAGTGGCGGCTCAGCACCAGGGGCTGTTACGTTCTGCCTAGTGCCGGGTCAAAACTTGTCCGTTTTTTTCCTATAGAGTAAAAGATCCTGTTTTAAGACAAACCGGACAGGTTTCTGTCGGAGCTAAGCCGGAACTAAATAACTCTGGATCAGAACCGGAGTTTGGTATGAGGGCGGAACGCTCCGGGTATGCGCTTGTGAAAGGAATAGTTAAGGGAGTGCGGAGCTTCGGTCATCTGAATGGAAGCTGTATGAAAATATGCATTCAGGCTTTGTAAAACGGTGTCCCAGTCGATGTTCCGGGGGGCTTCCGGAATATGGGCTTTACCTCTTAGTTCTATACCTCCGGAATAGCTCAGGATGATAATGGTGATTTCCAGTATTCCTGTATACTCCATTAGCTTACGGCATACTTCTGATACAGCTGTAGATATTATCGTTATTTCAGGTTCTGAACAGTTCTCCTTTTGTGCCTCAGACCGTATGAACTGGGCGATTTCCCGAATGTCTTTTCCGTTTTTAACAACGAATGCGAGACTGGATCCCAAAATAGAATTCGAATTCATAATGCGTCCGATTTATGTAGCTGGCCTTTAGTTTTCGGATCGGATTGAGCCGGCAAGCACTCTCCTCTTTAATCTAAGTATATTTAAAAAGATGCAAAGAGTAAATTATTTATGAATAAATGTTTGATTATAAAGTAACTGCACAGGTATAGCGATATTAAGAGCTAAGGTTCCATTGACCAGATTAATTTTAATAGCATCTCATTATGAACCGTGCATCATTTCGGTTTCAGGTGTTGTTAATTTAGGTACGTTATCTGCGTATTTATTGCTCCGGTTCCGGGAGAACGCAGCTCTAAACCTTTGATTTGTACATGGATAAGCTGTATATCCAAGTGGTGGCGCTTCGCTATAGCCTGAAGCTCTCGGACGACTTTGGGATGTAATTGGGACTCGGTAATCAGAAGTTTGTCTATTTTTTTTGTGCGAACCACGCGTTCCAATTTCCAGTGGCCCCCAAAAACCGGGTATCCATTCACTGATTTGCCTTCAAGTTCCGGGTCTTCGTCGATGAAACCCACCGTGGTATATTTTTGGGGGGCCATACTCTGGATTTGTTGAAGGGCAAACACTCCCTGTTCACCTGCACCATAAATAAGTATCCGTTGTTGGTTGCTCCTGGACCTTTCAAACAGATATTTGAGTACATGAAATGAGATCCTCATGCCGAGAACCAGCGTCACCAAAAAATAAAAGTCGATGATAAATAACAGCAGGCCCGATTGTAGCAGATCGTTATAAAAGAAATAGTGAACAAACGCGGTGGCAATTACAGACAAGCCAATAATTTTCAGTATCATTACAATTCCGGCAATTCCCAGATGAAGAATCGTGTTTTTATAGAGACCCGATGCCCGGAATATCGCCATCTGCACACAAACGATTACCCCCGCAGCGAGTGCCGCTTCAGTGGGTTTCGCTACTGCAAGGTGTATCAAGTCTGACGGGTAAAGCAGGAAATAGGCGCCAACATAAGAGCATAAAACAAAAATACCGTCCAGCACATCACGGAAATACCGTTTCCGGATGACAAGGTGGTTGTAAAGATTAAATAATATGCCGTTGTGCAAGAGCTTGATTTCTTTGTATCTGAGGTGGTTGACGCCCGTTTTAATAATAAAAAGCGTGAAAAATATGACAAGAATAGTGGTGTCGAGATGATCGCTTATGGATACCACAAATGCACCCAGGCAGAACAGAAATGAAACAAAGTAGAGTATTAGTACGGTTTTTTTATGAGACAGGCCGCGGTTTATTAATTGGTGATGGATATGAGACTTATCTGGCAGGAACAGGGATTTTGCAATCTCCTTAAACGCGATGTTCTTGTATGAATGATGCTCATTAGGCAGAAACCAGGAAAAAAAGCGCCGGATCACGGATAAAGACGTATCGAGGATGGGTAATCCCAGTACGAAAACAGGAACGAGTGTAGCAAAAGCAGTCGATACCTTGGTAAAGCTTTGGATAGATAGCAGAGACAAGATGAAGCCGACGAAAAGACTCCCTGAATCTCCCAGGAATATGGTTGCCGGACGAAAGTTGAACCACAGAAACCCGAGTAAAGCGCCGGCAAGCATCAGGGCGGTTAGGGCGGTGCCCATTTGCTGATGTACCAGAGAAATGGCAAAAATAGTGGCCAGCGCAATTACCGCTACTCCCGATGCCAGGCCGTCTAAACCGTCTATGAGGTTATAGGCATTTGTGATACCTACTATCCATAACACCGTCAGTGGATAGGAGAGAAATTGCAGGTCCAGAACCCCAGGTCCTGCCGGATTGGTAACGAAAGAAATACTGTAGCCGGACAGATAGATAAGTGTTGCTGCAAAAACCTGGACGGTGAATTTAAGTCCGGGCCCGAGGTTTGAAATATCATCCCGGATACCGGTAGCCACTATCAGAATCAGTGAAATTATAACCAGTATACCTGCCGGTATGTTTACCAGGGGAGTACCCAGGCTATAAACGATAAAAAAAAACGATTCCGGCAACAGAACATAGAGGCAGCCTAATGTTAATAAAAAGCTGCCCAGTACAGCTATGCCACCGAGGCGGGGAATGGCCCTGGAATGCACTTTCCTGTCGTTGGGGGTATCGATAGCCCCCCATCTGTGTGCCAGTTGTTTTGCCAGAGGCGTTAATGACAAAGACAACAACAAGGGCAGGACAAAAACAATCAGCAGATTAATGATCATTTAAAATTGTAGATGAATAAATTTGAATTTCGCGCCTGGAGTCGAGACGCGATACATCGCGTCTTTACGTGTTTTAGTGGCTGTAGCAGCGGATGATTGATGCTTTTTAATAAGCGGCTTTTTCCAGCAAATTGAATTGTTTTATCTTTGATGAGAGTGTATCCTCATCTATCCCAAGTGCTTTGGCCGCCTTCTGCAGAGAATCGGTTGTGCCTAAGACTTTTGTGATCAGTTGCCGTTCAGCTTTTTCGTAGCTTGGGCTTTTTCTATCATATTCGGATCTGCCGTTCCCCGGCCGTCCGGCTTTTATAGATATGGGAAGATCGTGAGCTTGTATAGTATCACGCCCGGAGGTGATGGCAGCATGTTTTATCGCATTTTTTAACTGGTTGACGTTTCCCGGCCAGTGATATTTAATGCACTGATATATGGCCCCGGGCGAAATCTTTTTGCCGGCGGCCTCCGGCAGGGTTCTGAATCCCTGGCCAAGAAACACCTCTATTAGCGAGGCTATATCTTCGCGCCGTTGCCGCAAGGGGGGCTGTCCCAGGATATACGGATTGTTAGTTAACAATGCGTCGTTTAGAAACTGTTTCCCGTGAAGTATGTGGCTGGGCTTGATCTCTATGGAACAGATAACCTGCGGCCGGTTAATTTCTATAACGTGTTTACTGCCTATGCGCCTGATCTGCGATAGACCGGTGTTATGAATAAGTTCTTGCTGCAGGTTTTCGGGAAAGCTGTTGAAATTCTCAAAAAAAATGATGCCGCCCCGGCTCTGTTCCAGCACTCCGTGGTTGATACGGGCGCCGTCTTTAGATAGCGCCAGGTAGCCGAAAACTTTTTTCAGCGCGTCATGCTCTTCAAGGATCCGGCAGTTGACTGTAATGAAAGGCTTATCACGGCGGTTTCCTTTTTGATGGATTCTTTTCGCCAGCCAGCTTCGCCCTGAGCCATACTCGCCTACAATGAGAATGTTATTGAAGGACGAGGCAACTCTGTCTGCCTGTTTTAGTATTTCCTTCATGATTGAACTCTCCATATCTGGCCTCATGCTGTTATGTGTACGTGTTACAGATACATCAATTAAAATTAAAGCTTTGCCCCGGTGTCAGCACCCTGGGTATTGTGTCTATAATCAACAGTCGCATCAAGGGAGTACGGATGCCGTGGATGGGCCGGCCTGCGCCGACCGTGATAGCCAATGTGTTATCACTGCTTATCAGCCTCATCCGCTGTATCCGCATTCTGACGGCAGGGTATAGTTGACATAGCGCTAGAAGCCCAGAGAGATGCTTACCTGATGAGATGTTCCGTTCAAGTCTATATCTCCCGGGACAAAAGCGTAATCCAGCCGGAAAGCATTGAGCATGAGCCCCGCTCCCAGCCGTCCTCCTTCGGCAAAAGGACTGTAGAAATATCCGCCCCGCAGGGCAAGGAAATTTTGTACATATACCTCCATTCCTGCCTTATATATCAAACCGTCTGTACCGAAGATCTTTTCGTTGGATACAGACAGTAAAAAGTCGGGATATTTAGCCAGGGAAGGGAATCGAAGGGTTAATCCTACTTCGAGCCGGTGGGGTGCATAGACTCCGGCAACAACGGTTTCGTTCTCTTCCGTCAGTATATAAACAGGTTTAGCCCCCATCCGGCCCTCGGTAATAGCTGTACCTTTATATACCAGGCCGTAACTAATCAGAGAAGACGGAACGTATAACAACCCTGCGCTTGCGTTGTAGGTCCATACCTCACTGGATGCGGTTTTACCGTAAAATGATTGCACAGAAGCCCCTGCGCTTAGCGACCGGAATATCGACCAGGAGTATCCCAGGGCTAAATCTATCTGTGTAAATTGCATATGGTTCGGCCCGTAATAAAGCTTTTCATTCAGCATGGAGCTCTGTATGGTGGCGCCTGCGGCCAGATGATGCGATGTACTGCGGCCAAGAGAAAACGTTAAGTTTTCAAGCATGATGCCCCGGCCCGGGTTGTAAAGGCTATTGCTGATAAATGAAGCTGAGTTATTGCTGAACACAGGTATGGCCGGATTTGAATAAAAACCGTTTAGGTCAAAAGGATCGGCTGCATTCGCGTTAGCCATTGCGGATGATCTTGCGTCAAAACCTGAATACCAGAGTCTGTATTCCCTGTCGTTTTCCGGAATTGATTGTCCCTGGCTGCTATCCGGCACCGAAAGCATTACAACCCAAAAGGTCATGCAGATAAAGACAGCCAGATGAAACCGGCCGCCGGTACTATTTCTATTGGGGTACCTACTCATGGAGTGTGTCATCTAATTGAAGAGTCTGAATATTCCAAACAGGACAACCACATCCCGTAAAAAAGCGGATAATTCACGAATCACGTTTTCCTGCCGGGGTACATATACAATATCTCCCGGCTGGACATTTGCCATTGCCTGGACGTTTTCATTTTTGAGATACGTAATAAGGTCTACCTCTATAGGCGCTGAAACTTCACCACGTTTGTAGATTTTAATGCTGCGCAAATCGGCCTGGTCGGTTGTTCCACCGGCCTGAGAGAGTACCTGAAATAAGTTTCGTTCTTCTGATATGGCATAATTATCAGGCCGCCCTACCGATCCCAAAACCGAAATGATATGTTGCCTGGAGCTGATAACCGTTACAGTCAGGTTTATTTCTCCTTTAACATACTGGCTGAGGGCTTTCCCCATACTATTTTCAAACTGTTCTTTGGTAAGGCCTCCGGCTCTGATGTCTCCAATCAGTGGTACGGCGAGCGTGCCGCGGTTTGTCACTGTTCTGGATGTGTTGAACTCGTCATATCCCCAGACGGAAACTTCAATCTCATCACCCGGATGAATGACATATTCCTCTGCTTTTTGATGAATTATGGCGGAACCCAGATCAGGCTCTGAAAAGGTGCTTTCTTGTGAATGGCGTGCTGTTGAACAACCGCTTACTATTATTAAGGCAAGTGAGCAGCTGAACATACAGAAGAATTTAACATTCCGTCTCATGTACTGTAGCCTTTATGTATTTGATGGAATAGTGTTGTCAGGTGAACCTACTGTTTTAGTTCAATAAGTATGCCAAAGGACGGAATAGAGGCCACATACAGGTTGTAACGTTATACTCCCGGTATTTTCAATGGTCTTGTATTCATCTACATGGAAAACAGTTTAAAATATTGTTTAAAAAATTAACACCATTATAAAAATAGTGTTAAACATGTATTCAATTATAATAAACATGTCATTTATATTTATTTTAAAAATAAAAACAAGGGTTGTTTTGCGTGGCAATTAAATCATTCTTTTGAATGTTATGCGGTTTCGGTAAGGAGTATAGAACAGGCCTTTCTTTTTAATAAACCCGGTTACGATACCGGACTGATGATAAATTTACGTATTCAGAATGTACTGGCCGACAGCCCGGAAGGCTATGCTGTAAGTTTGGCATATGAATTGCACATCGTGGGGTACAAGAGAGCAGACAAGTTTTAGCCTGTCTGTAATATTTAACCCAATATGGTTTCATTGTGCATCAAGCATACTTAGCAATTAGTGAAGTAAGGAGATTCTGCCGAAGGCGTAAAAGAATTATCATTATGTGTTCTGTTTTTGTACTGGGCCTGAGTATAGGAGTCGCCTGGATTTTGCCTCCCAAATACCAAGCCTCGATCACAATTTTGGTAGAGCAGGAAGAGACTCTTAATCCCATGGTTCGCTTTAACCTTGCGGTGGCACTGGCTTCCGAAGACCGGCTCAGATCATTCAATGAAATCATTTACAGTCGCTCTGCGATGAGTGCTCTCATCGACAGTTTGGGCCTGGCCTCTGATGACCTATCGCTGAGAGAAAGGCAGGAATTAATCAGAGAGGTAAGGGCAAATATTGGTACGAGCCTCCGTGCTTCAGATTCTTTCAGCATCACGTATACAGGCTCTAACCCTGAAAGGGTTCGGAGAGCAGTTAGTATTCTCTCCGATTATTTTATAAAGACAAAACTCCAGCTGGAACACAAGAGAAACAACCAGACGGTAGAATTCTTCCAGGATAAGCTGGCGGAACTCGCGGAGGTGGTTGAAGAGAGAGAGCGGGAGATGGTGAAAAGGCTTGAACAAGATGTTAACAGTACTCCCAGAGAAATGCAGGGCCTGCAGTTGGAATTGAACCGCATTGCGGGGCAGATCGATGAAGTGACGCCAGAGATTGAAAGCATCCGAAACAAACTGCACGTGTTGAGAGCCGTAAATAATGATAGCCGAAGCCTGGATGCGCTCTATGAACTCAACCTTTCGTCCATAACGTCAGGAGATAAAATGGAGGCGCTGCTGAATGACTATAATGATTACAACAGGAGATATACCGATAGCTATCCCAGGGTGCATGAACTTAAGAGTAAAATTCACGAGCTGGCCGGACTGATGATACACGAACTGGAGGCCGAGCTGTTTAACCGGCAGGGGCAAAGGTCTTTTTTGGAACGGCAGTATAATGAGCTTACCACTCGCATACAACAATCAACGCTGGTAGAACGGCGAACCCGGCAAACGCAACTGGACGCAGATATTTACCGAGGCCTGTATGACGAGATGAAGATTAAGCTTGAACAGGCTAAAACTACCCGCGACCTGGGGAAAAACGCCAAAGAACAGTTTGTCGTCATCGATCCGCCGGTCACCCCTCAGGAGCCGTCTGAACCAAACCGTGTAATGCTCGTGGGCGGTGGATTAGGGCTGGGATTATTTCTCGGCCTGGTGGCAGCAGTAATTGCAGAACTGCTGGACACCACTATACGAAGGCCGCAAGACCTGGAAAAATTCAATAAGCCGGTTGTAGCCTTCATCTCAGAAAAGCGCAATTAAAAGATATTCTAATGGATAAGCTCAACAGTAATGCCCTCGTTCGTACTACCAAATCAATTGTTGTCAATCCCAGACAGGGTAATTATATCGACAGAAATGTTGTACAAAGGCAGTTTTATAACTCTTTTAACTACCTGATGATCCATGATGACAGCAAACAAGTGAATCTTACAGTGGGGGTAACAAGTCCCAACAGAAAATCAGGAAAAACGCTGATTGCGTCTAACCTTGCAGTGTCGTTCGCATTGGGTTACAAAAAGAGAACGGTTCTGGTTGACCTGAATATAGAAAACCCGGATCTGCATAAGATATTCGGAACCAACATCAAACCCGGACTGGCCGAGTCGTTTGAAAATGACAGTGTGTTTCTGTCACAAACAAAACTGGAGCATTTATTTCTGCTGCCTGCCGGGAAAAGCCGATACTCTTCTTTTAATCTGGATGATATAGTTGCCATCCGGGATATCATTCACAGCCTTAAGAAAGAGTTTGACGTTGTGATACTGGATATGAACCCCATCCTTCCCATTGAGAACTTTCCTGCGGCATTTGCCACCCAGGTAGACGGGCTGCTGGTGGTGGTTGATACCAAACAAACCAAATATCAGCATATCGAAAAGATGTTTCGGTATATAAAGAAAGACCAGACCCTCGGGTTCGTATTTAACAGGATGGAAGACTACTGAGCACCCCGGGGAAGCGCCAATTGGGGCCGGCTTCAGATTAAAAATTAACTTAAACAGATACGTTTTATGATCATTCTGATAATACTTTTGTCGTTTCACCTGCTGGTGCTGTTTACAGGAAAATATGCAGAGAGGATGAGCTACCTTGGGTATCTGTTTACAGGCCTGCTGACAGCCGTGCAGGTACTTGTCTTCGCATATCTTCTGTTTACCATGGAGGTTCCAACCCCTTAACGTATAGATTATGCTAGATTATGCCGGTATCTGAGACAAACAAGCACACACGCTCCTTATCGGAAAGGCTTCTGAGAATTATGGGACTCGAGAGAGAGACGGCTCCCGTTCTTCCCTTTGTTTTAGGCTGCCTGTGTGCAATGGCATTACTGATGATCATTACCCATGGCAATGTAGCCGCAGCTTTCGGCCCTGTGGCAATACTGGCATTGGTAGTGCTTACCTGGTACAGGGTTGATTACAGCCTTTTTGCACTGATCGGATGCGTGCTGTTATTCGATCAGTTTCGGATACCTGGTTTTAACCCGCTGACATTCAGTGCAGATTATTTTAAGAATCTTAAAGAGATCTCCTATCTGCCGGCCTTCAGCGGCGGTGTTATCAATCCGGTTGAAATGCACCTGTTGCTTATTCTGGCTTTCTGGTTTTTCAATCTGTGCATTAAAAAGCAATTCAATGCCGGCAGGGTACCGGTGTGGGGATCGCTGCTGATGTTAGCGGGCTGGCTGATTTTTGCTTTTGCCTACGGACAAAAGAACGGAGCCGAATTACTTACGGCTTTGTGGGAAGTACGGGCGTTCTTTTACTTTATCCTATTTTATATAGCTATTCCACAGGTTGTCAGAAACAGACGCCAGCTTAATGTATTATTATGGATTATCATTGCCACTATCTCTTTTAAGGCGTTTCAGGGTGTGGGCCGCTTTGTATCTCTCGGCTTTAGTTTTCAGGGATGGGCCGCCCTGACCAGCCATGAAGACCCGGTCTTTATTACCACATTGTTTGTCCTATTATCCGGCTTGTTGATGTACAGGGTGCATAATACGCAGCGCAATGTGTTGCTGCTGCTTTTCCTTCCCTTGCTGGCGGGCTTTTTTGTAGCCCAGCGGCGTGCGGCCATAGCCGGGCTCATCATGTCTATGGGCGCCTTTTTTGTGTTGCTTCCCCGTACAAAACAGTGGAGGTTTTTAAAGGTTTCCGTCCCTGTGGTGCTGCTGTTGTTAATCTATGGCACCGCCCTTTGGAACTCCGGCAGCAAATGGGCGAGGCCCGTGCAGATGGTCAAATCGGGTATAGGCGTCTCTAAAGAGGAGCTCTCTAAAGAAGATTACTACTCCAATTTATACCGCGATTACGAGAACTATAATCTGGCCTACACCTTTCGTGGCAAACCCATAGCAGGTACCGGTTTTGGTGTTAAATATGAGCAGCCACTCAGCCTTGCCAATATCAGTTTCCCGCTCAGAGACTACATCCCCCACAATCAGATTTTCTGGGTTATTGTAAAGTCAGGGGTTACAGGGTTCTTCTTTTTTTGGTTTTTCTTCAACTCCTTCGCCTTCCAGGGCGTACACATCCTCAAAAATTTGCACAGCCCGTATCTGAAAGCTGTGTGCGTGATGATTGTTGCAGCCATTATTAATCAAATGACTGTATCCTATTTTGATTTACAGTTGACTTACTATCGCAACATGATTTACCTGGGCACTTTGATGGGGCTGCTGCCCGTGTTGCAGAACATTGACGAAAAGCAAGGAAAGAGGATGGAGCATTAGAGGCTGAATGGTATTGCAGGCCGGGCAGCTTGTCCGGCCCGGCTATTTCGGCGCTGATTGTCAAATGGAGATCCCTCTGTTACTCTTTATTAAGGAGGAGAGAACATCCGGTGCAAAAGTTTTGCTTCGGTATTTTGGAGTATAGAGGGCCTGGAGCAGAGATAGAGAGGTGTATCCGCTAAGAATATAAGTCACTACAATAAGAGAGCGCTTGAGATTTGAGAGCTTAAGCACAAAAGAGAGGTTCACATGAGAGAGGCAAAGACCCGATACTATTTGAATGTCAGGGTGGATAATCTGACGTCCGACATGGCCCTGCAAAGGGTGGAAGAATTAGTAACCCAAAGTAAAAAAAACAGCCGTGTTTTTTTTACCAATGTTCACAGCATTCACCTCTCCCGCAAAGACCCGGATTTGCGGGCGGCGATCAACGGGGCCGATATGGTTCTGCCTGACGGCAGCGGCTTGATGATCGCGGGCAGACTTCTGGGAAAACCCATTCGCGAAAACCTTAACGGCACAGACTTCACTCCCAAAGTGTGTGAGATGGCAGAAGCCAGGGGATGGTCGGTATACCTGCTGGGCGCTAAAGAAGAAGTGGTGGAAAGGTGTTATGAAAATTTGCAGCAACGATTCCCCGGGCTTCGGCTTAAGGGATACCACCACGGCTATTTTAATGAGAGAGAAGAACAATCTGTCATAGCTGAAATAAATAATGTAAGGCCGGATATTCTGTTGGTTGCATTGGGATCTCCCTTACAGGAAAAATGGGCCGCGAGACACGCATCGCAGATTAAGGTTGGTGTATGTTTCGCGGTGGGAGGGTTATTTGACTTCATCTCACAAGGGAAACCGAGAGCTCCCTTATGGATAAGAAGGCTCGGGATGGAATGGCTGTTCCGGTTTATGCAGGACCCCTTAGATAAATGGGAGCGTATTTTTATAGAAATACCGGTGTTCCTGGGTCTGATCCTTACCAGAAACCGTAAACTGATTTCAGAAGAAGCGAATCCATCGCTTGATTGGGAGGAGCACCTGTGAATAACGATTTGGCGGTTGAATGGGTAAGCGGCAAAACAGTTAAATGCGTCATCTATGGATAAAGACATAGGCACATCGGTAGCAAGAAATACCTCTATTATGTTCGGAGCCCAGGCCGTCACCTGGGTTTCCGGTTTTGTATTACTTCTCTTTCTGCCCCGCTATCTCGGTAGTGAAGATTACGGCAGGCTCTATCTGGCTATTTCAATGGTTATGATTCTGAGCATAATTATCGATTTTGGCGGGAATTACCTTATCCCCAAAGAGGTATCCCGTTCCAAAGAAAAGACATCGGCGCTGCTCGTCAGTTATATAGGGATCCGAACGGTTATTTGGGCTATATGCATGGCTCTGCTCTTTCTGTTTTCCTATCTGGTGGAGTACTCGCCGGTGGTTATAACCCTGATCATAATTCTGGGCATCTCGAAATTTGCTGAGGGAGTTATGAAAACGATAAAAGGATGTTTCCAGGGGCACGAGAGGATGGAATACCCTTCGCTGGGAGTTATTGCCGAACAGCTATTTGTCTCAGCAGCCGCTGTGTGCGCTCTTCTGCTCGGCGCCGGGCCGGTAACCGTTGCCGTCATTATGGCCGTCGGTATGTTTCTGAACCTGGTCGTATGCCTCAGGTTTCTGCCAATCATCGTTGACAGGTTTCCCGGTTTCCGTATAAGCGTTCCCTTGAAGCTGATTAAAGAAAGCATTCCCTATTTTCTCTGGTCTGTATTCGCCGTTATATATTACCGGATCGATGCAGTGATGCTTTCGGTATTTTCTACTGAATCGGTAGTTGGATGGTACGGCGGGGCCTATCGCTTTTTTGACATTGTTATGTTTCTGCCAAGTATTATGACAACGGTGCTGTTCCCCGTTTTTTCCAGACTGACGACAAGCGGAGATAACAGAATGTCTCATACGTTTCAGCAAAGTCTGAAATATGTAATTATGGCGGGAATCCCCATCTGTATTTTCTTCTTTGCGTTCTCCGAAAACATCATCGACCTCTTTTATGGAGCAGAAGAGTACGGCCCTTCCATCTTAATTCTGAAAATATTTTCTGTCGGCATTATTATTGTATATATAGATTTTATACTGGGGAGTATCATACTTGCTACCGATAAGCAAGAAAAATGGGCGGCCGTGGGATTTGTGGCTATCCTACTCAACGTCGGGCTGAACTACGTTGCCATTCCTTACAGCGAAACATTGTGGAGCAATGGAGGGATAGGTGCAGCGCTTTCAACTCTGGTTACCGAGGCTTTTGTTATGGTTGCAGCCCTGACGATGCTGCCCCGCCGCTACTTTGAAGGTTATACCGTATCGGTACTGGCCAGGGGAGGGCTGAGCGGTTTGATACTAGGAGGCTTTATGTGGGCGCTGCACGGGTCTGGTATCTATTGGCTGGTACAGATAGCTTTAGGACTCATTTTGTATTTGGTAACGGCAGTCGTTTTAAATATTATTACTCATAGAGAGATCAGTTTTTTTAAAGAATTTTTAACAGAGAGAAGCTTCTTATCCTTTCTGACCACAAAGAGAGAGATGTAACTTAAAAGAGAGAGAAAATGAATATTTTGCACATCATGCCGTACTCCCCCGTACCACCCACGTTCGGCGGGGCCCTGAGGGAATATTATCTGCTTAAGAGTTTAACCAGAGAGCATACCGTCACTACCCTGACCTTTGGCACCGAAGAGGAACTGGTCTTGTTCAAAAAAGATTTTGGAGATCTTGTCAAAGCCGTCCATATGATAAAACCACCCTGGACACGTACCTGGAAGCGGGTTGGCCAGCTGTGTTCACTGGGCTTGCCCAGAAGTTATGCGCATCTCACCAGTTATTGCAACCGCATGCAGGATAAGATAGATGAACTCTTATCTGCCGGGCAGTTTGATGCCGTACACTGTGAGTTTTCTGTGATGTGCAGTTATACATTCGATGAAAATCTGATCCGGATCGCGAATACCCATAACGTAGAATATGTGAATTTCAGGAGGATGAGCGATATAGTACAGTCACCCTTAAGAAAGTGGTTCTACCATCGCGAGTACAAGAAAATGCATAGAGAAGAGATCAGATATTTAGAGAATTACGACGCGGTCTTTTCCACATCCGAACCCGATCGCCTTACCTTTAGAAAGGATATTCCGGATGTGCCGAACTATGTGATTCCCAATGGCGTGGATACCTCTTACTTTCGCCCCTCACCCTGGTACAAAACCGATCCCAATGCGATGGTTTTTACCGGGGCGATGGGTTATGTACCCAATAACGACGGAATGCTCTATTTTTTGGATGAAATATTTCCACGTGTGCGGGCACAGATTCCAGCCGCTAAAATTTATATCGTGGGCAACCGTCCTTCGGATGAGTTGAGGCAGCGCGCTTCGGAACATATCATTGTAACAGGTTTTGTGGATGACGTACGTCCTTTTGTCTGGCGTTCCCGCCTGTTTGTAGTGCCGCTGAGAATGGGCAGCGGTACACGGCTAAAGGTGATTGAAGCCCTGGCCATGAAAAAACCGGTGGTCTCAACCAGTGTCGGCTGTGAAGGCATAGATATCGAACACGGAAAATCTATTCTCATGGCGGATGAGCCGGATGCCTTTGCCGAAAGTATCATCAGGCTGATGCGAGAAGAAGATTTGAGGGAAGAGCTTATGCGCAACGGTTATAAATTGATTAAGGACAAATACGACTGGACCGTTATCGGCGACAAAATGCTCGAAGTTTATGAATCGCTGGAACATAAAAAACAGCCAAAACCCCGGGGCCCAAAGGTACTTGCCTGAAACCGGCTGGCCGGAGATAGCCCGTACCTCCGGTATGACCCTGCCAGGGTCATACCGGAACCGGCGCTTTTATATAAAGGGGCCATGCCGGCGAAAATAAAATTGCAGAGCGAAAATGTAACAACCCCGCCTTGGTTTTATGCAGAATAAAGGCCATTACTTTGCAGAGCAGCAACAAAGGCTTTGTAGAGCAACGACAAAGGCTTTGCAGAGC
>CALJMB010000110.1 GCA_937982515.1 uncultured Balneolaceae bacterium
CCCCCGGCCCCTTCCCGACAGGTTTGTCGGGACAGGCTCCTCCGTCGCCCAAAACCCGGGCTCTGAAAGGAAGGGAGAACAAGAGGGGTGGGTCACTGCAGCGGGGAACAGCCTCTGTTGGGGCACCCCTCAGATCGAATGAGCAACTACTCATTCGACTCTCTCTCAGTACGTAGTTAATAGTTGACGGTTGAATACACAGCCGGCACGAGACGCTCTCATAGAAGATCCCAAACCGCTAAACACATACTCCCCTCAAGGAAAGAGGCCGGCATGGGGATCCACCGCTGAAAGGCTGTTTGTGGCATGCGGCCTGGCGCTAGTTACAGATGTCCGATAAACCACGAACTATCTACCTGTACTTATGTTTATTCTACTGGAATTGACAGGTAAAATGCCGTATTTTGGGCGTCAAACCAGACAGCCGCTAATAGCAGCTGACGGTTACCTGTAATTCGGGGCGTGGCGCAGCCCGGTAGCGCGCGTCGTTCGGGACGACGAGGTCGCAGGTTCAAATCCTGTCGCCCCGACTTTAACAGAAAACCCTTATTTGGCGGTAAGCCATCTAAGGGTTTTTTTATTTGAGTCTGATCAAAGTGCGTAAGGTAGGTACACTGGTGGAACGGCGGGATGAGGTAAGGCTAACTTCCGGTGGAGTGTCTACGCGCAACAGCAGCATGCAGGGGGCACGTATTCTGCGGATGGGGCCACTCCTCGCCGAGCGTGATATGCAGTGCGTTGTCGATGCTTACGGGCTCGGTCTGTCCCGGAAACAGAGAGGCCGACAGGATTCGAACCTGTGTATACAGAGTTGCAATCTGTAGCTTACCCCTCAGCCACGGCCTCTTATGGGTTCGATGTACTCCTGAATCGGGGAGTCAAGGGGGATTCTCAGGCCTGTATACACCTTAGGTTGGATGATGTTCCCGCGTAGTTCAACTTTTTTCTGTTTTATTCGCTTTTATCTTACAGTTTTACGGACCTCCGTATCTTTCGCACAGAAAAAGGAAGATCTGCATTCAAACCGTTACAGAAAAACTTCCGAACTTTCTCAGGGCAGGCGGGTTTACATGATAAAAAAGGAGGACGCGCATGAGAACACCCGATCAATATATTCCAAATATTCGTCTGTCTGTGGCAAGAAACGCAAAACTGTGGCATACCTGTAAAGCTTTGGCCGTCAGTGTGCTGTTGTTTTTTAGTACGTCCCCGGTCTTCGCGCAGTCTGGTGAACCGGTTGAACAGGGTAAACCGAATGTGCCGGAATTTAAACCGGCCTTTCCGGAGCAGACCCGCGTTCCGGCTTCAAATTCGGGTGTCTCGCCAGCTGTGGAATCCTTTACGGGTCCGCTGGAACACCCCTGGGGCATGGACATATTGCCCGATGGCAGCTATCTGGTAACCGAGCGGCCGGGGCGTATGCGGGTGATTTCCAAAAACGGTAAACTTTCGAAACCACTGAAAGGCATTCCCGAAGTGCTGGCACAAAAGCAGGGCGGGCTGCTGGATGTCAGTCTGGGTCCGAATTTCAATAAAGACCGGATGATCTACTGGGCCTACTCCAAACCCCTGAAAAACGGGCAGTCGGCAACCGCTGTAGCTAAAGGCCGCCTGTCTGGAGACAAGTCGGAAGTGACCGATGTTGAGGATATTTTTATACAGGAGCCGTCCTCATCCACGCCGGCACACTACGGTTCGCGCATTCTGTTTGACGGCAAAGGCCACGTCTTTATCACCACCGGCGAGCATTTTACGGAGAAGGAACGTGTGCTTTCTCAAGAGCTTGACGCCACCTATGGCAAAGTGATTCGCATTAACGCCGACGGTTCGGTACCCGAAGACAATCCCTTTGTGGATAAGAAAGAAGCTGTCGGGTCCATTTGGTCATACGGGCACCGCAACATTCAGGGAGCGGCCTTCCATCCTAAAACGGAGCAGTTCTGGGTAATAGAACATGGCCCGCAGGGAGGCGATGAGCTGAATCTGGTAAAACCGGGCGCTAATTACGGCTGGCCGGTAGTATGTTACGGAGAGAATTACGACGGTACCCCCGTAGGCTCGGGCAAAGCGCGGCACGCCGGCGAGTTCACCGAACCGCGCTACTACTGGGATCCGGTCATCGCTCCGGCGGGTGCCATCTTTTACCAGGGCGACATGTTTAAGGAGTGGGAAGGTGACCTGCTGATCTCTTCTCTCACGCCCGGCGGACTGGTACGCCTGGAGCTGAACGGCGATACCGTGACAGGTGAAGAGCGCCTGATTATCGATCAGGGGCGCATCCGCGACGTCATGGAAGCTCCGGATGGGTCTCTGCTCCTACTGGTAGACGAGCCCGATGGAGCCGTACTACGCCTGACACGGAAATAGGCTTTGTGCCTTTTTACATATATATAGTATATAGCACAACGTCTGAACCAGGATAGCGGGGATGTGTGGGTTGAACAGGATAGGGTTCTACCCCTTTTTTGAAAATAACAGCCTGGTTAGAGTAAAATGCGGATACGACAAGCCTACAGACGAATCAACCCCCGCAGGCAGGGCTGTTACGTTCTGGTGTCAGGCCTTGTGCTTAGTCATCCCGAATCCCTGGGTTTTCAGGGGTGAGGGATCTCAAATGTTGATCGAGCTGGGTTATTGGTGCCTAATACGTGCCTTTATGCCGTTTGAGATCCCTCGTCGCAAAACCCACTCCTCGGGATGACAAGATCGGGTAGCTTTATTTAAAGAACTCGGCAGCCCTGCCTCACCCACAGGGCAGATAAACAAACCCTAAAAAGGCCCCGCCACCACCGACCGGCGCCCTTCACCGCATCCGCCGGATGGCGGATGAACCCCCAATAGCCCCGGATGCAATCCGGGGTTCCCGGGATACAACCACCGCCAACCCCGTCAGGGGTTGAACTCCCTGGCGCAGGGCACCAGCCGCTCAACTGGTTTTGCCTGTTCGGTTCAACTCCGTCCAGAGTTGGAAAAATCAGCTTTCTATTTCACCCCGGATAACAAATCCGGGGAACAACAGAGACATATATTCAACCCCGAAGGGGGTTGAACCCGGGCTCCATCACAGCAGATACTTCTCCTCAAACGCAATCCCATGTTTCTCTAGTAACGCCCGGTACTCCTCCCGGAACGAAACCGTTCGATGATGCTTCTGCTGATTCTTTATGTAGGCAATCAAGCGGTCTTTCCCGCTATAAGAACACGTAAACGCTCCGTACCCCTGCTGCCACCCGTCAAATTCCGGGAACAGGCCGGTCTCCTTGATGAATGCGCTGCATCCCAGCTTGATATCCTTAACCAGCGAAGCCAGCGGCACCGTCGGGTGCAAATGCGTGGCGATATGCAGATGGTCTTCCATGCCCCCGATGCGGTATGCGTGACAGTTTTTGTTCCTCAGAATACCCCGGATGTACCCGAACAGGCGGGGGCGATGTTCTTCCGCCAGGGAGGGCATGCGGTGTTTGGTACCGAATACGATGTGATAGATAATTTGGATATAGGTGCTCATGATTTATTCTTTGCCTGTTGGTTCAACCCCTGTCGGGGTTGGCGTTAATTATGCGCTATTTAACCCCCGGATTGCATCCGGGGCTATT
>CALJMB010000111.1 GCA_937982515.1 uncultured Balneolaceae bacterium
GTTGTTATCAAATACTTAGAGGTAATTATCGTTATACCGTAGGCAAGGTTTAATTTTTCATTGAATCACAAGAATGATAGATTAGTAAATAAATGGAAGGTTCATTTAGTTGATCCCGGTGTAGCAATTCATACATTTATATGCCCAGATTGGACCGTGAAAACACAGAAACATAAAATAGTTTTGTGTTTGGGACCTGTGTAAAGAGCTGAAAAGCATGCTTTTTTATTGCACAGGGAAAATTTACATTTCCGGTTTCTATACGTTTACTACAGATGCCAGAAGCAAAGATTACATATAATTTTGACGTACAAGAGCTGCAGCTTACTGCTCCGGTAGAGGAAGAACTGAAGCAACTGCTAAAAGTATGCCATGATAACCTGGATACGGTAGATGACGAGCTTGTCTCCAAGGCGTTTAAATTATGTTTCTTATCCCATAAGGGGGTTAAAAGAGCCTCGGGTGAGCCGTACTATTACCATCCGGTAGAGGTTGCAAAGATCGTTGCCTCGGAAATTAACATAGATGATGTATCGGTGGTGGCTGCTCTGCTTCACGATACGGTAGAAGATACCGAGGTGGCGCTCGAAAATATAGAGGCAGAGTTTGGCGAAACGGTAGCCCACCTCATTGACGGGGTTACCAAGATCTCCGGTGTATTTAAAAGCCGGGATACCAAGCAGGCCGAGACGTTTATGAAGCTGCTGCTCTCTATGGCAGAGGATATCCGGGTGGTTCTGATTAAATTCGCCGACCGGCTGCACAATATGCGTACCATCCAGCATCTGCCCCGGGAAAAACAGTTGCAGATTGCTACAGAGACGATGGAACTATATGCCCCTCTGGCTCATCGGTTTGGACTGTTTAATATTAAAAGTGAACTGGAAGATCTCTGTTTCAAAGTTATAGATCCGAACTCATACAAATTTATTGCCCGTAAACTGCGCGAAAAGAGGGAGTCGAGAGAAGTATTTATTGAAGAGTTTATGCAGCCGATCAGAGATGAACTGAGTAAGCTGGGGTTCAAGTTTGAAATCAAAGGCCGACCCAAGCATATTTACTCCATCTTCAAAAAAATGCAGCGCCAGCAAAAACCTTTTGAAGAAGTTTATGACCTGTTTGCCGTGCGCATTATTCTTGAAGATCCCCATACTAAGGAAGATTGCTGGCGCGTCTATTCCGTTATAACCGACTGGTACACGCCCATTCCCAAACGCTTTCGGGATTTCATCTCGGTCCCCAAGGCCAACGGGTACCAGTCTTTGCATACCACTGTAATTACCAGGAAGGGGCGTAAGGTAGAGGTGCAAATACGAACCCGTAAGATGGATGAGATTGCCGAGAAAGGTCTGGCCGCGCACTGGAAATACAAGGAAGGGAAGGAAGGCTCTGAAACCCTGGACAAATTTGTAACGTGGGTACGCGACGTGCTGGAAAATCCCAGACCCGATGCAGCAACGGAGTTTGTAAAAGACTTTCAACTGAACCTGTATCAGGATGAAATATACGCCTTTACTCCAGACGGGGAACTCCGAACCCTCCCGCAGGGGGCTACGCCTATCGACTTTGCATTTGATATCCACAGTGAGATAGGTGAGCGTGCCATAGCGGCTAAGATTAATGGAAAGATGGCTCCTCTGCGCCAGAGGTTGGAGATTGGCGACCAGGTGGAAATCATCACCGGGAATAAAATCAACCTGAATCCCGACTGGATCAATGATGTGGTTACCCACAAGGCGAAGTCCAGAATTCGGCAGTTTATAAAACAGAAAGAACGGACAACGGCCGAAGAAGGACGGGAGCTTTGGCAGAAGCGGGCAGACAGGGCTCATATAGAGATCTCCGAACAGGATTTGACGCATGTCGCTCGCAAGCTGAGGTTTGAGTCTTCCCGTCAGATGTTCTACGAAATAGGAATGGGAACATTTGATGTTAATACTCTCTTCAAAGCGGTAAAGCAATATACCAGCAAAGGAAGAGTAGAGGAGGAGCAACCGAGTGAAGAGCGATATAAAAGTGAAAAAGATATTCAGGAATCATACTTCAGTGCTGCTCGTTCTATTGGCGATAAAAACGCGCTTATCATTAATGGAGAGCTTACTAACGTAAAGTATTCCTATGCCAACTGCTGCAATCCCATTCCTGGTGACGATGTTATAGGTTTCATCAGCAGGGTCGGCGATGTTAAAATACATCGGTCAAACTGCAAAAACATAAGGCATTTAATACAGACAGACGGAGAGCGAATCGTTGAAGTAACATGGGCTAAAAATATCGGCTCACAATTTCTTGGAGCGGTAAGAGTTATAGGAGAAGATCGAGTGGGAATGATCAACGATTTGACCGATGTATTGTCCAGATCACTTAAAACCAATATGAAAAGTATTAATGTAAACAGCGATAGCGGAATGTTCGAAGGCTTACTCACTGTTTACGTCAACGATATTGACCACCTCGATCAGATTATACAGAGGTTGCAAAAAGTAGAAGGAGTGAAGAGCGTATTCAGATATGAGTAAGTTTATGATTTTTTTACGTCCGAAGGGACCTTTTCTATTTTTATATGTGTTGTAAAAACAATATTATCTAACACAATTTAAGGAGTGGCTCGATAAAGAATCAACAGGATTATATAAGCAAACTAACTAGGAAATTCTAAGCACACTACAGACCATGATAACCTACACCAAAAGAGATATAGTTCGTAAAGTCGCAGAAGCACTGGACGAACCAATGGTTCAGGCTGAGCCGTGGGTAGACGCAGTATTGGTTGCACTCCGTGAAACAATGATGAGTGCAGACCCCACTTGCCGAATTGAACTGAGGGATTTTGGAGTTTTCGAAGTAAAGAAAACAAAAGCCAAGCCCAAAGCACGTAACCCTAAGACTAACGAAGTTATTTACGTGCCCGCACATCGTAAAACTCATTTTAAACCCAGTAAGCTCTTAAAAGAATTTTTAAAGCAGCCGCTGGAGGAAGAAGAACTAGAAAGTGGATAATTAACTTTGACAGAATACGGAAGACTCATAGGAATAGATGTTGGTACCAAATGGATAGGGTTGGCCAGAACTGATCTGTTAAGAACAGTTGCCAACCCCATTGGTACATACGGACAGGAAGAAGTATTTGAAAAACTGCAGTCGTTGGTTGAAACCGATCGCGTACGTAAGTTTGTTGTTGGCTGGCCCCTTACACCCAAAGGGAATGAAGGGACAGCTACAGTAATGGTAGAAAAATTTATAGAAAAGCTTCGTATGTTGTTTCCGGAGATAGAAATAGCTAAAATTGACGAGCGGTACACCTCTAAAGAGGCTGTAGCGGCTATGATTGAAGCCGGGGTTCCAAAGATGAAGCGTCGTGAAACGGACCGGATCAACCGGGCTGCCGCAGCTATTATCTTGCAGAAGTACCTGGATCTGGAACTTTCAGATAAATCTGGAACTTTCAGGTATTAGCACCACATTGCTAACTTACGTTGTTAAGGGGCAGTCACTAAAACACGAAAGTACCCCCGAAAACTTTTGGGACAGTGCCTTTGTGTTTTCGTGACCTCTCCAGCTACCATTTTAACCGTATTACACGCTATGGCAGTACTACCTATAGTTACATACAACGATGAAGTACTCAGGCAGAAGGCCGGACCTGTTACCGAAAACACTATAGAATTACAGCAACTCATCGATGATATGTTCGACACCATGTATAATGCAGAAGGTGTTGGGCTTGCCGCCCCTCAGGTAGGTAAAAAGCTTCGTCTCTTTGTTACTGATGGCGATGTATATGCTGAACAAGAAGGGGAACCCGCATATGGTCCGCTTGTGTTTATAAATCCCAAAATTGTATTCGAAAGCAGTGAAACTGTTGATATGGACGAAGGTTGCCTGAGTATTCCGGGGGTCTGGGGACCAGTGACACGTGCTGAGCAGATTGTAGTTGAATATCTGGATCGTGATTTTAATCAACAAAAACTCGAAGTGGATGGCCGCATGGCGCGAATTATTCAGCATGAGGCAGATCATTTAGATGGAGTTCTGTTTTTGGACCATCTGTCTGCTTTTAAACGCAAGATATTGGCGTCCAGGCTGAGAGAACTATCCGAAGGCCTGACGGAAGTTGAATATCCCATCGTTCCCAAAAAGCAGGCTTCTTAACACCTTTCTGCTCTTTTGCCTATGAGAATTGTATTCATGGGATCGCCTGACTTTGCTATTCCAAGTCTGGAAAAGCTACATGCCTCTTCTCACGAAGTGGTTTCTGTGGTCAGCAATATCGACAAGCGAAGAGGCCGGGGACGCGGAACCTCACCCACCCCTGTAAAAGCCAAAGCCCTCGAGCTTGGACTGCCGGTTATAGAGGCCGATCGTTTGGACGATCCCCGCTTCATACAACAGCTGAAGGAATGTGAGGCCGATCTGTTTGTTGTGGTTGCTTTTAGAGTCCTGCCCAGGAAAGTCCTGGATGTACCCGCTAAAGGTTCTGTAAACTTACACGCTTCCCTGCTTCCCAAATACCGCGGGGCGGCACCCATTCACTGGGCTGTTATGAATGGAGAAAAAGTAACGGGATGCAGTGTGTTTTTTCTGGATGATCGGGTAGATACGGGGGCCGTGATCAAACAAAAGAAGATAGAGATAGGCCCAAATGAAACAACCGGTGAGGTTTATGACCGTTTGAAAGAAATCGGTGCTGCTGTTTTAGTGGAGGCCGTTGGGGAAATTGAAGAAGACAGTTATTCCCTGACAATTCAGGATGATGCAGAAGCAACGCCTGCACCCAAACTATTTGCCAGCGACTGCAAAGTTGATTTTAGCAAACCGGCCGGAGAAGTTCATAATAAAATTCGCGGGTTAAGCCCGTTCCCCACTGCCTGGGGTGAATTAGATGACCTGAGGTTTAATATGTATCGTTCCAGAATAGGCCCGGATGTTGATTTGAGCCCGGGACAGATGTCGCTGGATAACACCGACCTGCTGGTCGGATGTGGCGAGGGAACAGTCATCCTGGACGAGGTCCAAATAGAGGGGAAGCGAAAGATGAGCGGACGCGAATTTATGAATGGTTATAGCGGGCTCGGTGTTATTCACTGAGTTCGCAGGTATCAGGGCGCGGGCGGAAGTCTTCGGGATTGGGTTGATCATGCTATATAATTCTCTAATAAAACCCACCAGTTATTCCAATCCCGTCAGGGATTTTGCGTTTGTAGAAGCAAGCCATCTACACGCTCTCCATGCCGGCGGTACGGGATGTTGCCGGACCCCGGCTTCTTTGCTCCTGCCCGTTCAGTCTGGCGTTCTTTCTCTCTGCCTTAATTGCTTAATTGTCCGGCATATATAATAAAAGTACTGAGATCAGCTGGCAGATTAATTTATGAGCCAAGAAACAATGTAGCCCGACATTAGTTATGCATAAAAGGAGAACTTCTGGGAAATGCCTATTGATAAATTTGCAGATTATGTGGATATACTTATCCTTGCAATAACACGAAACAATTTATTCAAATATTTAGTGCTATGGAATTGAGTCCCTTGCTAATGGCGGCCAAGAATGGAGAATTAAGTACTGTTAAAAAACTTTTAACAGAAGGAGCCGATATTAATGATACTTCCAAAAGCGGCTCCTCTGCCTTAATTTATGCTGCTCAGAACAACAACCTGGAGATGGTAAAATACCTTATCGAGCATGGCGCCGATCCCAACCTGAGTACCTCTATGGGCGGAACCGCACTAAACCGGGCCGCTGAAAATGGTAATATAGAGATGATGAACTATCTGCTGGATAACGGTACGGAGATTGGTGATCTTGCGCTGATTGTCGCTGCAAGAGAAGGATACCTGGAGGCTGTAAAGCTCTTGACAGAGCGGGGAGCTAACATAGATGCTCAGCAGCGCTGGGGCCAGACGGCGCTGATGCATGCTGCCAGGGAAGGCCACTCGTCTATTGTGAAGTATCTGCTTGAGAAAGGGGCGGATGTTCGTCTGCGGGAAAAAAATGGAGAAACCGCTCTTTCCATTGCTATGGATAATGATCAGATAGACATTGTTGGTCAGCTTCGTCGGGCTGGTGCCCCTATATCCAGCAAAAAGAAGGCGGCAACATCCGTAGTAGATGAAGACGGAGACGAAGATACAGAAAACCCCTCGGCTGATTTTGACGATCTTATCGATGACGAAGACATCCCGGACGACGTGGATCTGGATGAAGACTAAGTCGTGAGTCGTGAGTAGTAAGTAGTAAGTAGTAAGTAGTAAGTAGTAAGTAGTAAGTAGTAAGTAGTAAGGAGTAAGGAGTAAGGAGTAAGGAGTAAGGAGTGGCAGTGGCAGTGGCAGTGGCAGTGGGCGGGAACGCGTTGCGTTCCAGGCAAGGCGCCTCCCCGGACAGGTGTGATCGATTGTAGGGGCGTACCCACGGTACGCCCGGGAACACGTTGCGTGCTGCGCAAGGTTTTCATGGCGCGAGCAGCCTGTCCCGACCGAGGTCGGGATCCGCTCGTGCCCCCTTCCGATACAGGGAGCAGTGGGTGGAAACAAGCTGAATTCCACGCACGGCGTCTCCCCTCCCGGGGAGGGGAACAAGGAGTGGGTTCGGCAGGGCAGGGAACAGTGGGCGGTAAGCAGTAAGCAGTGGGCAGGTGGGGCTGCCCGGATCCTGGGAGATGAATGGCGACCGGCCATAGAATTGTAGGACGGGCAGCTTTTTCAACACTCTACGCTTCTATACCTTCTGACTCCTGAATTCTGAATTCTGAATGCAGGAGTCAGAATTCTCCAGGAGATGAAACCGCGGTACTACATCATCCATCCTCTGACGACTGATTACCAAATCCATCTTGCTAAATCCTAAATCTAGTGGTAGTTTAAGCCCCTCATTTTGAACGATTTGTATCTCGTTTAGGTTCGTTAGGGCGTGTGGATAATTAGCCCGTGTATGTAAACCTGGGGCTGATTTAACATGCCAGCCAGGAAAAGCAACGCAAAGACAAGTACTTAGGCCACGTACCTGCGTTACTTCTTCACACGCCCGGTACAACAAGTTTTTCACATAACATTTAACGCTTACAAAGAGCAAGAAAGGAAATATTTATATGGCTAAAATTAAAGTCGGAATAAACGGTTTCGGGCGTATCGGTCGTTTGGTAGCCCGGTCTGTTTTGAAGTATCACAGTGATCAAATTGAAATTGTCGGCGTTAACGACCTGACGGATGCCGCCACGCTGGCCCATCTGTTCAAGCACGATTCCGTACACGGTCCCTTCGATGGAGAGGTAACCGCCTCTGAAGATACCTTGACTGTCAATGGTATGAATATCAATATCTCCTCGCAAAGAGACCCCTCCCAATTAAAATGGGGCGATCTTGGCGCAGATATCGTGGTAGAGTCTACCGGTTTTTTCCGTTCTAAGGCAGATGCTTCCAAACACTTGGAAGGTGGTGCAAAAAAGGTCATTATTTCTGCTCCTGCCAGCGGCGACGATGTCAAAACCGTGGTATTGGGTGTTAATGACGATGTGATTGACAGCGATACTCAGGTTTATTCTAATGCCAGCTGTACCACCAACTGTCTGGCCCCCATGGTAAAAGTGTTGGACGACGCCTTTGGATTACAGCAGGGGTTCATGACCACCATTCACGCTTACACCGGCGATCAGCAACTGGTGGACGGCCCGCATAAAGATCTGCGTCGTGCCCGTGCTGCTGCACATAACTTTGTACCGACTACAACCGGTGCGGCCAAAGCTGTTGGATTGGTATTGCCACATCTGAATGGAAAACTTGATGGTGGAGCTGTTCGGGTACCCGTGCCAGATGGTTCGCTGACCGACCTGACCGCCATTTTAAACCGGGAAGTTACCGAGCAGGAAATACTCGATGCCTTTAAAAAGGCCGCTGAAGGCGAAATGAAAGGAATCCTGCAATACTCCGATGATGAACTCGTGTCTACCGACATTATAGGTAACCCGCACTCCAGTATTTTCGACAGCAAGCTGACGAAAGCAGATGGAAAGCTGGTAAAAGTAGTAGCCTGGTACGATAATGAGGCGGGGTATTCAGCGCGTACGGCAGATCTTATTACAAAGATCGGCTAAGCAAGCTTACTTATAGCAGCCCAATGGATTTAGCTCGCCGGAGGCCGCCAGGCACCCGGCGAGCATAAATTCACTGATTCGCTAAATCCATTTCAGCGCGGCGTCGCGGTCTTCACGGTTGAAGAATTTCGTCTCGGCAGTAGTTAGGTTATTTTTAATTCTGGTGAGCAGACTTTCCGAACTTCTGTCTCCAACAACGGCTACTTTGCTGATCTTGTCGGAATTTCTGGCATCAAATTTCAGCTCTTCCCACATGGCTCCATAGTCTACATTTTCGACATCTTCCATCTCGAAGAACATCTTAATATTCCCATGCTCCTGTATTTTTTGTTCAATCAGGGGAGTAAGCCTTTCATAGTCATCCTTCGTTAGTTCTCCAGAAATTCTTACCGCTACCACATCGTCTTTTTGGGTACTCTCTAGTATATCAAACATAGGTATTTGTCTGGTTTTATGGGGTTAATAGTCAGTTATGGTTATATACTCCGAAACAACCATAATGTTCTACACCGCTAAGCGGCTCTACTCTTTTCTCCACTCTTGCCTGATTTGGCTCATAGTGCGGCCCGTAAGAATCGAGGTGTCTTCTTCCCGTGCAGTTAAGTCTTGTACGGTTACCGCATCGTCCTTTCTGATGAGCAGCCATTCTTGCTCAATTTCATTGCGTTCACTCCGGATCAATATATACCTGCCGCGTATTTTACTTCCGTGAAGATACACTTCAAGCTGGCCATGCTTATAACAGGTTTGGTTAGGAAGAGGCCGGCCATCTTTTATCATTAAGTTCTGGTAGGTGCCTCTGTCCCAAATCATCACAGTACCGGACCCGTATTGATGTTTGGGTATCACCCCTTCGAAGGCTGCATATTCCACCGGATGATCATCGTTGGGAATGGCCGGCTGTTTTTCATAATACCGGGAGAAAGCCTTCTGGGGAATAGCCCATGATTTGAGCACGCCGTCAATTTCCAGATGCAAATCGTAATGAAGTTTCTTCGACTCGTGCTTTTGTATTACGAACAGAGGTAATTTGGATGCAGGAGATCCTGCGTTCTGAGGTACGGATTCCGGCAGGTTATTCAGGCCGCGACGCGCGGGTGGTGTATGTACGCTTTGTGAAACCATGCAAGCAGAAATGCTGTTCAATGCCTTCTCTCTTTAAATAGAGTACCTGTTCAAGTAATTTGTTCCATATAATTAACGTGAGTTCGGGGTAAGAATGAAGCGCCAAAGGCGTCTCCCCTCATACCCAAGGTGCTTGCCCGCCCGTTCAGGCCCGCCCCCGGCCCCTTCCCGACAGGTTTGTCGGGACAGGCTCCTCCGTCGCCCAAAAC
>CALJMB010000112.1 GCA_937982515.1 uncultured Balneolaceae bacterium
TCAGCTCTCCTTTTTATATTGATCGTTATAGGCGTCTCGGATGCGCTGATTCATGTGCCGTTTGTAATTTTTATACTCATACTTTCGCACGGTAAATTCAGAGCGATAGGTACCGTCGTTGCACGTTACCTGGAGTTTTTGGGGATGATCCGTCTCGGTAAGAGTTACACTGATGTTACCGAGTTTATATGAAGCGACTATTTCGGGCATAAGATTTGAAACTTTGGTTGCAGGTAAAGATAGCAAAAGTGGAGCTGATGCTCACCTGCTGTTTTATAGATGAAGAGTGCCATAACCCTTAACAATAGCTAAATAAATTTTTATCTTGAAAAGATTTCCACCAAAAAACCAGCTGCAAAGTTTTAAACAGGCTTATGAATCTGCCGTTACCCCCTTTTCTTAAAGTAAAAAGTATTTCTTCACGTGATCGCTTGTTACCCTACAATCAAATGATCGGGTGGGCTGTGGTGATTGGCTTGTTGGGCGGATTTATTGCCACCGGCTACTTTTTATTGCTTAAAGGCGGGCTATACTTGGTCTGGGATACTATAGCTCCGGCATTTGAGGCACAGATTCATCCGGGCTGGGCACGCTTAATTTCCATAACGGGTATTACCACATTGGGAGGTATATTGGTGGGAATGACAATAAAATGGATGAAATCACCAGGAGAAATTTCAGCTGTTGTAAACAATATCCATATCAGGCAGGGCAAGATGGATTGCAGTAAGAATCCTTCTATGCTGGTCAACTCTCTTGCCAGTATTGTGTTCGGGGGCAGCGCCGGACCGGAGGCCCCGCTGGTGCAGCTGGTAGGTAGCAGTGGCAGCTGGCTGGGAGAAAAACTGCGCCTTCATGGAGATCTGATCCGAACGTTTACTTTTTGTGGAATGGCCGCAGCTCTGGGAGCATTTTTCGGAGCCCCGATAGGAGGTGCCTTATTCGCATTGGAGATTCCCCACAAAAGAGGATTGGAATATTATGAGGCTCTGATTCCATCCATAACAGCTGCGGTAGCGGCGTTTTTGGTGTTCAAAGGCTTGATAGGCTATAAAGGTGCGCTCTTCCCGATGGTTGAGGTATCCGATATAAGCTTTACAGTAGTTGCTGAAGGATTAGTGCTGGGGATAATGGGTGCGGGCATAGCCGCGCTATTCATCAAAATTTTCAGGTGGATTCAAAATATACTTAAACCCTTGCAAAACCTTCCGTTGATTTTGGGAGGAACCGGAGGGCTTGCCATCGGCCTGCTGGCTGTGCTCGTTCCCTCTGACTTTCCGGTTACGGCCCTGTTTTGGAGTGAGTTTCAAATTGTTGAGTTGATCGATGGAATAGAGGCTATCCAGAGTCAATATACTCTTTGGGGAGCTGTAGGATTATTAAGTTTGCTGGCATTGGTAAAGATGGCATCTATTGGTTTTACATTGCACAGTGGATTCCGCGGAGGGTTTATTTTCCCGCTCTTTTTTATCGGCGCCGTGCTGGGACTCGCTTTATCCCTTGCAACAGGGCAGGCTATTCCCGCATCCGTTGCCATGATTGGCCTGATGGCGGGGGTAAATGTAGGCGTAACAAAGACACCGGTAAGTACCAGTATTATTTTGATAAGTCTGACGGGCCTTTCACTATTCCCGCTGGTTGCCATTTGCAGTATCGTCAGTTACTTGTGTACTGAGCGTATACGGCTGATCAGCACTCAGCAACATCGAAAAGACAACCAGTCGCCCATGCACCGGGTCTGGCGCTGGAAAGAGTCGTAATGTCAATTCCGTTTTAAAAAACATCTCCTTTCCAGTACTGTTATCCGTTCGTATGGTCTGGTCAACATGCCCTGGTGTTTTAGTGGCCATAGACCATATCGCTTTTTTACGGATTAGCGATACTAGCGGACAATTACAGGGTTGGATTCAACTTCTGAATCGGGGTGTTGCAATTCGCCTTTAAGATACTGCCCGAACCAACGAATAGCGCGCACATTATAATCCAGACGTGCCATAGATCCCGAAAGCCCATGCCTCTCATCCGGATACAGAATAAGCCGCACCGGAGTATCCGTACGGGTTTTGATATGTCTGTACAATTCATAAGACTGTCCCGGATGGACGCGTGCATCTTCTTTGCCGGTAGCTATAAGCAATGGGGTACCGGCCTGTCCGGCGTAATAGATTGGACTCCGCTCCAGATAATACTGATAGTCTTCCCATAAATGGCGGTGCATGTGTGCCAGATAAAGCTCCTGAGGAATATCACTTGTTGCCCATCTGGACAGGTTGTTGCTGATGCCAGAGAGCATGACTCCCGCTGCAAAACGGCTGGTATATTTTGTTGAGAGCCAGGCAACAGCATAACCGCCATAGGAAGCACCCATTACACCGATCCTGTTTTCATCGGCTATCCCTACCGCTGTTAGCTGGTCAATTCCTTCTACAATATCATTAAACTCTGCGCCGGCCAAATCATTCTGGCTGCTTCTGGCAAACGCCACACCCCGCCCAGAGCTGCCCCGGTAGTTTGGATAAAAGACGAAAAATCCCCGGGCAGCTGCTACCTGCCCTATTTCGGCATAACTGGTTAGCCAACCGTTATTATAATGATTTTCAGGCCCACCGTGTACGACGGTAATAAGTGGATAGCTATTTCCGCTGGTATAATTGACCGGATAAATCAACATACCCTGTAGTTCAACGCTGTCCTGTGTCTGCCATGTTACGACTTCCTGCCGCCCTAAATCAATATCTCTGAGCCAGGGATTACTGTTTGTAAGACGTCTGGGAAACTGGTCATCGCTTTTTAAAATGAAAATTTCATTTGGGTGTTTGGGTGTGTCTCCGACGAAAACAGAGGTCCCCGTCCGGGATCGTGAAAACATATTCAGATTTGGTTCTCCGGCGTGCACAATGGTTTGCATTTCGGAACCGTTTCTGTCAATTTGGCCATATGAGGACCAAACACCTCTGCTAGCCAGATAGTGAAGGGTTTGATTGTTGATCCACTGGAATTGTTCAAACGTTCCCTCGAAGTCAGGTCTGAGATTATTAGGCCTTCCGCCATCGGCAGAAACAACGAACAGCCGCCCGGCAACAGGATCGTGAATGTCCGTTCCGGCAATCATTGCCAGATAGTTCCCGTCAGGGCTCCACCCTATCTGTCCCAGCTTTCCCCGGTGATCTACCTCGGCTAGTACGTCGGTACCTTCTCCGTTCATAATCAGTACCTTTTGATTTATATGATAATCATCTGTAAGAGAAGTAGGGGAAACGGCAACAACCAGACGGCTTCCATCGGGGCTCCAGTGCATCTGGTAAACAGAACCTTGGACCGACAGCGGCCGGGGCCGATACTCCTGGCGGTTTATGCTGGTGATGTATCCTCTGCGCTGAGGAGTGTTCTCTTCGTATATTTCGGGTTCATAGGGCAGAGAAGGTGAAACCGAGTTTGATTTTGAAACGGGTTGTGAAGCCATAAATGCAAGCCGGTTCCCATCAGGCGCCCAGTCATAGTCATGTATGGTAGTTGCAAAAGAGTATAGCTTTTGAGCTTCCCCTCCGGCCAGTGAAATTTCATATAAAGAATTGATCTTCTCACCTTCTCTGCGGGCTAAAAAGGTAATAGAGTTATTCCCCGGCCTGAATTTAACTGAACTAACACTCATTGTGGTTACAAAGGGCACAGACTCTTTGGAAAGGAGGTCGAAAAGATACAGGTGGTATTCGGCGGGCTCATTTTCTTTGAGAGGATCTGCAGGCTTCTCAAGTGTGTAAGCTATTTTGTTGCCACCGGGCGTAATAATGGCGTGTTGTACGTACTCGATTTTGGCCACATCAAGTGGTGTGAGCCCCGGACTCTGCTGAGCGGATGCAGATATACCTGATAAAAGCAACAACAGGCACATCAAGTACGTTTTGCAAAACGGCGTGTACAAACGTGGGTAAATGTTCTTCATAAGCAATTTCCCAGACTGTAGTGTGACGTAGCAATTTTGCAGAAAAATTGCGTTATAAAAGCTAAACATATTATCCAGACCTAAGCATTTTTCAAAAATAGAGGGAAGCGTGGCGTGTTCGGGAAAGACCGTTTTTAAATAGCCCCGAAGTACAACGCACACTTGTCCTAAAAATACGTTCTCTGTAACCTAAACAGACAAAAAGAGATATAAAATGTCTTACACCAGCCTCCTCCCGGTACCTGTCACGTAGTGATTAAACTTCAGATAATGCATTATAATATTTTAATATTCAATATTTTTGTTCTTGAAGTTTTATATAGCGGATGTAGTAGCATGGATAATGCCACCTTCAATATTGCTTCAAAATCACTGATTATGTTTTATATATGAAACTGTTGGTTGTAGAAGATAATAATGACCTGTTGCAAAACATCCTTACCTATCTTGAACGGGAAGGTTATATCTGTGAGTATGCCAGAGACTATGACGAGGCATTTAATAAAATCATGTCTTTTACATACGATATTGTGCTTATAGATATTATGATTCCCGGAGGTTCCGGATTGCAGGTGCTTCGGAAGCTGAAGTCTGTAGATTCAAAAACCGGCACCATCATCATCTCGGCAAAAAATGCTTTGGATGATAAGGTAGAGGGCCTTGAACTTGGCGCCGATGACTATCTCACCAAGCCTTTTCAGCTCCCCGAACTGCACGCCCGAATTAAAGCTGTAAACCGCAGAAAACACTATGGCGGGAATGAGATAGTTCAGATTAACGAGATAGAAATCAATACAAAAACCATGGAGGTTAAGGTCAGAGATACGCTGTTAGACTTAACTCCAAAGGAATACGATCTTTTGGTCTATTTCTCTTCCAACAAAAATCATGTGCTTTCCAAACAAACGATAGCCGAGCATCTTTGGGGCGATTATGTAGATCATCTGAAAAACCTCGATTTCGTCTATCAACACATAAAAAACCTGCGCAGAAAGCTTGAAAAAGCCGGCGCGAAAAATTATATCGAGAGCGTGTACGGTATCGGATATAAGTTTAGGGTTAGATAACAGGGACTGATGAAGCTGATTTCAAGATTCATATTAGTCTATTTAGTAGTAACCATGATTGTTCTGGGTATTGCCGGCGTAATATCCTATTTCATTATCATGGATGAGCTCAATAACGAGCTAAAATGGCGTTTTATGGGTCGGATTGAGCGGGTGACCTACCTGCTGGAGAAAGGCAAGGATTTTAATTCAAGGCGTGTGCATGGCAGAGACGATAATTTGATTGTGAAAAAATTATCGTTTCCGGTAGAGCCAAGTGTGGAGGTAAAAGATACTATGGTTTGGCATGAGCGGTTACAGCGAATGGAACCCAACCTGAAGGTAACGGCCTATCGCAGTGTCAACGATACAACTTACTATATTTCTACATACGGCGCCCTGATAGAATCTGAAGACATCACAGAGGCGGTAGTTCAAATATTACTCTGGATAATGGGGATGATGGTAATTGGCGCCGTAGGGGTAGGCTTTATTGTATCCGGTCGCCTGTTTAAACCGTTCAGGCAAACACTGACAAAGATTCAGAATTTTAAACTGCGAGACAAAAAGCCTATAACCGCTGAAAAAACAAACATAAGGGAGTTTGATGATCTGAACAGATTTGTGGAAGGAATGACACGCAAGATTATTGCAGACTACAAAAACCTCAAAGAGTTTGCAGAAAATGCTTCTCATGAGCTGCAGACGCCGCTTGCCATTGCCCATGGGAAGCTGGAGCTGCTCACAGAAACCAATTTGACACCCGAGCAATACCGATATGTTGAGGCTACACTGCGAACCATTCGTAAACTGTCAAGGCTCAGCGAGTCACTGGCTCTGCTTACCAAAATTGAAAATCACGAGTTTACCGATTCAGCCGATGTAAATATAACCGAACTCATCAAAGACAGTATCCGGTCTTTCAGTGAACTCATAAAGCTAAACGGGCTGGATGTGAGCATCGATTTATCTGAAGACGTAATCGTTAGGATGCATCCTGTGCTGGCTGATTTTATGTGGACTAACCTTTTCCAGAATGCCATTAAGCATAATATTGATAATGGATCTATAAACATTGTGCTATCCCCTTCTTCTCTTCGTATATCCAATACGGGTAAGCCACTTACCATACAAACGGAAAGCCTGTTTGAGCGTTTTAAAAAAGCCGATCAAAATTCCGATTCCATAGGGTTGGGATTGTCTATTATCAAGCACATATCAGACCAGAATGGATTTCACACCACCTATTGTTACGAAGACAATTGGCATAGCCTGGAAGTGCGTTTTCTGAATTCCCAATCCAATGGAGAGTCCCGTTCTTAGGCGGCGTGTTGCCAGAACTTCTGCTTATCCTGTCCGGCACTTTTTGCCCGGTCTCTTTGCGTGCCCATAGCTGTTACATTCTGACAGCATATCTTCTCTTCTGCCTGCAATGCCTCCAAAGACCATACCTCACAAAACAGAGCGGCACTTGGGCGCCTGTACGGAACAAGGTTGCCCGCACTGTTCTCTAATCTGATACAGGCTTTTGTAATCGATAACCTATACTTCATTCTTCAGGTTTTATTCAAATTTGATTCAATATTGGAACAGGTTAACATGTTATTTTAAACTGAACAAAAGCAGACAAGACATTCATCTATACTTTTAACATCAGGCGCATGGCCTTAAAAAAAATACTATCAACATTTCTGATCCTGGGGATGGCCTCACTACATATTTATGCTCAGCAGTCCGGAAATACTGACGAGGGAGTTATCACAGGGAAAATTGTAGATTCTGAGGGCACACCTGCGCCTTCTGCCTCGGTTGCCGTTTACGATTCATCCATGAACAACATTATAACCGGAGCATCCAGCGATACATCCGGAGGCTTTTCTATAGGCCTGAAACCGGGTACGTATGTGGTCAGGATAACTTACGTATCGTTCCGGCCCCACAGAGAAAGGGTACGGTTAAAGGCAGGCGAGACCAAAGAGTTTGGTACCATCACACTTCAGCCTGCCTCGGAGAGGCTGGAGGAGATCGTGGTTGAAGGCGAACGTTCCCAGCTGGCGATGAGCTTCGACCGCCGGGTATTTCGGGTAGGTACTGATATTACATCTATGGGTGGATCAGTTCTCGACGTGCTCGACAACGTTCCCTCTGTCACAACAGATATAGAAGGGAATGTGAGTTTGAGGGGCAGTGATGCCGTACGCATTCTGATTAACGGCAAGCCATCAAACCTGGTGCAAAATGATACAGACGGCCTGCGCAGCATTCCCGCGAACATGGTTGAACGGGTGGAAGTGATCACCAACCCCTCCTCCAGGTACGAAGCAGAAGGATCGGCCGGAATTATTAACATTGTTCTAAAGAAAGAACAGGCGTTAGGGTTGAACGGATCGGTAAGCGCCGGTACGGGAATACCCGCTGATCATGAACTGTCTGCAAACCTGAACTACCGGATCAATAACATTAACTGGTTTCTGGGCGGAGGTATTAACTACCGTGAAGATCCGGGCTCAGGTAATTCCTTTCAGCGTTTTTCTTCGCCCGATACAGCCTATATGTACCGCGAAAGTACCGAATCGGTTCGTTCGGAGATAGGCGGCAATCTGCGCTTCGGGGCCGATATCTACATGTCCGGCGACCAGACACTGACGGCAAGCGCCAGCCTGAACCTTGAGGATGAAGAAGATGAAACAGAGGTTCGATACACCGATTTAACACTGGCAGGAGACATCATGCAGGAGGTGTTCCGCGACCAGGTGGAACAAGGAAACGAAAGCGACTACGAGTTCCGGCTGGAGTACGAAAACTTGTTTGAAGGAGAAGACCACCGGCTTACCGCAGATATTGATCTGGACTTCAGCAGGGAACGGGAACAGTCCGATTTGGAAGAGGTTATTCAGGCAGGCAATACAGATCCTCTGTTCCAGCGTACAGATAACGAGGAAGAAGAACGGGATATACGGTTTCAGGCCGATTACGTGCGTCCGGTTGGGGAAAACAACAGGCTTGAAGCGGGTCTGTTCTCTTCAGCAGAGTGGATGGATAACACGTTTGTGGTTGAGGAGCTCCAAAACGGAATCTGGCAGCCTCTGGATGAGGCGTTTAATGATAATTTCCTTTACTACGAGAATGTCAATGCCGCCTACGCCATTTTTGCTTCCGACCGCGAAAGGTTTTCATACCAGGCGGGATTGCGGGCCGAACATACCAACACTCGCACCGAGCTGAAGAGAACAGGACAGGTGAACGATCGTTCGTATATAGATCTGTTTCCCAGTCTCTTTTTTACCTATAAGTTGAATGATCTACAGTCGCTGCAGATCAGCTACAGCCGCCGGCTACAGCGGCCGTGGTCTCGCATGCTGCTCCCATTCTCTGACTATTCCGACTCCCGCAACCGTTTTACCGGAAATCCCGACCTGGAGCCTGAGTTTAGTAATTCTTACGAAGCCGGATTTATGCAGTACTGGCAAACAGGCTCCCTGCTTGCCAGCCTGTACTACCGCCGCACTACAGGAGAGATTGAGCGTATCACTATCCTGGACAGTGAGGGAATCACCCGCATCTTTCCCATCAACCTGTCTACCGAAGATGCATGGGGCCTGGAGCTTACGGCAGATCAGGAGATAGCGGATGCGCTATCGCTCACCGGTTCGGCTAACTTGTACCGGTCCAATTCAGAGGGAGTATACCAAGACCAGATACTTTCCGGAAAAACGAATGCGTTTTACGGTCGGCTGGGTATTCGCTGGCAAATATCAGACAAATGGAACTATGAGACTTCTCTTTGGTATGCCGGCCCGCGGGAAACCACGCAGGGACAAAGTGCGGCGATGTCCAGCATAGACACAGGCATAGCACGCGATCTGTTAGATGGCCGCGCTACCATCTCCCTCAACGTGCGCGACCTGCTGGATACCCGGAAACGAGATTTCACGGTAAACGATCCCAATTTCTACTCAGAGCAGGAATTTCGCTGGTCTACCCGTTCGTTCACCATCAACTTTACCTACCGGTTTAACCAGGATAACAGCCGGGATGACCGGGAGCGCCAACCTGAGGAAGGGCCTGAAGAAGATAGCTTCGAAGGCAATTTCAATAACTAAGAGGATTATGGATTCGTTTGTACGGACTGACGCTTGAATTTCCTAAAGGTTTTTTTGGCTATTCGTTACCTTTGCCTGGCATGCTTCGTCCGAACTTCCTGCAACTACTAATTAAATATTGCAGTTGATCTCTCCTGTTCCTAAGATTAGGATGTGAGGGCGATCAGCCCAATTCCCCAAAGGCTTTCAGGGCAGGTTGATTGTCAATGCAACCGGATACAGGTTGATAAAATGATTACTATGGCTAACAAAAGAACCACCCCTTTAGAACATTCGAATATTAAGGGCCATCACTGCACGGTTGACGTACGGCTGGAAAAGCTGGGGATGGTTCCG
>CALJMB010000113.1 GCA_937982515.1 uncultured Balneolaceae bacterium
CCGAACCAGTACTCTCCGATTTTGTCACGCCTTTTAATCAGTGTTTCTGTCAGGTAGCCTGCCGCATTGGGGTCGGAAATCTGTCCTGCTTCAACAAGGGCGCGAATATCATCGTCCGTAAAGCTCATTACGATCTTGGCGCCCCAGAAGCCGTCCCGGGGGGTGGCTTTCTCGAATGCGGGGTTGGGATACGAGGTAACCCAGTTGCCCGGATCAAATAGTTCGGCTTCGTAATAGCCTACCGCCGGATAATAAGGCCGGTTTTTTGCTTCCGGCCTGGCCCAGGGTTTAACATAAAGGCCAAGGCTGGCATACAGTAACCCCATATAACGCGGGTCATAGCGATACTCCTGGCCTCTCTTTGTCTGTTTAAGGGTATTACCGGTAGTGCCCAGCGTGGAACCCATATCCAGCAGATAGTGGCGGATGTAGTTGTTCCCCTCTTCATTTATGTAAACAGCCATGGTGTTGGCGTGCCGGCGATCGGTATCGTTCAGCCAGGAGGCCAGTACCCGCAGGCCCCGCACTTCCCGGCGGTCTTCGTGCGGGACCCGATCGTTGGGGTCGCCTTTAAGCAGCCCCATGAAATTCCAGGGACCGATGGGCTTTCCGTCTACAAACTTACTGGCCAGCACCCGCACTTTCCCGTCGCCGCGTATGTATGCCTTGTTCAGGATCTCCTGCAAGTCGGCAGCGGTCATGGGCTGCTCCTTGCCATCCTTCGTAACGGTAGCGTCTTCATCTATGAAAAGCTGCTGTGGATCCAGATAGGTTATGCTGTTTTGGGGTACAAAGTAGCCGGCGGCATAGAAGATGTTTGTGGCGATTACCTCTGAAGAAGATTGCAGCTCCGGATAATCCGGCTGATCAATTTTAATGATAAAAATATTATCCCTGGCATCTTTTATGGTAAAACCCGGTGTGACGCCATCAGATTTTCCACGGATAACGGCTATGGCCCGGCTGGTATCGGGTGTTTCACCGGGTTTAACAGGGCCTTGTTTCAGTTCCCGCGACGTCATAGGATCTGTATAATGGCGGTGCGTATACCAACTGGAGTTCGGCACTTCGTCCAGCACGTTTACGTTTTTAGCTTCATCTCGCCCGGTTATGCCGATAAGGCGGCCTATATTTTGAAACAAACGGCCCAGGTCCAGATTCTTCTCCACCTGGTAGAAGGTGGACAGGTAGAGCGATTCCCACTCGAAATGTTCTTCCGTTTCAGGGGGTTCGGGGATATGTTGGTTATCAGGATCGAAGGTTTTAACAGGGCCTGAAGTATAGGGCCGGGTTGAGCCGCAGGCGCTGAGGGTTGCCAGGAAGACCACCAGCAACAGCCGTGTATTAATAAAATGTCTGTAAGATTGAGTGTACATTCTGTTTTTCACTATCGTTACATATTTTAGGCCGGGTCATAATCCGTTATGGATTAGTATATAATACCCTGCGGTAGACCGGCTTTCCTTGCGGGTTGTCGTCTTCGGGTGTCCAGAAGGATAGCACAACGCCGGTTTCATTGATGTCGATACGCGCGAATCCTTTATGTTTATAGGCAAAGGCGGCCGTTTTCCCCCGGCGCACATAGCTTTCTACCGTCCCGCTGCCGCTGATGATATAATGCCGGCCATCAACGGGGTGGTATTGCAGGCTATGATCGTGGCCCGATGCATAAGTCAGCCTGGGATGTTGTTGAAAGATGCGAATCAGTTGCTCTCGCAGCCGTTTATAATCTTTATATGGCAGATCCTGCGGATACCCGACAAACTTTCTGTACAGAGGCACAGCCGAACCTATGACAGGCAACGGGATATAAAGAGCATCGTGCACCCTTAGCAGAGGGAATACGTGATCCGTAAATGGAGAATAACCTCCGTGAGTGCCGTTACTGAATATCGGGTGATGGGCTGCTATAAACAGATTGCGATCGAGATTCTGCCGTACCAGAGAGTCTACAGCCTGGATGAACAGACCCTCGCTACCGGCTGAACAGGCATCCGGGCCTGGTTTTTCGTGTGGATATAGCCACCATGAGGTATCGAGCAGCAGCAAAGTATTGGAAGAATCGAGCGTCACTTCAACGGGGCCGGGACAGCCGTTATCGGGTAAAAAGGAAATCCGGCCACCTGATTCAGATTCAATATAGTTTTGCTGCCGCAGGATAGACTCCAGGCCATTCGGCTCACTGTTGTTCCAGTCGTGGTTGCCGGGGATAAAAAAGGCGCGCCCCGGGTACCCTTTCAGTATGTGCAGCTGTGTGTCGATTCTGCGTTCCGAGTCGCCCCGTTCGGGATGGCCTTCCGGAAGTAAGCCATGGGTGTAAATATTATCACCCATAAACACCACGGCAGAGTGTTTTCCGGCTTCCTCAAGCTGCCGGCGGAGAGCGGCCAGGTTAGGTTCTAACGGTTCGGTGGAAGGATCCCCCGTATCGCCGATTAAGAACAGGGTAAACTGGTTGTCCGGAACGGGTAGTTCCGTTGCCCTGTAATCGGGACGCTCTTCAGCATGTTTATAATAAGGAGAACTGGCACCGCATCCTGCCGTTGTGAGTATAAGAGCGGCCAGCATCAGCAGGTAAAGGTGCCGAAGATTCGTTTGTTTAAGCTTGTATCGGTTCATAATTATACTTTTCAAATAGCATAAGATAACAACAGACCGGGTGTTCGCTATAGCCCTGTCTCCGTTATACCCCTCTCAGAGTGTGAAACCCTGGCAGGGTTATAGCGGGATCTGTTGCTGACTTTTAAAAATTCATGGTGAATTCCAGCAGCCCGCGGGTTGTTTCTTTACTGAATGCCACTTCTACGCGGAACAGAAAATCGGAGGAGGTCATAAACCGCAGCCCTGTTCCCACAGAGCCGCGAAAGTTATCCAATGCCAATTCGCTGTATTTGTTAAAAACCTGTCCCTGGTCGGTAAAGATAACGGCGTCCCACGTATCCCAGATGGGATAGCGGTACTCCAGTGTCAGCAGCAGTGAACCCAGATTCCGGAAGCGGTCTTGTGCATATCCTCTGAGGTTGTCGGCATCTCCCAGGATACTCTGTTCCAAAAAGGGTATTTCACTGTTTCCCAGGGGATCTCGTTTTTCCAGCCGTGTACGAAAAGCCAGGCGCCGGGTAAGGGGCAGGCCGGGAATGGGCAGATATTGTTGCCACTCTCCGTAGTAGTGCAGGAATTCATAACGGTTGCTGTTCAGGCTGTGATTATAGCGGATTCCTGCATCGAAAAGCGCCCCTGAGTAGGTACGTATTTTTGTCTGCTTAAAGTTCCAGGTTGTTGTAACACGACTGACCAGATTGGTATTTCTGTTCTCCAGGAGGCTATTCCGGAAATCGAATGTAAAGGCCAGGCCGGCATTCAGAAGCGTGGTAAGGCCATATCCGGGAGTTTGGTCGGACAGCGGTATAATATCCGGCTGGTTTGTTGCGGGCGTGGCGCCGTAAATATCTGTGTGCCTGATCCCTCCCGTTATCATTCCGAACAGATTCGGGCGTATCAGGTAACCAAGCTCGGTCTGAACAGAATATTCGTCTATTTCATACGAGGCTCGGGTGAGTTCGAGCTCGTCACCGGGTTCCAAAAAGAAATTTTCATCGTCATCGCTTCTGATGTTACCCTTGATGTTAAACTGAAAGCGCCGGTGCTGTTCCGGCGGAATCAGGTAGTTTAACCCGGCTTTGAAGTTGGTGTTTCCTGAGTAGAACAGGTTTAAATCAACGGAGTGGTTTCTGCTAAACGCATTCCTGTTAAAGTAGGTGACGCCTGCTGCGAAGGGGGTGCGCCCTCCAACCGAAATATTGGGATAGAACCCCGCCGTACGGTCGTCATTGAGGAAGAAGTTTAACAGTTTTTGATCGACCTGGTTTTCAGTAACCCATATCACAGACCATTTAAGAGGAAGGACAGCTGTATGAAACAGATAGGCAGGCAGTTTAAGTAACTGGCGGGCGAAGACGGGACGGGCATCATAAGGGATGGAGTCGGGATGAGGTTGTGAAGGAATCGTATCGGTTAAGGCAGCCTCCCCATTCTGAGTTTCCGGAAAGGGAAAGGCAGGAACTGTCCGCGTCTCCGCCCGGGTTGGAGCAGCCACTAAAAAGCAGGCGATTAAAGCAATAAGACTACTCCATCGGGGGGACCGGGGGTAGATCACGGGTTTATCCAATATCATGAAATCTGCACTACTTTATATTCAGAGATGTTTTAATCTGCGGCCCGTTCCACCACAGTACCAACGGCCTTTTGATGTTTTTATCAAGTTCTGATTTAAGGGCTGAATGATCCAGATTAATCAAGAATGAAAAAGCTTCTTCTTTAGTTCTGACAGATGTGTTAAAAGAATTTTCGTGTAGTTGTGCGGAGTGATGTTTCTCCAAAATGGGCAGCAACAACTTACGTGTTTCCCATGCAATTAAGTTTTCAATAAACTCGATTGCATCAGCTCTCAGGAAGGAATTATGCCCTGTAATGCCCCGATACGCGTTGGTGATGTCTTCACGGTTATGGGTCAGGCATAACAGCCGGAAAATATTTTCAAAACTTTGGTTGATCTCATACTCGATTATATCGGCCACACGATCAGTAAAGACAAGGTCTTGTCCTTGGTACATGTGCAGTACCTTCATCAGTTTTGAGTAACGCGCAATTTCAATATTGATATTTTTTGATGTAACCTGCTGATGTAAAGTAAAAGATTCATCTTTACTTCTCAGGCGTAAAAGAGCTTTAATTACACCGTGTCTGACCGGTATGGAGCATCGTTCCAGGCTCATTACAAGAAGTCGCCATGACTCTTCAGAGACTGTTTGAGAAAACAGCCAGGGAATGTACTGGCGGATGGATTCCGGCAGCTCGTTATCATTCATGTGGTCATATAAGGCGCCGAAAATACTTTCCCCGTATCGGCCCAGAGCCTGCTCGGCCGTCTTGCGATGCAGTTCATCTCCCAGAAGCCATATCAGTTCATTGGTAAATTGCCTGTCCATCGTCTCGCCGGCACTGATTATAGCCTCATTCACAACAGACGGCGCCTCGTCCTGAAGAAGGATCTTTAGCATCCAGGCTCTGTCGCTGGTATAGGTTTTGCCCAAAACCTTGGCCGTTTGGCGCCGTAATTCCGTTGCTTCCTCTCCCTTGTAATCCAATGCGTCTTTCAGTATGCGGTCGGTAATCAGCTCCCGCTCTTCGGCTCCGCCCTCTTCGGCGATCAGACCAAAGGCAGCGGCCCGAACGCGTACATCCTCATGCTCAAGGCCGATATGGAGTTTTCCTAACCAGTCTCCTTCGCAAAACTGATAAATATATCTGATGGTTTCCATACGTATGTCGGGATTTGGGTCGTAGACCAGATCGATCATATTATCCACAAACCCCGGTAATTCCTTCTCGCGAAGCAGCTTTAGTGTTTCCAGGCGAATCTTTTCTCTTGGGTCTTTAAGCAGCTTCCTCAGATGTTTTTCCGGGAGTTCATAATTCGCTTGTCTGAATCTTTCCAGCGCGGTGAGAATATCGGATTCCTGGCCGCTCTTCAGCAAGCGAAGCAGAGAGTAGTAAGAGATATCATTGAATGGCTCCACTTCATCAGAACTTCTGTTTCGTCCGGAATTTACCTGTCGCCTCAGCGATTTTCGGAACTGGTCGATATAGGAATTGCTGACCATTTTGGCTATGATAATCCAGAGCAGCAACAACGTCACGACAACCAGGCTTAATTCCCTTACCCCGAATCCGAGGCCGAAGGTTAACCCTGTCAGCAATATACCCGCCAAGCCCTGGGCTCCGTGATCTACGAAAAGGTCTACGAATACCTTAACCCTCTTTTTTAGCTGTGTTTTCAGCGGTATAAATAAGAGCTCTCTGCCTGTGCGGTCTATCGAGTGTTTGAGCGACTGGTCAACTCCCCGGCTGATAGTGCCGGCGATAAGCCCGGGAATGAGCAGCATGCCGCCGGCGCTGATCAGTAAAGCCACTGGCAACAGCAGAACGGCGCCGGAAACCCCGTACTTTTTAGTAAAATAGGTACCGACAAAAAACTGAAGCAAGAAGGCGATCAGGCTCACCCGGCCATAGAACCGGCCCATGAAACTGGTCAGAGCCGCTTCGCTGGCAAAGGCGCTTTCGGCAACGGACTTGAATTGAAAATCAATAATTGTAGTTACAACAACGGCCGTCCCGATCAATCCTGTAATCAGAAGAAGATGTTTGTTATTTAAAATCTCTTTGATGGGATTAGCGGAAGCGTTCACAGGAGACGATTCAGCCGGGTTCATCTGCTTGTCATCTGCCGGGTTGTCTTGCAGGGTTAAAATCCATGATATCAGCGGTACTGTGGCCACAAGCATGACGACGCTAATCAGCAGCAGGTATTTGGGAGAGACCCCATATTGATTGATAAGAAGACCGGTCATCTCTCCTCCTGTAAAAGCGCCAGCGATAGCTCCCATACTTAAAAAGCCGAATACCTTTCTGGCTTGAACGGAGTTAAAGATCGTATTCGCAAACAGCCAAAACTGCGAAGTAATAAGAACACCGTATATGCTCACCCAAATATAAAAACCATAATAAAGAAGCCGGCTGTTGGTGTCTATCTGAGACCAGATTAAAAACAGATTGGCTGCAAGAAACAGAGTAACAATATTAATAACCCATCCGACAGACATTCTCTGGGCAATCCGGGAATAGCCAACAGAAATAGGAATGACCGCTATAGCGGTAAGGATAAAAACAAAAGGCAGGCTATGGGCCCCTACCTGCTCCAGGAATAGGCTGTCCCGAACCGGTTTGAGTAGGTACAGCGTATTCAGCAGGATAAAGTTATACAGGAACATGGATAAGGCTTTGATCCTTTCATCCGGCTCCAGGGCAAACAAGGCCTTAATATTGTTTCTGTTATTCTTGATACTCATAGTTGTAGCTTTTAAAGCTCCCTGAAATCGTATTTTATTGGTTCCCTGTTTTAGAACAAGAAATTAAGTGTACCTGTTTAACTCTTATAAACAGTAATTATTTGTGATTTATTCAGATTGAAATAAGCTGTTTAGCTGGCTTCAATATCGCTTAGCGGCTAGCCATTTACCGCATTATAAATGCCCATTGGCTTACAGTTTTTCCGTCAGTCTTTATTATCTGACCCATATCCAGGGTTGACACGGTTAAAAATAATCCCGCTAGCAGATTTGGACGACCGTATTTGCATATTTACGGGATAACATACTAAAGGATTCATATTTTTTTAGACTAAATTCATCTTATCAATTAAACATGAATGCTGTATGTTTTAGGGTGTGTTGACGTCCTCAGGCTGAACGTCAACACACCCTAAGTTACTTAACATTAAACAGCATATCTGGCAAACTATTGTTTATGGTTACTTTTTCATGGTGCCTCACGTATTTGGAACATCTAATACACAAGTCGGCCGGCGGTTAACTATTTTGGTTTCAGTTGACAGACTTTATTACCGGCTTTCGTTCTGAAGCCCGCCACCGTTAATTGCTCTTCCTTGCATAAGTCTCTGTTTTCACCTGCCAGCCTCCGCCCAGTGCCCGGTAAATAGCAATTAAGTCTGTTGCTGATTTGATGTTGCTAATGGCCAGCAGGTCCTGAGCTTCCAGAAGCCGCCGTTCCGCATCCAGTACATCCAGAAAGTTGTCGATACCGGCCTCATACCGCTGTTGCGCCAATGTTGCTGCTTTTGTGCTTGCCTGAGCCGTAATTGTGAGGCTTCGCCGGCGATTCTCTTCCAGACTAAAATCAGACATAGCAGTGGATACTTCTTCCAGAGCTTCCAGGACGGTACGCTGATAGACAGCCAGCCGTAGTTCGGTCTCGGCATCGGCGGCTGCGGCCCTTGCCTGTACCCTTCCCAAATCTAATGCGGCCCAGGAAATAGAGGGACCCACAGAGGCACTCAGTGCGCCGGAAGTAAACAGGTCAGAAAAAGAGGTGGCCAGAAAGCCCAGACTTCCGAAGATGTTTACCCGGGGGAAGTAGTCGGCAACGGCTACATTATATTGGGCAACAGCGGCTGCCAGATCCCGCTCAGCCCGGTCAACATCGGGCCGCCGGCGCAGCATATCTGCCGGGCTGCCAATATTCACGACCGGAGGAAGGGATGGAAGCGGTTTTATCTGTTCCAGCCAGTCATTGAGTGTCTGCGGCTCCCGGCCCGTCAGGACGCTTAGCCGGTTGATTGCACTCTTTATCTGGGCCTGCAACGGCGGGATGGAAGAACGGGTCAGCTGTAACTGGGCTTCGGCCCGGGCCACATCCAGTTCGGAACCGCCCCCGCCGTCAGCCAGCGCCTTACTGAGCCGATAGGTTTCTTCCTGATTTTCGACATTTTGGCTGGCCACATTCCGCCGGTATTGAGCGCCGCGCAACTGGATATATGTTAAGGCTACCTCGGAAGCGACACTCACGTATGTACCTCTCAGTTCGGCAAAGCTCGCCTGGTAGGTCGCCTTTGCCGCCTTTTTAGCCTGGGAAACCCGGCCAAAGAGGTCGAGCTCCCAGGAAGCGCTTAAGCCAACATCATAGGTATCAAGATCTCTGTCGGCGACGGGAATACCGGCTTTCTCGCTCTGTCTTTGCCAGGTATAGCCGCCCCCGGCCTGTACAACCGGAAAGAGGTTAAAACCGGATTCGCGCAGCAAGGCGCGGGTTCTCCTTACGTTGGCTGTGGCGATGGATATATCCAGATTGTGCTTCAGCGCATCGCTTATCAGCGAATCCAGATCTTCGTCGTTGAATGTGCTCCACCAGTCGGCAACCGGCTCGGCCGCCTGTAACCGTGGATCTGATTCTGTTTCATAATTGCTCTCTTCCGGGATAACAGCTTCCGGTTTATGATAAGGACGGAAGCTGCATGAGACGGCTGTTACCGAAAGCGCTATTCCTAAAATTATGTGATTAATTATAGTGTGATTTATAGATGTAGTCATATTAACTTTCTTCAGTATTACGTGAATTTCATTTCAGAGTATCAGTATTTGTATTCAGCACCTTTTCGATCAATCCCCCTGCCCCTCTTTCTCCAAGCGGGAATACACAGTGCCGAGGCACAACCCATCTCCCCCTTAGAAAAGGGGGATTAAGAGGATTGCCTGATGATTAGCAGGGAGCATGGATACCGACATCACGAATTGGATTTAGTATTAGGTGATTCAACAGCGGGTTCCGGTCTTCTGATAAGCCGCTGATCTTTTGCCAGACTCCGGGCTGCTACGTAAAAAACAGGTGTCAGGAATAATCCGATAATCGTAACCCCGAGCATTCCAGAGAACTCGGTGAGACCGATGGCAAAACGCATTTCGGATCCGGCCCCGGTTGAAAGAATAAGGGGCACCATTCCGAGAATAAATGCAAAGGCTGTCATGAGGATGGGGCGGAGCCTGATTTTAGCTGCTTCAACGGCTGCATCCCACCGGCTCATACCCTCCCTCTCTTCGATCTGTTTGGCAAATTCAACGATGAGAATCGCATTTTTGCTGGCCAGGCCGACGAGCACCACCAAGCCGATCTGAGTAAGGATGTTTACGTTCTGCCCCATCAGCCCCAGGCCTATGGAGGCCGCAAACACACACATCGGGACGATAAGTACAATGGCTAAGGGAAGCAGCCAGCTTTCGTACTGGGCTGAGAGGATCAAAAAGGCAAACACCACGGCCAGAATGAAGACGAGAATTGCCATGTTACCCGTTTGCTTCTCCTGGTAAGCCAGCTCAGTCCATTCGAATCCGATACCCGGAGGGAGAATTTCCGCCGCAAGCGCTTCCATCCGATCCAGGGCCTCTCCGGTACTGAAGCCGGGGGCTGCAGCACCATTTAATGCCGCCGCCGGGTAAAGATTGAACCTCGGAACGCGCGATGGCCCGGTAGTCTGATCCACATCCGAGACTGAGCCCAGCGGAACCATACGTCCGGCGTTGTTACGAACCCGAAGGTTAAGCAAATCTTCGGGCGTATCTCTGTAGGCGGCATCAGCTTGTGCCGTAACCTGATAGGTTCGGCCCAGGTAGCTGAAGTCGTTCACATACGAAGAGCCGATCATCAGGTTCAGAGTCTGAAACAGATCCGATACATTCACTCCCAGCCGTTCGGTTCGCTCGCGGTCAACATCGAGATAGATCTTAGGCGTATTGGTCTCAAATGTGGTATAGGTATTGACGATGGCGGGATCCTGATTGGCCGCGGCGGCTAATGCCCAGGTTGCATTTTCGAGCGCTTTGGAGCCCACGCCTGCCCGGTCCTGAACCATCATCTTGAATCCTCCGGCGTTGCCTATGCCCTGCACCGGCGGTGGAGGGATTACAAATATGTTAGCTTCCTGAATCTTCCCGGCTACTTGATTAAGTGTACCCAGGAGTTGTTCATATGCTATGTTATGTTCGGCTCTGTAGTCGAAATCCTCAAGCGGCAAAAAAATCACTGCTTCGTTGGGAGCATTCGTAAAAGTGGCGCCAGAGAGGCCGGTAAAAGTGATCGTGTTTTCGACACCGTCTACCGCTAAAAATCTATCGGTAGCCTCCTGCACAACCGCATCGGTTCGATCCAGGGAAGACCCGGGCGGCAGCTGTACAACCGTAATAAAGTAACCCTGGTCTTGTGGGGGGATAAACCCGCCGGGAAGCCGGTTGAAGAGGAAAAATGTTAACCCGATCAACAGCAGGTACACCAAAAGTACGGAGCGTTCTCTGCGTACTCCCTTCTTAATTATATTTGCATACCTTTCGGATGAACTTCCGATCAGGCGGTTGAATGCTGTGAACAGATAGCTGACCGGCTTGAGCAGCCCGGAGCGTTTAACATTGGACGTATCTTTTAAGATTAAAGCGCACAATGCGGGTGTCAGGGTCAGTGAAACCACCAGAGACCATAAAGTGGCTGTGGCGATGGTTAAGGCAAACTGACGGAAAAACTGTCCTGAAATGCCTTCCAGAAAAGCTGTGGGGATAAACACACCCGCAAGCACCAGTACAATAGAAACCAGAGCGCCACCTACTTCATCCATGGTTTTGTGGACGGCCTCGCGTGGTTTCATGCCTTCTTCAATGTTACGCGCGGCATCTTCTACTACCACAATGGCATCATCTACCACAATGCCAATGGCCAGTACGAGTCCAAAGAGCGTCAGGTTGTTGAGTGAAAAGCCCAGCAGGTTCATGATGGCGAAGGTTCCGATCAGAGAAATAGGGATGGCCAGAATCGGAATGATGGAGGCCCTGAATGATTGCAGGAACAGTACAATAACAATCACTACCAGTATGATAGCCTCCAGAATGGTTATGTAGACTTCGTTTAGCGATTGTTCCACATACTCCGTCGGATTATATAACACTTTATATTCCAGGCCGGGGGGGAAATCGCTGGAAAACTCCTCCATTCTGGCCAGCACTTCTTCGGCTGCTTCAAGTGCATTAGAGCCTGGCCGTTGAAATACAGCGATAGCCACGCCGGGATCTTTACCCAGATAACTTCGGATCGCGTAGTTTTGGCCACCTAACTCAACCCGTGCAATATCGCCCAGCCTGACAATCCGGCCGTTTACTTGTTTTACGATCACCTGCTCAAACTCTTCGACTGATTCAAGCCGGCCCTGAGTTTGCACATTGATCCGGAACGCTCCGTTATTGGTATTCGGCTCCTGATTCAGATTGCCGCTGGCAACCTGCACATTTTGTCCCCGTAAGGCTCCCAGTACATCACCGGCGGTAATATTGAGAGTGGTCATCCGGTCCGGATCTACCCAGATGCGCATGGCATATTCACTGCCTCCAAAGACCATAACATTACCGACACCATCGATGCGGGAAAGCTGGTCGCGGATACGAAGTGTGGCGTAGTTAGCTATATACAGTTGATCATAACTTTGGTCGGGAGAGATCAGGTTGACGATCAGCAAGAAATTCGGAGAAGTTTTCTGTGTCGTTATCCCAAGCTGGCGTGTTTGCTGTGGCAGGCGCGGTTCAGCCCGGGCCACCCGGTTCTGAACCTGTACTTGCGCATCGTCAATATCGGTGCCGAGTTCAAACGTTACTGTAATTATGAGATTGCCGTCATCTGTAGCCTGCGACTGCATATAGATCATATGTTCCACTCCGTTGATCTCCTGCTCCAGGGGAGTGGCCACCACTTCCGATACCGTTTGGGCGCTGGCACCGGGAAGTGCGGCGCGTATCTCAATAGTGGGTGGCACAATATCCGGATATTGATTAACGGGAAGGGAGAAGTAGGATATCGTCCCTACAATGACAATCAGTAAAGAGAGTACGGTAGAAAGAATCGGCCGGTCGGTAAATATATGAGAAAGTTTCATCGTTGTTTATCCTCCGCGGCCAATGCTATTTCATCTTGATTGACAAGTACCTTGTCGCCCGGCCTTACTTTAGCCAGTCCGTTGATGATTACGCGATCTGTTTTATTCAGGCCGGCTTCAATAATTCGCATGTTGTTATGCAGTGCGCCGGTTTCTACAAATTTCCGGCTTACCCTGCTGCTGTCATCAACCACCAGCACATAGCGGTTGGCCTGATCGCTGCCAATAGCCCGGTCGGGGATGAGCAACTCTCTGTGGCGGCCGGTGGCTGAGAACTTTGCCCTGGCAAACATCCCCGGGGTCAGCAGCAGGCTGCTATTGGGGAAGACCGCCCGAACCAACAGCGTACCGGTGCTCTGATCGAGTTCATTGTCTATGAAATCCAGCTTCCCTTTGTGGGCAAACCCTTCCTCACCCAGCAGCTTTGCCATTATGGTGTAGCGGTCATCGGCGGTAGCCGATACACTTCCTCTGAAGGAATCATTTCTGAGATAGCTTATCAGTTTATTCTCACTGACTTCGAAAGTGAGATAGATGGGATCGAATGAGACGATCCTTGTCAACAGGGTTGCAGACGAGAGGCCACCGCTGACCAGGTTGCCTACGCTGACAAAGTTTTCACTTATTCTACCTGAAACGGGTGCTTTGACCTTGGTAAATTCGAGATTGAGTTCCGCTGAATGGACCGCTGCCTGAGCCGATCTTATGGCCGCTTGTGCCGATAAGTACTCCTGGTTTCGCCGGTCGATGAGTTCCTGAGAAACAGCGCCCGTCGAACGCAGATCCTTTGCGCGTTGCAGTTCCTTTTTGCTCAACTCCAGGCGCGTTTTCGTATTTTCAAGTTCAGCCCGGGACTGTTCTAAGGCAATAACATAGGGCCGCTGATCGATGATGAATAGTACATCACCCTCCTGAACCATTTGCCCGTCTGTGAACTTTATCTCCTCAAGGTATCCGTTTACCCGCGCCCTTACTTCTACGCGTTCTACGGCCCGGAACCGGCCCGTGAATTCGTCATACTGGGTAACAGGTTCTTCCAGCGGAGCACTTACGTTTACCGTAGGGGGCGGCGGCGCTTGCGGTTGCGATGAAGAACTGCTGCAGGCAGCTACAAGCGCAATGAGTCCCGACACTACAACAGGCAGTACTGCGTATTTTTTTTGCATCCAAAAGCTTCTTCGTTGGCTATTCAATAGACTGCTCATTTCTCTTTTTTGTCTTGATTGCTGTGGTACTTTATACTCATCGTGAATACCCATAATGGCATCCCCTAATTTTTTGAGTAAATCTCGGTATTCTGATATAATATTTCGTGAAATCATAAAGCTGTTTACTTAAAAATTTGCAGGCCGAGCTATTCACGCTCAAGTTCTTTTAAAATTTGTTTTACGGTATTTTTGAATGGAATCGAATGGAGATGAATCGGATCTTTATAGTTATCCCATTCTATTTCATCCAATTCAAAGTCATCAGGAGGGGTGAGTGATATAACCCCGCCTCCCGGATCATTGGAGATTGGTTTGTTCATTTGCAGGAATTTTTAAAATACCCGGCGGACGATCTTTTGCCGCCGGGTATGGGTTGAAGGATGGATAGATTTAGAATCCAAGAAATAATGCCGCTAAAAAGACACCATTTCTGGCTTCAGGTTCGCCCGGCGTATCAAAGACGTCTGTCAGCCCGAGAGAGTAGCGTAAATCCAAACCTACGGTTCGGATGAAGGCTATCGGATCAGAACCCAGATTAAAATCCAGACCCGCCCCGAAAGCGATAGCAAATTCAGCTGCTTTCAGCTCGTCGTCGATATCATTGTCATTCGAGTCGGCGTAAAGTTTAATTCCTACTTCGGGACCTGCATATAAATTGGGGCTCAGTGTAGTTCCGGCGGGGATATAAAATTTGACTAATACCGGAATATCAAGATACCCGAATTCATACTTGGCGGGGCCGTTCTCACCGGTCAGGCCTGACTCAAGATCAGTACCTTTTGTGCTAAAAAGCACTTCAGGTTGCAAAGCCCAGTAGTTATTAATGCGGTAGTTTAAAAACAGGCCTCCGCTGAAGCCCTCTCTGACATCAGAGTCTTTGGCATCGTCTCCGTAAAGATCGGCTACATTAAGGCCAGCTTTTAATCCCCAGGTCAGAGGACTGTTCTGGTAGGTCTGGGCAAGGGTTGATGTGGCTCCCACTCCCGCTACGAAAATTATAACATGAAGAAAGGTTAATAATTTAGATGTATTGCTTAACATGAGTTACCTCACTACCTTTTAGGTGGTTTGCGAGCACAGAACGTGCTCAATTAGAATTAGAGGTGCACACATTGCTTTTTAAGGGATTGTGATGTGTTGCACCTTTTTTTATTGCAGCGCCTACAATTAAGTAAGTGCTCACTTACCCAGCAGGGTAAATTTTTTTAGAGCTCATATTTTTGTTTAATAAAATCTATATATTTTTGACCGTGGCCATTTTCAGTATTACTTCGGCAAAGGTTCTCAATAATATTCATCAGTAGCCGTGTTTCCATTTGGGGATTTTCGTAGCCTAATTCTGTAAAGGCTTTTTCCAGCGTCTTTTCAAACGTGTGTATCAGTTCTTTTTTCTCATGGAACTGTTGTTTCCCCGGACATTGGTACTTCAGGGAAAACTGCAACTTCCAAAAATCCTGGTTGGTACGAACCAAAGGGGGAAAGTCAAACGCCGCTTCAAGAACCTTCTTCGGATCATCCTGGTTTTCTATGTATTTTATAAAAGCTTTGATATCATCATTGGCCAAATTAATTACGGCATGTAACAAGCCTTCTTTATTTTGGAAATGTTTAAAGATCAGCCCTTCTGACACACCAGCCTGGCACGCAATCTTGCTGGTTGAAGTAGCCTGATACCCTTCATTTGCGAACAACTCCAGGGCAGCTTTTAATATTTGTTTTTGCTTCTCTGTCATCTTGTACAAACTTGTAAGTAAGTGATCACTCACAAAGGTAGGCAAAGATAAATCCATCCACAAGTTTTTTTTCAAAAAAAATAAACTATCGCTTGAATGTTGGTTTTGGAGAGGGTGAGCTGACAGATTTAGTGAATCTTTTAGCACATACGGGCTTGTTTTTTCTGGAGTCAGGTACTGCTAACAACACAGCATATGAAAGGGTGAGTTAGATGCTATAAGTTTTTATTTTTTACTGCTGAATTCAGTTACTCAGAAAGGAGACGGTATTGGCTTATGTCTCCTTTCTGAATGTATATAGCATATTCTATTTCAGAATAAGTTTAAACTTGTCATCGGTCCAAAGAATGATAATGGGCAGAATGCAAACCAGCAGTGAGTTCATGTAGATACTGAAGGGATGGTGGAGGCCCATATGCATGGTAAAGGCACCGATTGCGAAAGGAAGCAGCAGTATCACCGAAATGTATTTAACAGGTGGTATAAATAAGCCTGTAATAACGCCAATCACTCCCAGCACCTCGGCCAGTCCAATGAACAGGGTCCACGTTGCTCCGAAGCCCATTTCAGCCATACCCTCCATCATTCCCGGTACTTTAAAAACTTTGTACAGACCGGCATAGCCAAAGATATAAATGAAAATGGCCAGGGCGATCCAATGAAAAATTTTCTTAATACGTTCTGTATTCATATATGCTAAAGTATTCATACCTGTTAGTTTTTGTTTATTAGTTGGCAGAAGCGAAACTAACGGTTCAATAGTCTTTCCGTAAGTACGCACCAGGTTTTCAGGAGCTTACAATATTGTATGTATTGGCCAGACTCGTCATAGATAGGCATATGGGCATTCTTACTTTTGATATTTGAATTATTTAAACTCTTTTTTGATTATGCCATAAGTATCCGGTTCCTTAAACAAATCTATTGAATCACCAATCCAGACTTATGAGAAAACAAACCTCAACTAACTGGCATAATGAGAAAAGCATAAAAGCCACGTGCAGTACGGCTTACACTCTGAACTTGATTGCAGGAAGATGGAAGGCAGGAATTCTGTGGATGTTGATAGTTCATAAGAATCTGCGGTTCAGTCAGCTGAGAGATGAGCTAAAAGGCATCTCGGAACGTATGCTGGCCAAGCAGCTTCGAGAGCTGGAAGAGAATGGGCTTGTCAACCGTATAGTATATCCCGAGGTGCCTCCGCGGGTTGAGTATGAGCTGACGGAACTGGGACATTCCATGCACCCGATGCTGGAACAAATATCCGATTGGGGAGAAATACACCGGGAGATGGTGGAGGATGTAGCAGTATAGTTATCAGTTGCCCAGGTTTTCAGGCCGGGGATTGGAGTGAAAGCTTTAATCCGGAAGGGCTTCAGCCCTTTCCAGCATTGGGAGAAGAGCTAAAGCCCTATCATTTATAATTCATCTCATTACCCCCGGTTTGAAAAGCCGGGGCCATGGTGTCAAAAGAATGGCAAGAGGAATAAAAAACTGAACTGAGCAAGAGATTATGGGAACTGGGGGTAACAGAGATAAAGCCAAAACCCTTTCGTGCCTGGCACGCATTATCGATATACCTCAGGATGCAACAGAACTGGAACAAAAGGCCATGCTCTTTGCTTTTGAAAAGCATTCGGAGATAAACCAGACACGCAAATACAGTAAGAAGCCCTATATTGTGCATCCTGCGGCGGTGGCTGAAATCGTGCGGGGTGTACCGCATACTCCGCAGATGCTCGCCGCGGCCTGGCTGCACGATACCGTTGAAGACACAAAGGCTACGCTCGAAGAGGTACGGGAGCTATTCGGGGAGGAAGTGTACACGCTGGTGGAAATGTTGACCGACATCAGCAAGCCGGAGGACGGCAACAGGAGAACGCGAAAAGAGATAGACCGGCAACATACGGCCGGGGCATCCCCCGAAGCCAAAACGATCAAGCTTGCCGATCTGATTCATAACTCCAAAAGCATCATTGAAAAAGATCCCGGGTTTGCGAAAGTATATGTGCGTGAAGTGAGAGCCCTGCTGGAAGTGCTAAAGGAAGGAGACGCTACCCTGTGGGAGCAGTTGCATGAGATAGTGTACTGAAGTCTGAAGGAGGTGAGACTCAGCGTGTCGCGCGGACATTTGAGTCTGACCTCGCTTTAGGGTATGTCGAACTTGACCCGGGATGCGAAGAGGCTGTTCAGAAATCGATCTTCATGAATATTTTGAAAAGAGAGTAGGAGGTTTTGACCGGGTCAAACCTCCCATCCTTCTCTGTAGGATCTTCCCACGAACTGATTTGCATCTTCGAAGTTAGTGATCTTCATGTTCTCCCCGTCCCACAATAATTTTCTGCGACCATAATATTCCGGCTGTCCATCTTCATTATTTCTGCGCAGCATATAACTACGAATGGCCAGATTCCCCATCAGGACGGTCTCTGTCATTGGGCCGGCATAATCGAAAGAAGAGGTCAGGCCACGATGTTCCGGGCTTCCAAATCCCGCTTTGCAGGCGTCCACCCACTTGCGCTGATGTCCATATTCAGGCTCGTCGGGATTCTCAGTTTCAGGTCCGAACTCCATTGTCCCGTCGTTCAGGTAGAGCTTCGGCATCAATGGCGAACTGTCGTTGATATTCGTGGAAATGACGCCGTTTTCTCCGATTATCAGCACACCATTTTCACTTCGGGCGCCACCGATGTCGTGATCAGCAGGAATGACTTCCGGGTGGGCTGGCCGGATACCGCCATCACTCCAGGTCATTTCTATGGGAGCCTGGCTCTTGTCCGTGGCGTCAAAATGCAAGGTGATAAAGGAAGAAGGCGGACATCCTTCCGGATGATATTCAGGTGTCCACATCCTCGTGTAGACCGATCCAACACTGCATTCTGCATCCGTGGGATACATCAGATCCAGCGTTCTGAATGGAATATCAATCAGGTGGCACCCCACATCGCCAAGTGCGCCCGTTCCGTAGTCCCACCATCCTCTCCAGTTGAAGGGGTGCAGGTTGGGTGTATAGGGTCTGTAGGCGGCAGGCCCCAGCCACAAGTCCCAGTGCAGGTCATCGGGTTTCTTACTCTTGTCCGGCTCAGGCATGGCAAAACCCTGGGGCCAAACCGGGCGGTTAGTCCATATTTGCACTTTCGAAATCTCACCCAGGATTCCCGAATCCACCCATTCCTGGACCATCGCCAGGAGGGGATTCGATGCCCCCTGGTTCCCCATCTGTGTGACGATTTGCTTCTCCCGGGCCATTTCGGTGAGTAAGCGTGCTTCCCGAATGTTATGGGTCATAGGCTTCTGTACGTACACATGTACTCCTCGTTCCATGGCGAAGACGGCGGCGGGGGCGTGTACATGGTCAGGCGTAGAGATCGTAACTGCGTCGATATCAGGTTCTTTATCCAGCATCACCCGGTAATCATGATATAACGCAGCATCGGGAAAAGCCTTGACAGTATTAGACGCGGAGCCGGAGAAATCCACATCGCAAAGCGCTACAACTCTTTCCCGGCCGTTCACGGAAGCATTGCGTATATCGCTCGCCCCCTTTCCGCCTGCACCGATCGCAGCCAGATTGAGCTGGTCACTGGGGGCGGTATAGCCCGGGCCTCCGAGCACATGCCTTGGTACGATGAATACAGAGCTCCCGAGTGCTGCTGTCTTGAGAAAGGACCGACGGGAGTAAGTCGAGGTCTTGCTTTGTTTCGCCATAACAGATATTGGTTATTTAAATAGTTTCGACTGAAACATTACATATTTTTCATCCACTTTACAATAATCTTAAAATTTCTATGGATTTATCCATAAGAAAACGACAAATATCCGGTTGCCAGTTATCTTAAACCGCTGACCGCTGACCGCTGACCGCTGACCGCTGAGAGCTGCCCGTTCATCCCACCAACTCGCACAGCTCGTCCGAGCCAATATTCATAGGGGCATTCATCAGATTGTAGAAATTTTCAATAGCGTTGAGAAGAGTAATTTGTACAATTTCACGCTCACTGAAATGCTGCTGCATCCGCTCAAAGGTAGAATCGTCCACATGCTTGTTTCGGGTGACTTCATCCACATAGGCCAGCGCCGCTTTTTCCGCTTCACTGAACTGTGGGCTTTCCTCGAAGCGCAACAGGTCATCAAATATGGCTCCATCCAGATTTTTGGTTTGTGCCGAAGCTTTCCCGATATCCACACAAAAAGTACAGCCGTTTATAGTGGCAACATATACTTTGATTAAATGCTTGAGTTTTGGGTCAATGGTAATTTTTTCTTCTGTTTTCAAAAGTTTTTGAGACAGGCCCAAACTTTCCGGGAAACGCGCAGACTGAACTTTTACCGGTGTAATTACCTTGCCCATCCGTTGTTTGGTAAGCCAGTAAACCAGTTTTAATTTAAGCGATTTGGGATGGTTAATGGGTTCCAGTCGGGGTTCTGTTTGGATAGCTGAAAATGTCATAGTTGTAGTTTTTT
>CALJMB010000114.1 GCA_937982515.1 uncultured Balneolaceae bacterium
GTGCAGACAGAGCCTATATCTTTGAAAACTACAGGGATGAAGATGATAATCTTTGCGTGAGACAGATTCACGAAGTATGCGGCAGTGGCGTACATTCCCAAAGGGACAATGAAGGGCTGCAGAATATACGCTATGAGCATTTCCCCTGGTGGAAGGAGAGACTGTCCCGTAATCAGGTGATAAACAGGCTGGTCGAAGATATTCCCTCACCTGGCAAGGAGGCTCTTCAAAGCCAGGATATAAAATCCATACTGATTCTCCCCTTGTTTGTTGATCAGGATTGGTATGGATTTATTGGCTTTGATAATGTGCACACGAGTGAGCTATGGGGCAGGGAGGAAGTAGCGTTACTTAAAGCCGCCTCAGAAATTATATCGACTTATAAAAAACATGAGTTTGTACAGAAGTCTCTGACAAGCCAAAAGAATTACACTCAGGCCATTCTTGACAGCCTGCCAAGTATTTACCTGGCGATGAACAATGATTTGGAAATCGTGCACTGGAACAAAAATGCCGAGACGCTGACAGGTTATTCCCACAGTGAGATTGCGGCCATGTCTGTTTTTGATTTTGCAGTCGAGGGAGAACATCAAAAGCTGATAGAAGCAACCGAATTGCTCAGGCAGGGAGAAGGTACCGGTGTCGAGCTTAAGATCCGGACAAAAGATGAGAGGGAGGTCGATTTTTTCTGGGGAGGCCGGTTGATTAAACTCGGAGAAGAGTGGCTCATGTTGTGTGTCGGGTTGGATATAACCTCTCAAAAAGAGATCAGGCGGGAGCTGATAAACGAAAAGCGCTTTAGTGAAGCTATTATCGAGAGCTTGCCCGGTATCTTTTATATGATTGATGAACAGGGACAATATCTGAGATGGAACGAGAATTTTGAAAAACAGTTTGGGTTCAGCGCGCAGGAGATAAGCGATATGACTTTTTTCGACCTGCTTGAAGAAAATGATATTGAAAATGTAACGCGGGAAGTACAGCGGGTCTTTGAAGAAGGCGAATCCAGTATGGAAGCAGATTTTGTAACTAAAGACGGAACCAGAATTCCCTATTACATGACAGGGAAACGGTTCAATAAAGACGGCCAGCGGTACCTGATCGGATCGGGATATAACATTTCCGTGCAAAGAAGAGCGATGGAGAGATTAAAGAAAAGCGAGGAGCTCTTCAGAAACCTTTTTTTGAAAGCGCCTGCTGCCATTGTCATGGTTGATGTCAATAACAAGGTATTGATGATCAATCAGAGTTTTGAAAAGCTTTTCGGATATAGTGAAAGCGAAATAATAGAGAAGGACCTGGACAGAGTCATCGTTCCGCCGGAGGAGTATGATTTGGTTCCAAAAATGCCTGCCATCGATTTCAAGGGAACACACTACTACCACCAGGCCCGGCGCAGGACCAAAGACGGTAAGATGAAACACGTATTTGTAGGCTCCATTCCCATCTACATCGACAAGAAACCTTACGTAGGCTTTGGTATGTATATAGATATCTCCGAGCAGGTTAAATATGAGAAAGAAATATCGGATTCTCTTAAAGAGAAGCAGGTGCTTTTACAGGAAATACATCACCGAGTAAAAAACAACCTGGCAGTCATTTCCGGACTTATTCAGCTTCAGATGTACGAAGTTGATGATGAATATATTCGCCGTATCCTTCAGGAAAGCCAGAGCCGGATCCAGACCATGGCGCTTATTCATGAAAAGCTCTACCAGTCGGAAAACCTTTCCAGAATATCGTGCCGTACCTACATAGAAGAGCTGCTCCAGACCCTCCGGAATACCTTTCGGACGGATACCCGGGAGATTAACATTAAAACCGAAATCGAAGATATTGAGTTGAATATCAACAAAGCGGTGCCTTTTGCGCTTCTGATTAATGAAGTCATTTCCAATGCGTTTGAGCACGCTTTTACAGGGAGGAAGCAAGGCGCTATAAGTGTTGAGCTATTTGGTAAAAACGGGCGTATTCATGTTTCTATTAAGGACAACGGTGTGGGTATTCCAGATGAGCAGTCTATTGATAGAAAGGAAACGTTAGGTATGACACTGATCTATTACTTCTTAAAACAGCTGGATGCAGAATGGGAGCTATTTAACAAGAACGGAACAACCCTGAAACTTGCTTTCAGTCAAGAGCATGTCAAAGGATCATCTACAACTATCGTTTAGTCACAGATTGGGCAATGAGCAGTAAGCAGTGGCAGTAGGCAACGATCAGAAAACCGGCTGTGTTCTACGCAAGGCGTTTCCCCTCCGGGGGAGGGGAACAAGGGGTGGGTCCGGCCGGGCAGGGATTGGAATTATGAATGTTGAGTTTTGAATATCGAATTAATTAACCCAGTCGCCCGCATGGGGGGCACCTTTTTTCCAACAATTCTACGGTTATACAGTCCTACGATTCTAGACCCTTCTGAATTCTGGCTCCTGAGTTCAGAAGCCAGAATTCTCCAGTTCTCCTAGGGCGTGTTGACCTTCAGCCTGAGCATGTGGATGTGCGGGTGATTTGGTGCAG
>CALJMB010000115.1 GCA_937982515.1 uncultured Balneolaceae bacterium
ATGGCGCGAGCAGCCTGTCCCGACCGAGGTCGGGATCCGCTCGTGCCCCCTTCCGGTACAGAGAGCGGTGGGCGTAAACAAGCTGCGTTCCACGCCAGGCGTCTCTCCCGACAGGCCTGTCGGGAAGGGGAACAAGGGGTGGGTTCGGCGGGGCAGTGTGATCGGTAAGCGGTAAGCAGTGGGCGGTAAGCAGGGAACAGGAGGGGTTGCCCGGATCCGGGGGAACGGTAAGCAGTGGGCAGGTGGGGCTACTCGGATACGGGGAGACGGATGGCGCCCGGCCGCAGAACTGTAGGGCGGGCGGCCTTTTCCAACGCTTCTACCCCCTCCTGAATTCTGACTCCTGAATTTCCCGGCTTGCGAAAAGCTAAACCACTAACCACTAACAACTAACCGATACCCAAAGCATGGCAGAGATAGATGAACCCGTCATATGCTGAGTGGCCTTAGCCCTTTCCCCCCGCTACGTTCTCAGCCTTAGCTTTGCCACGGCCTCTATATGGTAGGTTTGAGGGAACATGTCCACGGGCTGCACTTCCAGGATATCATAGACTTTGGCAAGCTCTTTAAGATCGCGCGCCATGGTGGAGCTGTTACAGCTTACATAGACCATTTTAGGCACTCTCAGCTCCTTCAGGCGCTCTACAACATCGGGATGCATACCGGAGCGGGGCGGATCGGTGATCAGGCAGTCCGGCTCACCGTATTGATCGGTAATCTGCTCGTTAAACACCTCCTTCATGTCGCCTTTGATGAATGAGACATTTTTAACTTCATTCTCTTCGGCATTTTGCCGGGCGTTTTCTATAGCTACGTCTACAAGTTCAATGCCCACTACACGGCCGGCTTTTTCGCTGAGATAGATACTGAGCGTTCCCACACCGCAATAGAGGTCGTATACCGTTTCGCCCGGTTGAATATCGGCAAAAGACCTGGCTACATCATACAGTTTTTCTGCCTGGCGGGTGTTGGTTTGGAAAAAGGCATTTGCGTGGATGTTAAAGTGATAGGGGCCTATGTAATCGGTAATATAACCGGGGCCGTAGAGCACATGTTCATACCGGCCGACGGCGGTAGGGCTGCGGCTGTCATTAATATTATTGACGATGGTTGTGATTTCCGGAAACTGTTGCAGCAGAGCTTCAGAAAGGTCTTGTATGACCTCTTTTTCATCACGGGCAGTTACCAGGTTGACCATCAGGTCTTTGGTATGAAAGGCGTTGCGGACTACAATATTGCGCATATACCCTGTGTGCTCGACGGGATTGTAGGGGGTGATGTCGTGCCTGATGCAGTACGAGCGAACGAAATCCAGGATGTTATAGGAGACAGGAGCCTGCAGGTGGCATTCTTGCAGGTTGAGGATTTTATCGAAGCGCCCCGGAGCATGCAAGCCGGCGGCAAACCCGCGATCGCTGACAAACTCTTCCCGGCTGATCTCTTCCTGGCTCAGCCAGCGCCTGTCGCCAACAGAATATTCCATCTTGTTGCGATAGTAGAATATATCCTCACAACCGATGGTGGGATGTACTTCGAGTCCGGTAAGCCCCCCGATGCGGTGCATATGGTCCCGGACCTGGTCTCGTTTAAAGCTCAGCTGATAATCATAGTTAACGTGCTGCCAGTTACACCCGCCGCAAACCGGCGCGTGACGGCATTTAGGTTCGATACGATGTTTGCCCGGCTCCAGCACCTCCAGCAATTTCCCTTCACGGTAGTTCTTTTTGCGCCTGATGATACGTGCCTTTATGGTATCTCCGGGAGCCGTATTTGGTACAAAAACCGCCAGGTCGTCAACCTTGCCTATACCTTTACCCTTAAATGCTGCTGAATCGATGTGCAGCTCAATTTCTTCGCCTTTCTTTAATGCCATCTGATAATCTGGTTCTTATAATGAGTTATGACTGCTTCCGTAATAGATTTCGAATTGCAGCGCGTACGCTTTCGCCGGACCGGCATACTCCTTGAGTGTCTGGGTGGATATTTCAAGTTGTTTCATCGCAATAAACGCCAGTGTTTCCATAAATTTTACTGCAATGGAAGGATGCCGGTTCTTCAGAGTTTCAAAATCGGGCTTAAAAAACCCCAGCAGGGTGCAATCTGTCAGGCACTTCACCGAAGACATACGCCGCAATTCGTAGCCGATAGAAAGAGCGCCAAAGCTCTCCGGCGCCTCTATGGTGAAAGAACGCTCTTCTTCAGATTCAAGCCGGGATTCTACAATAAGTTGCACCGTGCCCTCTTCTATAAAATACATGCCGGTTCCCGGATCGCCCTGATAGTAGATATATTCATTTTTGTTATAGCTTCTGCGATGGCACAGCTGTAAGAATTCATAACGCTCTAAGGAGGAGAGGTTCTTCAGAAAACGGGATTTGAATATAATGTTTCCCTGATCTTTTAACGTTTTTAAGTGTTTAGAGCCCAGCATGGTTAGTGATTTTGAATGTTGAATTTTGAATGTCGAATACCGCCTGTTAATTCCCAAACGTATAGTGGCAGAACTGTTATGTTAGTTGTTTAGGGGTTATTGCACCAATAAACAGCCGCCTTTTGCGCAGTATACAATGTATGGATTGCTATGCTAAATTAACACAATTACAGGTTTGTCGCTTTCCTCAGCTTTTGGTTTTTCCGTTCAAAACTCGACATTTAGTATTCAGGATTAAAAAGAGTGTCCTATTCCGAAGCTAAAATAGAGTCTCTTATTGTTGAACCATCCTTTCTGGAGGTCGTGAACGCGGAAGGCGAAATCAAAGCGTGCCACTACGTAATTCCAATCCAGCCGCAAGCCCAGCCCTGAACCTACGGCAATTTGTTTATAAAAGTGGTTTGGTTTGAACTGCCCCCGGTCCAGATTTTGCTGAATCTGATCGTGTTGTAACGGGATGTTTTCGTCTGAGGTAGAAGAGGCGGGGATTAGTTCATTTGTGGGGCCGTACCACACATTTCCTGCATCTGTAAACCAGGCTATACTCCAGGCAGCGGAAAGCACCTGGCTCATAAAGACCTGCCGGGCTTCGGTCTGTGCCAGAAGTTTGATTTCACCGCCGTTAATGGTAACGTCTTCCAGTGGGATGGCTCCCGGGCCCAAGCCGTAAATATCCCAGCCCCGTATATCGTTACTGCCTCCCGCATAGAAACGCTGGTTGAGTGGGAGAGACTTGTTCTGGCCGTACGTAAAGGCGGCTCCGGCAAAGCCCCGCCAGGCAAATACAGCATCGTTAGACAAAGGTATATACCGCCGGTAATCTGCTGACAGTTTAACAAACTGGCTGTAGGAGAGGTTATTGGTGCTGAATTTAACAGGGGAGGGCAGGTTTCCTTCAATCGTGTTCGGAGTTACAAGATACCGGTCGATCAGGTAGGGTACATTTCCTCCGACAGCTACGGAGTATTCACTAAAATACCCGAAATTTCGTTTGATCAGGTCGGTACGCTGGCTGCGAAAGGTGTACCTGAGCGTAGAGGAAATCTGGGGGCGGAAGTCTTCTAAAATTCGCTGATATTCGAACGAGTCTTCCCCGAACTCATTTCTGAGTGACTCCCTGAACTGTGGTGAAGGGTCTGTGTCTAGCAGATCCAGCTCTACGAGGTCCAGGAAGCTGGAATAGCGGGGGCTGTGGTTTACCTCGTACCGCAGATTAAACCGGATGTCGGAGTTAATGTCGAACAACAGCTGGTTAGACCGGCTGAACGAGAGCAAATATCGTGTGCGGGCGTTGGAAAAGAACAGGTAGTCGTCAAGTGTGGTAAACGGAAAAATCAGGCGGGGAAGCGAGTATTCCGCATGGGTTTCAAAACTCTTGAAAAAACTGCTGCTGAGTCTTTGGGAGGAAGAGTCATTGAATGCTATTTCCCTGAGTGTTTCCGAGCTTACGTACTCAAAACTTCCGTTAATGCCGAATTGGAAGTTTTCGGCCTTACCGAACAGGTTATTATTGGTATAGGTTACCCCGGCTCCCGAGCCGAAGCCGTATCGTTTCATCCCAAACAGATTAATGTTTACCGAGTGCTTGGGCAGCGTCTGCAGTGAGAACATTACGGGGATGTCGTCTTTTGAATAGTCCGGGAGTGAACCGTCCCGGCTCAGCCCGAACTGGCGCATAGTCATCATCCCCAGGTTCTGAAACTCGTTGACAGACCTGATATAGAGGGAGTTATTAAACGTATCGCCGGGCTTGAATAAGATTTGGTCCGTAAGCAAGCTGAACCGGGTATTAGCCGATTCTTCCTTTTTCAGATATATCGATTTCCCGCCTACTGTGAATGGATCTCCCCGCAGGGTATCGCGTTCCTGATAGCTAACCTCATCGCCGGGGCCTGCCAAGCTAATGTAGAGGTCTCCGAAGGTATATTTTCGGCCCGGGTCTATAGTAAACAATACATCGAGTTGCCGGGGGTCGTCGTTCCGCCGTTTTACCTGGGCCAGAACCGAATCCCGCTGTACGGAGGCGTATCCGTTATTTCTTAGAAAGTTAATGATACGCGTGCGCTCCAGGCTAAGCTCGGTTTCCGAATACGGCTTATCGACTCTGTAGGTTGTATCGGTTATGGAGCCCCGGGTCAGGTTACTCTGGTTGTAGAAGGAAGTAACAAGTTCAGGGTCACGGAACGAAGGCATACCTGAATAAGTGAGAGAATTGATATAAAAACGATTTCCCTCTTTAATAAGAAAGGAAACTTCCACCCGGTTGGGTTTGAACTCTACGATATTGGTTTCTACCCGGGCTTCCAGGTATCCTATGGTTTCATAGTATCGCTCTATGCGTTCGGTATCGGTGGCGAGTGTTTGCAAATTCAGAAGGGCGGGAGGTTCCCCGAAGGTTTTGGTAAGTTGCCATATAAAGTACCAGGGGGTAAAACGCGGAATCCCGAGAAATTCCCGGTTGGTTTGGGTTCGTATCAGATCTTCCAGTGTCCGGTCTTTTACATGGTCATTTCCCACAAAGCGAATAATCCGGACAACCTTATCGGTAGAATCTTGCAGTTGCGGTGTGCTGTTCCCCTGTGCATGAAGTGGAAGATTCCACGTCAGACCGATTGTACCCAGCAATAAAAGCCTGAAAATTGTTGTCTTAATACAGTTCAAGAACAGTATTCTAAAATGTGACGGTGTGTACAAAAAACGGTTGCCCGACTTGGCAGGGCAACCGTTTTTAAGATAAACTAATGATTAAAAGGTTATAAATTAGTTAAACATCGTCATAGTCGAAACCTTCATCCTCTTCATTATGGAAGAAGTCTTCTTTCCGGATGTAGTCGGGCCATATATCCTCAATGCCCTCATAAACCATGTCTTCTCCTTCTTCTATGACATCCAGTTCATAAAGGTTGTCAATAACTTGTTGTTGTAAGCCATTTCGTTCAGCCCATTCGATTAATTCTTCTCTTGTTGCAGGAAAGGGCGCATCATCTAAGGCCGCTGCTAGTTCGACAGTCCAGATCATAAGTTAAGCTTCTAGTTTGTGGTTTCGTTAAAATTCTTAGCACGTTATAAACAGGTTTGTTTCATAAAATTCAAGTCTTTCTGTCATAAAAGTGAAATTATTTTTCAGTTTACAACTGAAAGGTCTGAAAAATAATGCTTATCTTATAGTTTCTTCACCTATAAACCTAAATAAACGAGGAATAGTATATGTTTGGAAGTTTTGGAGGAGCGGAACTTTTGGTCATCGTTATGGTCATTTTGTTGCTCTTTGGTGCTAAGCGGATTCCTGAGCTCGCACGTGGTATCGGGCAGGGAATTAATGAATTCCGTAAGGCGTCCGACGAGATTAAGAAAGAGCTGGAAAAAGGCGAAAGGGAGGGGTTTTCCTCTAAGAGCCAGGACAGTAAGCAAGAACAGCCAACCGAAAAATAAATTTTTTAATTGAATTTTCGAGACTTTAGCCACATCCGTACATCCATAACATCAGGCGAAACTACCTTACCCGAGGTTACCGCGCAGTATCTGCAGGCCATTCGTGAAAAGAATGATGAGATTAATGCTGTTATCAGCATTGATGAAGATCTCGTTTCGGAACGGGCCGCACTCATCCAAAAGAAGCTGGAGGAGGGCACGGCAGGGAAGCTTGCCGGCGCGGTTATCGGAGTGAAAGATGTCATCTGCGAGAAGGACAAAATCGTTAGCTGTGCTTCTAACATGCTGTCCGATTTTAAGAGTGTTTACGATGCAACCGCTATACAGCGCCTGATTGAAGAAGATGCGCTTTTAATAGGCCGGTTGAATATGGATGAGTTCGCCATGGGCTCCTCGAATGAAACCTCTGTTTACGGGCCCGTAAAAAATCCGTTCGATACTACGAAAGTATCGGGAGGGTCGTCAGGGGGCAGCGCCGCAGCCATAGCGGCCGGTTTTTGCACGGCGGCTCTCGGCTCGGATACCGGAGGATCGATCAGGCAGCCTGCCTCTTACTGTGGCGTGGTAGGCCTTAAGCCGACGTACGGAAGGGTGTCGCGGCATGGGCTGGTGGCCTATGCGTCGTCTTTTGATTGTATAGGCCCGCTGGCCAATACGGTAGCCGATGCCGCCTCTATTCTGGAGGTTATTGCCGGGTTTGATGAATATGATAACACTTCATCCAGCCGCGCTGTGCCGGGTTACGGCGATCAAATCAGTAATCCGACATCGAACATCCGTATCGGTGTTCCTGAAGAGTATTTCGGTGAAGGGCTGGATCCGGAAATCAGGGAAGGAATAGAGCAACGGCTCCGGGACCTGGAGAGTGACGGGGCCGAACTGGTGCCCATCCGCCTGCCGCACATGAAGTATGGAATTGCTACCTATTATATCCTGGCTACTGCAGAAGCATCCAGTAACCTGGCCCGCTACGATGGCATACGATATGGACATCGCGCCGATATAGGCGAAGTCAGAGATGAGCTCCGGAAGGAAAAAGCCGCTTTAGAGGAGCAGATGGAAATAGCAACGGGCGATCAAAAAGTTAAGCTTGCCGGTGAATTGGATACTATGGATTCCGCGCTGATCAGGCTCTACAAGAAAAGCAGAACCGAAGGGTTCGGGCCGGAGGTCAAGAGGCGTATAATCCTGGGTACCTACGTACTGAGCGCCGGCTATTATGACGCCTACTATGGCAAGGCCCAGAAGGTGCGCCGGTTAATCAAGCAGGATTTCACCGAGGCTTTCCAGGATGTGGATGTGATTGTCTCGCCAACGGCCCCGACTACAGCTTTTGAACTGGGAGCTAAAACGGATGATCCGGTCCAGATGTATCTGAATGATATATACACCATTTCTGCAAACCTTGCCGGAATCTGCGCCGTAAGCATTCCCGCGGGTATCCACTCAAACGGACTCCCTTACGGATTACAGTTTATGGCTGATACTTTTGAGGAAGGCAAGCTTTTCAACGCCGCCAGGCTGGTTGAGCTTCAGAATAATAATTGATGATTGGTGATGTATGATTCATCAATCATCAATTACTTACTCATGTGGATATCATGGATACAGCTATCTATTCAGTCAACCAGTCATCGGCAACTATGGCATATTGTGAACATGAGTAGATATTCGGGCCTGCTCTTATTGCTCTGTTTTTTACTGGCTTCATGCTCCGGAGACGGCGAAGACCGATTAAACTTTAAAGACAGGGGCAGAGATGTCCCTTTTTTTAACGCCGACAGCGCCTATCATTTTCTTTCCCAACAGGTTTCTTTCGGGCCCAGAAACCCTAACTCTGAGGGGCATCGCCAGACCAGAACCTATTTGATAGATAAGCTATCCGGCTATGCAGGGCCCCGCAGCGTATATGCCCAACATTTTAATCACAGAGGCTACGACGGAGACACGCTCCGGCTGAGTAATATAATTGCCGCATTCAATGTAAACAGCAGCGATCGCATCATGCTTTGTGCGCATTGGGATACGCGTCCCCGGGCTGATGAAGATCCTGCCGATCCTGATAACCCCATACCCGGAGCCGACGACGGAGCCAGCGGAGTGGCGGTTTTGCTCGAGCTGGCGCGGCTCATGAGTGAACAACTTCCTGCCATTGGGGTAGACATTGTGTTATTTGACGGCGAAGACTATGGAAAGACAGGGAATCTGGAACAGTACTTTTTGGGTTCCAGATATTGGGCTAATAATCCGCCGGTAAAAAATTACAGGCCCCGCTTTAGCATTTTATTGGACATGGTAGGAGGAGAGAACCCAAGATTTCCCAAAGAACAATATTCAATGCAGTTTGCTCCGGCGCTGGTTAACGAAGTGTGGTCAATTGCCGCCGAAAAAGGATACGGCTCTGTTTTTGTAAATGAAGTGGGCGCCGCTATTTCGGACGACCATGTAGTTATTAACCGCATCCTGAATATTCCCGCCATAGACATCATCAGGCATAGTCCCGAAGACGGCAGAGCCGGTTTTGCCCCTTATTGGCATACCCATAAAGATAATTTGGATATCATAGACAAACGAACGCTGCAGGCGGTGGGGGATGTTTTGGCTGAACTGATTTATAACCGCATATAAGACTGAATATTCAATGCCTGTATGTTGTTGGTTGTCTGTTGTGATCGCGAAAGCTGGTTCCACAACGGACTACAACCTACTGACAGCAAGCTTTATATTATGAAATACATCAAACTGGTTTTAGCTGTTAGTGAGAAATATCAGGAGCAACTGATTGCCGAGTTATTTGACAGGGATTTTGACAGTTTTGAGCAACAGGATGACAGCCTCGTTATTTATGTTGAAAAAGAGAAGTTCACTGTTGGTGACCGAGAGGATATTGAACAGCTGTTGTCTGCCTATCCTGGAGAGGGATATATCCGGTCTGAAGAAATAGTAGCTGATCAAAACTGGAACGAAGCGTGGGAACAGACCATCCGTCCGCAACAGGTTGGCCGTTTTTTTGTAAAGCCTACCTGGTCGGTTGCTGAAACTCCTGAAGATTGCATACTTCTGGAAATTGATCCCAAAATGGCTTTTGGTACAGGGTACCATGAATCAACCCGGCTGATGTTAAATCTATTACCGGGCGCGGTAAGCCGGGGAGCTCAGGTATTAGACGCCGGAACGGGAACCGGTATTTTGGCTATCGCCTCCGTAAAACTGGGTGCCGAACACGTGCTGGCTTTTGATATCGATCAGTGGAGCATTACGAACACACAAGAAAATATCTTATTAAACGACGTTACCGGCAAAATAACCATCGAAAAAGGCTCTGAAGAGGTTATTCCTGAGCAGGCGTCATATGACGTTATACTGGCCAATATTGAGCGAAACACCATACTCGGAATGTTGCCAACACTGGTTAAGGTATTGAAAAAAGGGGGAGATATACTCTTCTCCGGTCTGCTTGAAAGTGACAGGGAAAAAGTGCTTTCCAGTATGGAAGCTCATTCGCTAACGTTAAAAAATGAGCTCCGTGAAAATGAATGGATAGCGTTTCATCTAACCCACTGAGTGTGATCGCCTTATAAATACAGGTTTCTGTACGGTACCGGTGCCGGCTGGAAAGGTGAAAGGTGAACATTGCCCCGGCCTTCAGGCCGGGGATTAAAGGCTAACCTAAGCCACACAGGGCTAAAGCCCTGTCCTTTTTATGGTTCATGGTACCCCCGGCTTAAAAGCCGGGGCAATTGAAGTTTCATGGCGGGACCACCTGACGCTTTTATCGGGAGAACGCGGAAACATTCTTACATTTATCCCAAGCGCACGTCATTTAGTGTTTCCGTGTTTTAGTGGCTATAAGCTCTTTGTATATGGGTAGTGATACTAAAAAGCAAGCCGGGCGCCTACGCCTATAACCAGCTGGTCGAAGTCGCTGAGAACGTATTTCAGTTCTCCAAAGAGGGAAAAAGCATCCATGTAATACTCGCTGCCTACTCCGATATTGATGCCTATTTCCGTTTCAGAATCATCGGTAAAGCTGTTCCCTATAGTTGCGAGGTTGAGTCCGGCCAGGCCGTAGACGTTATATTGCTCCTGGCTCGAGAGAAAATAGTGCCCGTTTAAGTTCAGTTCCCAAAAATTATCTACATCACCGTCATCATCGACAAAGTAGATGCTAATATCGGGGGCCAGTTCAATATTCTCCAGTACCGGATAATTTAAGTTAGCCTGTATTCCCAGCTCTTCAATTTCGGAGCCGTAAAGTAGTCCCACACCCACCTGAAAGGGCCTGTCCTGGGCAAAACCGGTTGTATGGAAGAGGCATATTAAGGTGAGAATGAAAGCCGATGTGCTCAATAATCTTTTCATAGCGATTTACTTTTTTCTCTTGATGATGTTAAACTTCCGTTACTTTTTTCTTTTATAACGGGATAAATACAGTCTTTGTTCCGGTTAGTTATTGGGAGGTAATATTTTATTATTGAAATAAAAAGGGCGTCGAAGCGCCCTTTGAATAAACGGATAGAAAGGAAGTGTTACTTGATGGAAAACCGCACGCCAGCTCCCAGAACCAGCTGGTCGGCATCGC
>CALJMB010000116.1 GCA_937982515.1 uncultured Balneolaceae bacterium
TACTTTCTACTTTCTACTTTCTACTTTCTACTTTCTACTTTCTACTTTCTACTTTCCACTTTCTACTTTCTACTTTCCGTCTTTTCACTTCTCCCTGCACGGTTATCTGTGTATATTCCACCTCCCTTTTTTTAACTAATCACTCTCTATGCGCATTCTGAAGTTTCTCGGAGCCTTTCTGGCTATCCTGATAATCATTTTCTTTATTGTTTTTGGTTTTCAATTGGATACAATCTACCTGTTGTTCGAAAACAGAGACGGCATGCAGGAGGGGAAAGAATGGATCGCCAAGACTTCATCATTGAAAAACCTGACCGAATATATAGGGGCGCAACCGGAGCATGTTTCCATAGCATCTCTGGCTGTTGATAAACCCGACTCTTCTATTTTATACAATGAACACACGCCCCGTACAATGGGCCGTTTGTCTAACATATTTCTGGTAATCGAATATGTACGGCAGATAGAAGAGGATAGCCTGGATCCCGATAAACCCGTGCCCCTGAGCGAAGTGAAGCTTTATCAGTTGCCTTACATCCAGGCTTCTAACCATGACGATGCCATTTCAACACTGTCTAATCAGGGGAAAGTCTCTGATGATGGCATGGTGGCTCTGTCTGACCTTGTACGAATCGCTGTGGAATTTAATGACCTGGCAGCTTCTGACTACCTTCTTTTCTCTCTGGGAATAGACTACGTTGAGCAGCTAATGGACCGGCTTGACATTGCAGAAACCGAAATGGTGCTTCCGTTTAGTGGATTGTATATCTCTCTGAATCCCTATTTGTACGACACGACATTTGAACAACGGATGGACAGTCTGAGCCGGCTCTCCAGGCCGGAATTTGAGAACTTGGTTGTAAGAACAAGCCGGCGGTTTATCAATGATCTGGTATTCCGGGAGCAGGTAATACACCATTTTGACCAAAACCAGGGACTTGGAATTAAGTTTACCCAAGAACGCGACGCACTGGATATCTTTCCAAAGACGACAGCGCTGGAAATGGCCGATTTGATGAAAAGAATTCAACAGGAGAATCTGATTTCGATATCCATATCACAAAAAATAAAAGAGATACTCGCCTGGCCTTTGAATAACAGCCGGCTCAAAAGAGATTTCAAAACATACGGAGCCATCTACGACAGCCGGATGGGTATGGTAAACGGCATCGATTACGGTGCTTCATCCTATTCCGGCGAACCTTTTGCCCAGGCCGTGTTCTTCGATAATTTGCAGGTGGCCTTCTGGTTCCATATGAGCAGCCACCTGATGCATCAGGATTTTGAGCAACGGCTTATCTGGGATCCCGCTCTCAGAGAAATTACGGAACGCCAGACGAGAGAATAAAAGTCCGCTTGAATCCCGTTTTATGTTTTTGTGTACCAACAGAAATAGGTAGATTACACCTGTTCACAACTTTAAAATAAAAATCCCTATCATGGCACGCTCCGGAAATAAAGTGACAGAATCTGTACGTGGAGGTATTACTTTGGGCACGGCATTAGCTGTAACTATATCGTGGTCGATAAACAAATCCATCATTTGGGCTATTATTCACGGAATATTGAGCTGGTTTTATGTAATTTACTATGCCCTGTTTTACTAGGTGAAAAGGATTTAGAATTCATCAGTCAAAATCCGGAATTCAGAGTTTGAAACTCTTACCAAGAAACAGGTAGCTGCACTAAAGGCAGTAATTGGCACATACATTATATAAATTTCTGCATGGTTATATGTCCAAGTACAAATTCCTCTACCTCGCCTGGCTGTTGCCGGCCTATCTGTTATTCTTAATCGCCCATCAGGGAACGGTCTTCGTCAGCCTGATAGATACCTACGAGAATGGCGCCAGCTATACTGCCGATGTTATTGATTACGAACTAAAGCAGATCGCAGCCCAAACCAATGGATACATAGTCCTCAGGTTTGAAACCGGCAGCGGAAACCTGGTTCAGCAAAAGCTTTCGCTTCCCGTAGAAATGGCGGGTAAACTATCCGAGATACGGGTAATACCCATCCGCTATCAGGAAGATGCCTTCCAGAATATTGTAATGATACCTACCTTTTCTATACAAAAAGGGCTCATTCTGACAAATATGGCTATGGCTTTTGTCGGATTTCTCATTGCTTTATATGTTGCCTTATCCGCACACCGCCATGCCAGGCGCAAGCTCACCGGTCCCAAAAACGAATTCATCATAGAACGTATTGATTGATATGGCTGCATCCGCCTCCGGAAAAGGTACTCTTTATCTTATCCCCAATACACTGGGCAAAACTCCGGAAAACAACACCATCCCAGAGCATGTTCTGGGCATCATTCGCAGGATGGAAGTGCTGGTAGTGGAAAATATACAGGCAGCTGTACGCTATCTGCAGTGGGTCGGAGATACCGTTCCTGAGTACAAAATCACCTTCCTGGTACTGAATAAAAAAACTCCTGTGCATGAGATAGCCTCTTTTTTGAATCCGTTAAAACAAGGTAAGGATGTCGGGGTTATTTCAGAGGCGGGCAGCCCCGCCGTTGCCGATCCAGGTTCTGAGTTGGTTAAAATGGCCCATGCTCAAAATATCAGGGTGGTTCCACTTGCAGGCCCCTCTTCTATTTTGCTGGCACTTATGGCTTCGGGCTTTAACGGCCAGCAATTTGCCTTCCATGGATATCTCCCTATCGCCAAAACAGACCGTGAAAAAAGTATCCTTATGTTGGAGCAGGAGTCCCGTAAGCATGGTCAAACTCAGATTTTCATGGAAACGCCGCATCGCAATGATGCGGTTATAAGAGATGTGATTCGATTATGCCACCCCGAAACCCGCTTTTGTTCGGCAAGTAACCTGACACTCCCTTCCGAATCCATAATTTCCCAATCCATTGCCGACTGGAAAAAGAATCCTCCGTCATCTGTAAATAAGCAACCCACCATTTTTCTCTTATCGGCAGGCAAAAAATAAAAACCCGTCAGCTATAGGCAAACGGGTTGTATTATTTAAAGTTGAATAGATGGAATAATATTAAGCACCGGCCTCCTCTAACAGGTGCAGCACATCCTTGTGGCGATGTGAACCGGCCTGGTCTTTGGCCGACCACCCCCGGTCATCGATCACGTCCACATCTCCGTGATTTTGTATAAGCAGCTGTGCAATTTCATAGTTTCCATTAGTCGAGGCCCAATATAATGCGCTCGTGCCCCGGTTATCTCTCGTGTTGACGTCAGCTCCATGATCTAACAGATATTTTACAATATCCAGATGGTTATGTTTGGCAGCCTTCATTAGCACTGTCCGATTGTGCTCATCACTCGTATTAACATCGATACCCTCTTCGATCATTCTTTTTACAGTATCAATGTCTCCGTCCTCGGCAGCATCCAGAAAGGTTTCTTCATTCATACGCTAGACCTCCATATTTGGCAAGTTATAGGTGGGAATACACTTCATTGTAACAGATTGACGAGATATAGTCAAACCTACTCCTCTACTCTTTGATGTTGAATAACAAAGGAAATCTCATACCTGCTAATCCTTAGTATATTTCTGAAGTACTCTGTTATACAAACTTAATGTAATTTTGATTCAATTAGTTCAGGTCTAGTGCGTTTTAGATTGCAGTCATATTCGGCTATGTACCGGAACAACTACGATCTGTTGGAGTAAACGTGGACAGCAGGATCATATAAAAACTGCAACACAATACCGGCCATAGTGTTACCTGCTGCCTCGTAATTCTGTTAAGTAAGCATACAAACCGAAAATTTAACGGGCAGACAGAATGCCCATTTTTTTGAAGAAGGCTATTTATGGCATTAAATTTAAAATATACCCTGAGGAGTATTAGCTTAAATAATAAAATAGCCCAATATGTGCGCTTCGGTTTCACTCTATGATAAATGAAATATTCCTAATAATATTATAGCGGCAATACTAACAACCCTTTTATCATTGATGAAATATTAGCTATATTGTCGCTTTGTTTGGCTTATGTATACCTTTTACCTCTAATAAGCACTTCATTGATGTGATGGCTCTTAAAAATATACATTCTGGCATCTCCGGCCCTGCCTTATATATTACACAGAGCCTGTTCTGCATTCTTTTCTTACTATTATTTTCATATGGGGCTGTCGCTCAATCTAATACGCTTTCCCGGGTGTCTGCAACAGAACGCAGCGACGGAGAAGGTTACGTTATCCGTTATCATCTTCAACAAAAAGTGGACTCCTTCAAGGTCTTCCAGCCCATGACGGATCTGATACAAATGACATTGTATGGCGAAGGGCTGGATACCTCGAACATCGTTTTGCCCAATCCCGGTACCGTAATTGATGATATAAGCTTTTATCAGGTTCCCCTGGGTATTGGAATTGATCTGTATATAGGTGAAGGCAACTATTTTAAGGCCAGGGCCTATAGCGATGGAAGCAGCAATGACCTTCTGCTCGGGCTCACGTACACCTCAAAAGAAGATATAGAGTATTTTACAGAAGGCCTGGAACCTATCATTTGGTCCAGGCTGTCAGACAGCACCGGCAGCCTTATTATCGATGATCCTGCGCAGACTGGCCCGGTTAGCTTTGCCGGAGAAAGTTACCAACGGGTGAAAGACAAGATGATTTTTGATGTGCTTGTTTTAGACGCAGGCCATGGAGGCCATGATCCCGGATCGATAGGATATAAGGGTGTGAAAGAAAAGGATATCACTCTGAGTATAACCAAAAAGGTCGGCGACTATGTTAAAAAATATATGCCGGATGTAAAGGTTGTATATACCCGAGAAGATGACACCTTTATTGAGCTGGAAGAACGGGGAAGTATTGCAAACAAAGCAGAAGGCGATTTATTTGTCTCTATTCACACCAATTCCCATAAATCCAGACAGCCCTATGGTACAGAGGTATATTTTCTGGGGATTGAAAAAAGTAAAGACGCTCTGGAAACTATGAAACGGGAAAACAGCGTAATCAGACTGGAAGACGGAAATAACCGGGAAAAGCTGACCCCCGGCGATTTGTTGATCTACGAATTGGCAAACAGTGGTTATATCGCAACCAGTGAAAAAGTGGCCGGAATGGTCGCCCACCAGTTTGAGAATCGCGCCCGGCGTCATTCCCGGGGTGTAAAACAAGCCCGTCTTGTGGTGCTTTACCACGCTTCTATGCCGGCTATTCTTATCGAAACAGGATTTATCAGCAATCCTGCCGAACAACGATATCTCAGCAGTGATTACGGACAAAGTATCATCGCCTCTGCAATATTCCGAGCTATTCGCGACTATAAACTGGAATACGAAAAAAGCCAGCACTTCACCACCAATTAGGCACCCAGACTTTCGGCCACCCGTCGCCAGTCTTCTTCATAATCATACCGATAGTACGAGTTGGAATCTGTCATGATAACTGGTAACCGATAACTATTTACTGCCCAAGGTAATCTTCCACGAACCGTTTCATTCCCTCAAACACCAGGAACGGGCGCACTTCGGCCTTCCATGGTAACACAGAAGCTATCCATTCTGCGTTCCCCCCCGTCAATACAAGGTCAAAATGGTTATACTGTTCTTCGTATCGTCTGAGGCTGGAATAAATTCCATCCAGATATGCACCAGTAATGCCCCATTGCAGGCTTGTTGTTGTGGATTTACCCGGCCATTGGGGCGGGAGCGTACGGGGCACCGCAGGCAGTGCAGGAGCATGTAACTTCAACGCCTGCTCAAAGACAGCTATACCGGGCATTATTACTCCCCCTTTGTACACATAATCTTCGGATATGTAGTCGATGGTACAGGCTGTACCCGAATCAATCACAACGGATGCGCAGTTGTTCCGGGCAACAGCGCCATAACAGACAAAAAAACGATCGATACCCAATGTTGCGGGCGTTTCATAATCCAGCAGAGCGGGCGGAACATCGCTTATATCCAATACACGGCATGGTATTTGGCTGATATTCTCAATCAGAAACCTCGTGACCCGGTCAACCACACTGGAGATGATCACAAAATTAAATTCACCGGCACGGCTGTTAATCCAGTTCAGCATTCCGCCTGTATCATCCGGTTTAAACCGGACCGGGTGCTGCCATTCCTGTTCGTCCATAAATGCAAATTTGATGGATGAATTCCCCGCGTCAATGAATAAAACAGAATCGGATCCGGGAATGATATTTTTAGTTTCTTTGCTCATGTCTTTGTATTACGTTACCACCGATTAAGCGAATAATGAATTTCTCATCCAATGAAAATATCATGCAGCCGTTAAACTTCAAATCACTGGCAAAATAAATCAGCAGCATGGATAAGATAAACACAGTTGTTGCATCGGTTGTATTGCTTTTGGGCCTCTTGTTAGCCGGCTGTATGCAAGAGGGAAGCCCTCCGCCCGATCTGATTGATGAGGATACATACATCGATCTGCTGGTTGAAATGCAGCTGGTTAAGTCGTACCAGGAAAGGATTATACCTGACAGCAGCAGTACAGACGGCCTGATACCTAAGATCATGGAACACTACGGGGTTACGGAAGACCAGTTCAGAAGAAGTCATCTGTATTATCAGGATCAGATATCAGAGCAGCAGAAACGCATCAGCGAAGCAATAGACCGGCTCCATTCAGACAAATATACCCGAGAGTCTTCTCCAG
>CALJMB010000117.1 GCA_937982515.1 uncultured Balneolaceae bacterium
GCCATACACCGGATACAGCCCTTTGAGCAGACCGAGGAAGTAACGCATTGGCTGAGAGAAGCCGGCATCACCTCCGTTAACTTTGATATTATCTACGGGCTGCCCCGGCAAACAGCGGCAACGTTCCGCAAAACCATGGATGATGTGTTAACCCTGAAACCCGACCGGCTGGCCGTCTACAGCTATGCTCATATCCCGCAGGTCATGCCTTCCCAGAAGCTGCTGAAGGTTGATGAGATGCCTTCGCCGGATGAAAAGCTGGGCATGTTCAAATCTTCCATAGAGCATCTCACGGCTCATGGTTATCGCTTTATCGGGATGGATCATTTTTCCCGCAGCGATGAGAAGCTGGCAAAGGCTATGGATAACGGTACGCTGCAGCGAAACTTTCAGGGATACAGTACTCTGAAAGGAGCTGATCTGTACGCTTTCGGCATGTCCGGCATTTCAAATGTTGGAGAGATGTACTGGCAAAATGAGAAGGATATCGGAACATACTATCAGAGTCTGGATAGCGAACGACAGCCGGTTGCCAAAGTTTTAACACTTAACCGGGATGACAATATCCGCCGTGATGTGATCTCACAGATCATGTGCAGAATGGGGATCGATTTTGAGGAGGTGGAGCAGAGATGGGGGGTCGATTTCGATCAGTATTTCCGGGGGGATCTGGACCGGCTGTCCGATCTGCAGGGCGACGGACTCATAACCATGGAACCGAATGCGATACGCATTACTGAACAGGGGCGGTTGTTTCTCCGGAATATAGCCATGTGCTTTGATTATTACTTACATGCCTCCGGAAAAACACACAGTTATTCGAGAACGGTATAAAGGAGAAAATACTCTTATTTGTATTGTGTCTAAACAGAAAGAGTCATAAAATCTAATAAGGATATTAGAATATTGATATGTTATTTTAAGCAGACTAGCTGTTTGCCGAATGAAATTACTTTCTCAGGGTTCACAATACGCTATTTCAGCTGTTATAGCACTGTCTAAACAGCCGAAAGAGGCAACCATTTCAGCGGCTGAGTTGGCCAGGCCTCTGAACTGTCCGGCGGCCTATTTATCCCAAATTCTTTCAAAACTGAAGCCTGCGGGTATTCTCAAATCCCAACGGGGGCTGAACGGCGGGGTTTCTCTGGCCCGGCCACCGCATAAGATATCGCTGATGGAGGTAATTCATGCCATTGACGGCGATGATTTTTTTAACAATTGCTTTCTGGGTATCGATGGATGTGGAAAAATTGAACCATGTCCTTTTCACGAGTTTTGGTCGGTCGAGCGTACCAAAATTGAAGTATGGTTATCTGAGACAACCTTTGCTGAGATAGAACAGGCTATGTCAGATGTCTGGTTCGATCTCAGGCTCAAGTTTTCTTAGCACAGAGTGGTGTTCGCATGGGTACAACAGTCATCATGGAAAAGGCTATAACCTGTTATCATTGTGGAGAACCGTGCAATGAAGATGCAAAACGGGTGGGGGAGAAGTATTTCTGTTGTGACGGCTGCCAGTTAGTATTTGAGATACTGCAGGAAAATAATCTCGATACTTACTACTGCCTGGAGAGTACGCCTGGTATTTCATTCAAAAAGAAAAAAAACTCCAACCGGTTCGACTATCTGGACGACTCCGCTGTTATAGAGCGCCTGGTTGATTTTAGAAATAACGGCTACATTGCCGTGAGTTTCTACATTCCTAACATTCACTGCACTTCTTGTGTGTGGCTGCTGGAAAATCTGTTTAAGCTGGATAGTGGCATCATTAACAGCAGTGTAAACTTTCTGAAGCGTGAATTAAGTATCTCACTTGATGAACAAAAAACCACCCTCAGATCGGTTGCCGAGCTGCTCACCTCTATTGGCTATGAGCCTGAGCTTAAACTGGAAAAGCTGGATAAAGAGAAGGCTACTTCACCAGACCGGCGTCTTTGGCTTAAACTTGGAATGGCTGGCTTTTCTTTTGGTAATATTATGCTGTTTAGCGTTCCGGAGTATCTGTCCGGTTTCACCCTCAGCTCACAGGGCTCCTTTCACATACTGTTTGGCTTGCTGAATATTGCGCTGTCTCTTCCGGTACTCTTCTTCAGCGCCAGCGACTATCTGAAATCAGGGTGGGCTGCTGTTCGTCAGGGCGGCATTAATCTTGATGTACCCATATCCATAGGTATTCTTGCCCTGTTTATTCAAAGCGTTTATGAGATATTTACCGGCATCGGCCCCGGCTATCTGGATTCGTTTACCGGTCTGGTGTTCTTTCTCCTCATTGGGCGTATCATCCAAAAGAAAACTTATGAACGCCTCTCTTTTGACCGGGACTATAAATCGTATCTGCCCATTTCGGTCACAACCATCCGGGAAGATGGAAGTGAGAGAACTGTTTCCGTTGACAAGCTGGAAAAAGGAGTCCGGATTCTGATCCGGAATGGAGAGCTGGTCCCCGCCGATGCTGTTATGCTTTCTGAAACCGGTTTTGTAGACTACAGTTTTATAACCGGCGAGGCAGATCCCGTAGAAATGAAGCAGGGAGATACGGTTTATGCAGGCGGTAAGCTGGTAGGTCCCACAGCAGAGCTGAGTGTAGTCAAAGAGGTCTCTAACAGCTATCTGACAAAACTCTGGAATAATGCAGCCTTTGATGATTCTTCACAACACCTGAAGGTCAGCACGCTGGCTGACCGGATCAGCCCATACTTTACGCTGGTAGTAATCGGCATAGCAGTAGTAGCCGCACTTATGTGGTGGCCGGAAAGTGTGGAAATGAGTCTCTCGGTGTTTACTGCGGTACTGATCATTGCCTGCCCTTGTGCCCTGGCTCTTTCAACTCCCTTTACGTTGGGTTCGGCTCTCAATGTGTTCTCAAAGAACGGTATGTTTATTAAGGGGACAGAGGCCATTGAGCAGCTGTCCGGGATTACCTCCGTAGTTTTCGATAAGACAGGAACACTGACGGAACCTAAGCGGGCGGAAATTTTGCTGCGGGAAGGAGTACTTTCAGACCACGAGCTAAGACTGGTTAAATCAGCCTGCCGGCAGTCGGTTCATCCCCTGAGCCAAAAGATCGCAGACAGTCTGGATAACTATGGGGCATTACCGGTAGAGACCTTTGAGGAAGTTGTAAATAAAGGGATTAAGGCTACTGTTGATGGTTCTCAGATCAGGATAGGTTCGGCATCGTTTGTGGCAGAGTCTGTAGCTGGAGAAAGTGATGTGAGCACAGGTAAAATGGCTAACAGATCGGGAGCCTCCGAGGTGCACATCGTTATCAACGGGGAGTGGAAGGGCTGGTTTAAAATTGCCGGAAGCTATCGCAGTGGAGTAAAAGAGCTGCTGACTGGTTTCAAGAACCGAGTTGAAACCTATCTTGTCTCCGGTGATAATGCTTCCGAAAGAAGCAGCCTGTCTCCCTATTTTCCCAGAGATGCCCTTCGGTTTAACCAGACACCACAGCAGAAGCTTGAATTTATAAAAAAGCTCCAGGACAAGGGGGAGCGTGTAGTCATGATCGGTGACGGTCTGAACGATGCAGGCGCCCTGCAGCAAAGCGATTTTGGCATCGCGCTGACAGACAGTACCAGCTCATTTACGCCGGCCTGCGATGCAATTATGGACGGAGCGGCCCTGAACAGATTTGATACCTTCGTTGACTTTTCACAGAAGAGCATGACCACGATCAAGCTTAGCTTTGGATTGTCATTGATGTACAACATAGTGGGTTTGAGTTTCGCTGTTGCCGGGCAGCTTACCCCGCTTCTTGCAGCTATATTGATGCCTCTGAGTTCTATCAGCATTATGATATTTACAACCGGCAGCACCTATCTGACAGCAAAACGGCTGGGGCTTATATCATGGAAGTGATATTTATACTCATAGGGTTCAGTCTGATGATAGCGCTTATATTTCTGGCTCTCTTTTTCTGGGCTGTACGTAGTGGCCAGTATGACGATTCCTATACCCCGTCTATAAGGATTTTGTTTGATAATAAATCATCTTCAGAAGAAGAAAATAAATCAACCTCTAAAAAAAAGGCCTGACTATAAATGGGTACAACAGTATTAAAAACAGATAAAAGTGTCGAGGGTATCGACACATTTTATTACGACAACGAGATTGTACGGAAATTTGGCATCGCCACCGTCTTCTGGGGAATAGTAGGTTTCGTGGTAGGGCTCACGGTTGCCCTGAAACTTATTTTCCCCGATTTCCTAGGCTTTATTCCCGAACTTTCGTACGGACGTCTGCGACCACTGCACACCAACTCGGTAATATTTGCTTTTGCAGGTAATGCCATATTTTACGGAGTGTACTATTCCCTTCCGCGCCTGTGCAAAACTCCTATGTGGAGCCATGCACTGAGTAAATTAAACTTTTGGGGCTGGCAGGCGATTATACTTTCTGCCGTAATAACTCTGCCCCTAGGATATAATACAAGTAAAGAATATGCCGAACTGGAATGGCCTATCGACATTGCCATTACCGTCATCTGGGTTGTATTCGGTATCAACATGCTGATGACCATCTGGAAACGGCGTGAAAAACACCTCTACGTAGCTATATGGTTCTATATCGCTACCTTTGTAACTGTTGCGGTGTTGCATATTGTAAACTCTATTGAGATCCCGGCGACTTTCTTGAAGAGCTATCCTGTCTACGCAGGCGTACAGGATGCTCTGGTACAGTGGTGGTATGGGCACAATGCAGTGGCCTTTTTTCTGACGACACCGTTTCTGGGAATTATGTACTACTTCATCCCTAAAGCAGCGAATCGGCCGGTCTATTCTTATCGCTTATCTATAGTGCACTTCTGGTCGCTGATATTCATCTATATCTGGGCGGGTCCGCACCACCTGTTGTACACTGCTCTTCCGGGGTGGACCCAGGCGTTGGGTACAGTATTTAGTCTGATGCTCATAGCACCCTCCTGGGGAGGCATGCTTAACGGCCTGTTAACTTTGCGAGGCGCTTGGGACAGGGTGCGGGAGGATCCCGTTCTCAAGTTTCTTGTGGTCGGTGTTACCGCCTACGGCATGGCCACGTTTGAAGGCCCTATGCTCTCCATAGGTAATGTAAGTGCTATTGCCCACTACAGCGATTACATAATCGGTCACGTACATCTGGGAGCTCTTCTGTGGAATGGCGGCCTGGCATTTGCCATGCTGTATTACATCACCCCGCGTATATACAAGACAAAACTGTATTCAGTTAAGCTTGCCAACGTACATTTCTGGTTTGCTACACTGGGAGCGGTGTTCTATGTGATTCCCATGTACTGGGGTGGAATTACCCAGAGTCTGATGTGGAAAGAGTTTACTTCAGAAGGTCTGCTGCAATATCCCAACTTCCTCGAAACGATTCCGCAGATTATCCCGATGTATGCGTTGCGTGCAATAGGCGGAACACTGTTTATTATCGGGGCCTGTTTTGCTGTGTTTAATCTGTACAAGACAGCCAGAAGCGGACAACTTGTCAGGCAGGAAGAAGATCAGGCACAGCCTGTTATCGATCCGGCAGCGGGTATTAAAGAGAAGTGGCACCGCAGACTGGAAAGCCGACCTGTTCAGTTTACGGCCCTTACCCTGGTGGTAATCCTGATCGGTGGCATTGTTGAGTATGTACCTACAGCCCTGATCGATTCCAATGTGCCAACCATATCCAGTGTAAAGCCGTATACGCCGCTTGAACTTGAAGGACGGGATATCTATATCGCTGAGGGATGTAACAATTGCCATTCGCAAATGATCCGCCCATTCCGTTCAGAGACCGAGCGGTATGGAGAGTACTCCAAAGCAGGCGAGTTTGTCTATGACCATCCTTTCCTGTGGGGATCCAAGCGTACCGGACCCGACCTGCACAGAGTGGGCGAGAAATATCCCGACTCCTGGCACCTGCGCCATATGTACGATCCCAGTTCCACATCACCGGGATCTATTATGCCGGCTTACCCCTGGTTGCTGAGCCAGGATATGGATATGGAGAGCATAGGTAACAAGGTCTCGGCTCTGCGCTCGGCTGGCGTTCCTTACCCCGAGGGGTATGAGGATCAGGCACTGGCTGATATGAAAGCTCAAGCGGAGGAGATCACCCGCGGACTTCACCAGAGTGGTTTCCGGGAAGTGGAAGGAATTGAGATTACTTCCAAAAGAAAGATTATAGCGATGATTGCCTACCTGCAACGGCTGGGGATCGATATCAAGGGTAATGGCACTCCCTATGAGGAGTTACCGTCTCAAATGATGTTCGGAACAGATATACAGGAAAATTAAGACCTATAGGATAAAAACAATGTATAAAGATGTTTTACGATCTATTGAAGGCGTTGGCATTTTCCCCACAATAGCGTTGATCCTGTTTCTGGGCTTTTTTATCGGGCTTATCATCTACCTGATCAGAAAAGGGAAAGGGCATTTTGAGGATGCTGCCCGGCTGCCTCTGGAGTCGGATGATCAAATTGATAACTATTTAGGAGGTAACCAATAATGAAAGTATTTGATGATGAGAAAGACAAGCTGCTGGATCATGATTACGATGGTATCCGGGAGCTGGATAATCATATGCCGGTCTGGTGGCTATGGATGTTTTACTTCTCTATCGCATTTGGTGCAGGCTATCTGTTGTACTACCAGTTACTTGGCTGGGGAGCCGATCAATATGAGGAGTATGAGCAGGAGATCGCTGCAGCTGAAATTAAATATGGATCTATGCAGCCGGACGAACCCGATGAGGAGTTTGTCTGGACGGTAAGTGAAGATGAAGCGGATATTGCAGCCGGAAAAGAGTTGTTTGCTAATCCGGGGCAACTCTGCTTTACCTGTCACGGCAGTAATGGAGAGGGCATGGTAGGCCCTAATCTGACTGATGAATACTGGCTGCACGGCTGTAGTCCCGAAGATATAGCCAAAAGCATTATAGAAGGATACCCCGAAATGGGAATGATGGCCTATGGAAGCGGAGCAAGGCTAAGTAATGAAGAAGTCCGGCAACTGGTAAGCTACATCGTTTCTCTGCAGGGAACGGAGTCTGCCAACGCCAAAGAGCCCGATATGAGCCGGGCACAGCCCTGTAGTGAGGGTGTAACGGCTCCGGCCGGATCCTAAACACCGAAATAAAAGGCCCGGGATTATTGCCCGGGCCGATAAATCTATGGCTTCACCATGTCTGCTATAAAAGATCGGCAACCAGGCAAAGATTCATTCAGAGATCATCTCTCCACAGTCAATGAAGAGGGAAAACGCAACTGGATATATCCCAAAAAACCGAGAGGGCGCCATTATGAAACCCGTAACATAGTGGCTGCTTTGCTCTTGTTATTTTTCTTCTCTGGACCGTTTATAACCATCAAAGGGCAGCCACTGCTTTTGGTAAATATCCTGGAGCGTAAGTTCGTCATATTCGGTATGGCCTTCTGGCCCCAGGATCTTCACCTGTTGGTTTTTGGAATGCTGTCACTCATTATATTCATAGTGCTTTTCACAACGGTGTTCGGACGGCTCTGGTGTGGTTGGGCTTGTCCCCAGACTATCTTTATGGAGATGGTTTACCGGAGGATAGAATACTGGATTGAGGGCGATCGTTCGGCGCAGATACGCTTAAACCGGGGGCCGTGGAACTGGACCAAGATCTGGAAAAAGACCCTGAAGCACGGCATATTCTTTGGTATGGCCTTCCTGATATCCAATCTCTTTTTGGCTTACATCATTGGAAAGGATGAACTGTTCATTATCATAACAGCTCCTCCCTCACAACATCTGGCGGGTTTAACAGCGATTACCATTTTCAGCGGCGTATTCTACGGGGTATTTGCATTTATGCGAGAGCAGGTTTGCCATTTCATCTGTCCGTACGGACGCATGCAATCGGTGCTGCTGGATAATAATTCGATCAATGTGATGTATGATTATCAGAGAGGAGAGCCAAGAGGCAAGGTCGCCGAGCGCAAGATAGCCGGCAAAGCCTCGATAGAAGATCTGGGGCTGAGACCTGTCACAACTTTCGGAGATTGTATAGACTGTCAGCAATGTGTCAAAGTCTGTCCCATGGGCATCGATATTCGCAACGGCACTCAGCTCGAATGTATACACTGCACGGCCTGCATGGATGCCTGCGACGATGTGATGGAAAAAATCGGTAAGCCAAAGGGATTGATACGTTATTCATCCGAGAACGCAATTCGTGAAGGGCGGCAAAAGGTTCTTACCCCGCGTGTTGCCGGATACAGTGGAATATTGATCGCGCTGTTGATAACCTTCTTCACTCTTATAGGTATGCGGGCCGATACCGAGACAACTATATTACGGCAGCCGGGCACCTTGTATCAGATCCTGCCTGACAACTACTATAGTAATATCTATGAAATAAAAGCTGTTAACAAAACTTTTGAGTCCATAGACTATGAAATCCAGTTGCTGAATCCTGAAGGGAAGATAACACCACTTGGAGACTACAGCACTGTGTCTTCTCAGGGTTCCGTAAAAGGACGGTTTATCGTAAAACTTCCCGAAACCGTTTTGTCAGGCTCCCAAACAGAGCTGACGTTTAAAATTTATGCCAACGGAGAGTCTGTGGAAACCGTAACATCCGAGTTTATAGGTCCGGGATCTTAAATGCAATTACAAAAAATGAACAATTCAAAGAAGCTGAAAAATACAAGTAAGTTCAACTGGGGCACCGGCCTAGCGGTGGTAATCACGCTCTTTATTTTGGGAACGCTCGGAGTAGTAGGATTTATCATCAGCCTGGACTTCCATATGGTAACCGAAAACCACTATGAAAAGGCCGTCAACTATCAGGAGCATATAGACCGGGTAAAGCAAACCGGCGTACTGGATACTCCGGTAGAAATAGTATATCGTCCCGGCGACGGTGAGATCCAGGTTCTGTTTCCCTATTCCCTTACTGAAGGAAAGCTGAATGGAGTGGTAGAGTTATACCGACCCAGCGATTCCTCCCAAGACCAGAGAACAGAACTCTCTGCTGATGAACAAGGGATTCATCGCATATCCACTCAAAATCTGGCTGCGGGAAAATGGCTGGTAAAAGTGACCTGGACGTCGGAGGGAAGAGAGTACTATCAACAGAAAAATGTATATCTGTAGTTAGATGATACCATGGACCGCCCTGACCCTCGGTTTTCTGGGTAGTTTTCACTGCATCGGTATGTGTGGTCCGTTAGCTCTGGCACTGCCGGGCGGAAAGGGAGCAGCCCTCATTGTGATTGCAGGCAGGGTATATTATAACCTGGGTAGAATATGTTCCTATAGCGTACTTGGCGCTACGTTTGGACTCATCGGGCAATCCATCAGGCTGGCTGGATTTCAAAGTATACTCTCTGTTGTACTGGGAATTGCGATTATCGGTGCTGTAGTGGTTAACAACAGGCATGCTGAGGTGATAAAGGAAAAGCTCGGTGTCCATCATCTTTTTAGCAAACTTAAGAAGATCATTGCTACGCAATATCGCAGAAAGGGGACAGGCACACTGTTCATAATCGGTATCCTTAATGGGTTGTTACCCTGCGGCTTTGTATATGTAGGTTTGGCCGGTTCGCTTACTACCGGTACCATCCCGGGCGGCACACTTTACATGGCTCTTTTTGGGTTAGGCACTTTCCCCGCTATGCTTGCCGTTTCTCTGGCACCAAATCTGATAAGTATAAAGCTGCGGTATAGAATTAATAAGGTGATGCCCTATCTGGCTTTTTTGTTGGGCTCATATCTGGTGTGCCGTGGATTAATGATGAGTGCCGGGAATTAAACAAAATTAGTAACTGGCTTTTTACGTATTTTATACTGACCACCAATGACGTGAGCGTCCGCTCATGCCACTCCGGGGAAGGCGACCATCACCGCAGTCAGGCACGAGCGGATCCGTCCCGAAGGTCTTCAGGAACAGGCTGCTGCGCCATACCTTATACGGACTTTATTTCATGATATCGGTGTATATCCGTACCAGCTCCTATTCGGTCAATTCACCTAAACCTCCACCAGTGGTCGTACAGGCTCTTCGCCAAGGGGGAATGGCTGTAGCCTCCGGTTTGCGGCAATTTCTATTTCGGCACTATGGTGTGAGCTCTGTATAATAGGTTGTTTATGTGTTTTTATGCTGATATGAAGCGGTTATACCTTCCGCAGTACGAACCGGCACAATTTTTTTAGAGAGGAGATGGTTATTATATTAAAGACAAAATACTCTTTAAACCTATAGGTAATGTTACTCTC
>CALJMB010000118.1 GCA_937982515.1 uncultured Balneolaceae bacterium
GAGGTTGACACAGCGGGATTGGTCAGCTTTTCAGGCCAGTGGATCACGAGCGGCGTCTTAACTCCGCTGTCGTACAGCCACCACTTGCTGCGCGGGAAGGGGCGCCCGTCCTCACCGAGAATAATGAGAACGGTGTTTTCATAGACGCCCTGCTTTTTAAGTTCTTCCACAACCCGGCCGATGTTTTTGTCGTATCGATGGATTTCATTGTAATGATGGGCCAGGTCCCTGCGCGTGGCCGGGCCGTCGACCATATATGGGGGAACCTGAACATCTTCGGGGCCGTGCGGGCCGGCTGATAGCGGCTGGTCCCAGTTGCGATGGGCGTCGTTGGCGGCAAACCACATAAAGAAGGGCTTGTCTTTAGGACGCTCCCTCAGTCTCGTAATCCAGTTCTCCGCGCCACTGGCTCCGCCGCCTCCCATAACATCAAAGCTTTTACTTGCATCTCCGTTAAAGTGGCCTTTGCCTGCCTGGGCCGAATAGTATCCCGCCTGCCGCAACAGGTGCGGAAACTGCGGCAGGTTTTCCAGATGCGGTGAACTGGTCATATGCAGTTCCGGCGCTCCGGTATTATGGGGATACCGGCCGGTTATCAGGCTGGTCCTGACGGGACTGCAGGAACTGGTTGTCTGATAGGCGTTGGCAAACCGCAGCCCCTCTGCCGCAAGGCGGTCGATATTGGGCGTCTGGATGGTCGGATGGCCATAGACGCCGAAATCCTCCGCCGACATGTCATCACCCAGGAACAGGATGATATTGGGCCTCTTGTCTTGCGCGTGTGCGGTCATCATTCCCAGCAAAAAGAGAGTTGTGATGACGGTTGTTTTAGCAGCTAAAAAAATTCTTGGGATTATGTTCATGCTTCCTGTTGTTTGGATTAAGAGCTGTGATGGCCTGAAACCATATACACATTCCGGCGGAGCGATATGGATTTGATTTCATGATGTAAGTATAATTGCCCCGGCTTTTAAGCCGGGGATTACCAGGAATCATAAAAGACAGGGCTTTAGCCCTTTCCCCACCGCTGGTAGGGCTAAAGCCCTTGGTGGTTTGAGATCTCCCGTTATCCCCGGCCTGAAGGCCGGGGCAATTAGGCATGCCCGCATAACGAAATGTAATTCGCATGACACATATGGGGCCTGCTGGCCCGCCTGTCCACCGCTATGCGTAAACGTTTGCACTATCTATTATAAATGTTAAGGATAACACGAACAATACTTTTTATAAATTTTAACGTGAATGCGGGGCAAAGAACAAAAGTTGGTTTATATGGATGTAAGGGAGCCAACTCCTGATACGAGACCTGCATCTTAATGCCGGGATGTTGTCTGACCGCACGTGTAAACCCATCCCTCCCCGACAGCAGTCCTATCGTGTGGACACATTTTATATGTATACTGAATGCGTCTTAAAAATGCCTTTGATGTCGCGCTATAGGTTGCCAGCCCATGCAGACCCACCCCTCTTGTTCTCCCCTCCCTCCCACACAAACCCGTGTGGCAAGGAGGGGAGAGACTTCTGGGCAAAGGCAACTAATAAGATCAACGAGTCCCCCCTCCTTGCAGCGGCGGGGTATCCGCTGGAGGGAGGGGCCAGGGGTGGGTCTGAACATCCCGGCATCCTGAAATCAAATCCGTATAAGCCCGCGGGGCTGAGAAAGACTCCACCGGAGCCGAATTCCACCGTATCCGGAGATCTGTCCACACGATAGGACAGCAGTCGGGACAGGCTTTGTTATAGAACCACCAAGTGTACGTTCCACGGGTATGCTGTGTACATAGTCTTGATTTTCCGTTTTTAGCTTTTTGTTCCGCGATACCGATGGATTGCCCCTTTCTGGTCAGGCCGGAGCTTTACTGACCCCTAAATCCCCTAAAGGGGACTTTTGACAGTGCCTTTATTACGAATGTTGCCAGGAAAAGATGTAGGACACCTTGAAGGTGTGCTACATCTGAGAAGGTGTGTTACACCTGAATGAGCTTATATTGGTGAACCAGCATGTCCCAAAGTCCCCTTTAGGGGATTTAGGGGTGCACCGGACAGGCTCCGGGTTCGTGCTATGGTATTCCATCTCCGGAAAACACAGAATACCCCCCTGAACGGGCACCAGGTATGGCGCTAGCGTCCGCTCGTGCCATTAGTTTCAACCAGGCCATAGCCAGAACTTAACAGCCCTGGCTGTCGGGAGGGGTGTCCCCGACAATCGAATGAATGCCCGGCCCAGATCCGCAAAGTTTCCACCCCGACGGCTGTCGGGGGCGGATCTATATCTGGCACCAGCCTCCGAACACCCCTCAGACCTGACGCTTCATTCTTAGGGCGTGTTGACATTCAACGTGCGGCGTGTCTTTGGGTTGATTTGGCGCATCTCTGCGTTACTTTCCTTGGGTAAGGAACCACCTTACCCTGCAGAAAGCGCCTTGATCTGCACCAAATCACCCGCAAATCCACATTCACAGGCTGAATGTCAACACGCCCTAGCTCGAACTCACATTATTTACTTAGCCCGGAACCCTAAAACCGGGCGATGTGCTTTGTCTTTTCCAGTTTTTTATAGTATTCCAGGGAGTGTTCCGGCTTTTCGTATCCTTCAGGTATGGGACGGCCTGAAAAGGTCTGGAAGTAAAGTACACAGGCATTTCTCCACCAGACGGCATCTTCTTCCTGGATTTGGAGCAGGGCTTGGACATGTTCATAACGCTCCTGGTCAATCAGCCCCTCTACGGAGGCCCATATCGCCTGCATCTCGCGTACCATGTCAACCCCCAGGTAATATTTGTGAACCAGCTCCTCCCAAAGCGTACGTCCCGATTCCATTTCGTGATCCCAGCTCACGTGATGAAACCACAGCAGGTAGTCTTCAGGGACTCTTTCCATATCCCCAAAGATACCCGGCAGCGGATCGTGATACTGCTCAATGGCGTTGGTTCCCGTTTCCGTCCGGTCAAAGCCAATGCCTTCGGAATCGGCCCGGTGGTAGTAAACGGCCGTCCAATCGGGCCTGGGCAGATCAGCCGTCCACGGGGCGGGGCCGTAGTGGTGGCCCTGAGCGTAGAGATGCGTAAGGCCAAGCGGCGAGCGGTAGTTCACCCCTGCCTCGCGCGACATCATCATCATTTCTTTTACCGGCTGCACGAATGCTTCTTCGTGGGTGAAGGTCATCCGGATCCACTCATCGGCAATCTCTCCGGCTGTGAGAGAATGATCCCACGCCAGCCGTCCGTACAGATACCAGTTAGCCTGTCCGAAGGGGTGGCCGGTCCAGTTCCGGTTCGTTCCGGTATTGGCGACCCCGGCGATGCCCGTTCGTTCATACCCAAACAGGCTTCCGTCTATCACCTCCGCTACAGTTGATCCTTCTCCTTTTGCATACGTATCGGTTTTAAGTGCTTCCTCATACAACGGACCCATGTAAGCCAGGTGGCTGCTGAAGCCGAAATACTCCTGGGTGATCTGCAGCTCCAGCATGGTGTTCGTTTCCGGCAGCGCTCCGAAGAGCGGATGGAAAGGCTCGCGCGGCTGAAAATCGATGGGGCCGTTTTTAACCTGGAGGATTACATTATCGGCAAATTCCCCGTCCAGCGGTACAAACTCATCATAGCCCTCCCGGAACCGGTCTTCCTGCTCGGGAGAGTAGACAAATGCCCTCCACATGACAATGCCTCCGTGCGGCGCCAGGGCCTCGGCCAGCACATTGGCGCCTTCGGCATGGCTGCGCCCGTAATCCTGCGGGCCGGGCTGCCCCTCGGAGTTCGCCTTTACCAGAAGGCCGCCGAAATCGGGAATGTACGAATAGATCTCCTCCACTTTGTCTTTCCACCATTGCTG
>CALJMB010000119.1 GCA_937982515.1 uncultured Balneolaceae bacterium
TGTTAAGTTCGGGGTGAACAAACCTTTGGGAAGGATAGCAATGGCCCTGACCCATAAGGACAGACCTTGCTTTTGGGGAATAAAATATTCTTGTAAGGAATGGTCTCCAAGATCACCTGACAGATATGAGAAAAACCTATAACGTCCAGGCTATGGCCAAACGCCACTACACGGTGCTCTGCACCGGCGTAGCCATGGAATGTTTTTCAATATCTATGTATCAATACCTGCTCCCTTCAAATAGCTCATATTCCAATAACCGGCAATCGATTGAAGAGTTAAAGAATTCTGTACGCCTGGCAGCACGTAAACCAATCTGTTTGGCAAGGTTGAGGTTCCCGGTAAACACGTAGCCGGTATAGTCGGTGCATTTCTGCTTTAAAAAGTTTCCTATCCGGCTATACAACTCTTTTAGTTCGCTTTCTTTTCCCAGACGCTCTCCATAGGGAGGATTCATTACTACCACGCCGCCTGCGCTGCCATTGCCGGATGGAAGCGGTGTTTCTGTGAAGTCGCACACTTCAAACTGAATCAGGTGGCCAACACCGGCTGTTACTGCATTTTTCCTGGCCGCTTTAATAGCGGCGGGATCGTGATCAGTGGCAACGATGGGCGCTTCCAGTTTTTTATTGGATGCTTGTTTAAGCTCTGCCCTCAGCTGGTTCCAGTAACTCTGATCAAATCCTTTTATGTGTTTAATCCCGAAATTAGGGCGCAGGGCGCCCGCCGGCCTGTTCAGGCCTATCAGGGCCGCTTCAATTGCAAGTGTTCCGCTCCCGCACATAGGATTGATGAACCGGGTCGATCCATTCCACTTTGTCTCTTTGATGATAGCGGCAGCCAGCGATTCCTGTAGCGGAGCGGAATGAGATTCATTCCTGTAACCCCGGCGGGAGAGCGATTCTCCGGCTGTATCCAAAAATACCCGGCAGGTGTTGCCGCGCCAGTATAAAAAAATGACCGTCCGCGATAAATCTGCCCCGGAATCGGGCCGGGAACCGGTAGCAGACCGGATACGGTCTACTATGGCGTCTTTACATGTGAGATTGGCATACTGTGTATTGGTGATTGTCGGATTGTCTATATATGAGGTTACGCTCACATACCCATCGGATTCAATGAAATGCTCCCAGGGAATGCTTTTCACTCCCTTGTACATCTGTTTGGGATCGTTTGCCTGGAATTCATCCAACAGATAATGTACGCGGTGAGCAGTTCTCAGGGTAAGTACCAGGCGCATACAGTCGGCCAATGAGCCTCTGGTTTCTATACCGGTTTTGCGGGATTTATTAACTGGAAATTGCAGGTTTTTTAGTTCTTGCTCCAGGTAAGGAGACAGCCGGTCCGGGCAGGTTATGGTGATGTTGCTGGTTTGGGAGAAGTCGGCCATTTATAAAAGGTTATAATTGAAGAGCGGCATAAAAAAAGGGACGCATGCGCGCCCCCTTAGTCTTAATATTTAGTTTCGGCGGAAACAGAATTACTACGAAATTTCAACCAGTTCGATATCAAACGTCAGATCTTTGCCGGCCAGCGGGTGATTGGCATCGAGTGTGACCTGATCTTCTGTGACGCCGGTAATTTGAACCGGAATAGCTTGTTGTGATCCTTTTTGTTGCATTTGAAGCTGCATTCCAACTTCAGGCTCAATATTGTCGGGAAGGTCGGATTTTGAAACTACCACTTCCAGTTCTTCGCGATGGTCGCCATACGCCTCGCTAGAGGGAATGTTTATTGTCGTGTCTTCACCGACAGAAAGTCCAACCACCGCCTTCTCAAAGCCGGGAATCAGTTGTCCTTGTCCCAGCGTGAATTCTAGCGGTTCGTTACGCTGGCGGGAGGTATCGAACACAGTGCCGTCTTCGAGTCTGCCTGTGTAATGAACCTTTACGGTGTCTCCTTCTTTAACTTTTGACAAGATTCTTCCTTTCGTTTTAAATTTGTTTTCCAATTACTTTCCAATATAAGGGATATTCGGGAGAATATAGAGTTGGATGGCCAATCCTGCTAAAAGCTGTCTGATTGCAGTTCAGGTTCATTATTTAAATCTGCCTACTACAGAAATACCCTTTACGCCAGATCAACATCAACCCGGTGAAGCCATGCAGGATATATACGTTGGGTATAAAATTGCTATCGACTTCGTTCTATTCTCTTTATCTTATAGGTTGTTTAACTTGTAGTGTTCCGTAACTCCATCCGCCCTGAATCAGAGTTAACGCCTAAAGAGATATTTTGCAAAACCTTAGTTGCCTATTATAAATTACAATTCAATCAACGTGTATTTACGCAAAAATGCCATTGCGCTCTCTCCCCCGGATCAGGCGCAGAACTGTTGCATTCTCCACTGAACGTCCTTAAAACTGATTCGATTACTTCGGGTGATCGGATCAGTGAAGGGGCAGGATAGAACGTAACAGCTCCGGGAACAGAAGGGGGGTAGACCAAACAGGAATCATTTATGCGTGAGCCCGGCCAAAAAGATATTAAATGGATCAGGATATAATCGAAGTTTTAAACAACGCCCAGACAATTGCTATTATCGGATGTTCGAATAACCCATACCGGACCAGCTATCATATTGCCAGCTATCTCAAGGATGCCGGCTTTACCATCATACCCGTTCATCCCGATTACGAAGAAGTGCTGGGAGAGAAAGCCTATAAAACCGTATACGACATTCCCGGCGATGTGGAGATTGACATCGTCGATATATTCCGCAATTCCAAGTATACGGCAGCCATGGTGAACGATATTATCAAACGGGTAGAAATGACCGGCAATAAGCCATTGGTATGGACCCAATTGGGGGTTTCATCCGATGAGGCGAAGGAGAAGGCCAGAGAAGCCGGGCTCAAATACGTTGAGGAACGGTGCCTGATGGTAGAGCACCGGAAGCTGTCGGAATAAGGATTAGGGAGCGTTAAAGGAGGTATTCCGGTTTCAACAATTTCGCTCCTGCCCGGGTACAGGGAGCGGGGTTGTTACATTCACTCTGAGTATAGCCTGTGCCTGCGGTATACCCCCGACAGGGCTTCGAAACCCTGTCGGGGGTATACCGGGATTCGGCACCTTAATACCCCGCCCCCCTGGTCATAACTCTAAGACCTCTTTTCTGCACTATTCCGCAACACGCCTTAGTTCTTCATATTCACAAACTGTAAGGGAATACCCAGGTCTTTACTTTTCAGATGGCTGATTACAGATTGCAAGTCGTCAATCTTCTTGCCGGTTACCCGAACCTGGTCATCCTGGATGGCAGCCTGGACTTTGAGTTTTAAATCCTTTATAGCTTTAACTATCTGTTTCGCTTTATCTCTGTCAATGCCTTCCAACAGCTTGATGTCCATTTTGATATGTCCCTGTGATGTGCCTTCTGTTTTTTGAAAATCCAGCACCTTGGGGCTTATTTTACGCTTAATAAAGTTGCTGGTAAGCATTTCTTTGACTGCTTTCATTTTCATTTCGTCAGCCGCTACCACATGGATATTATTCTCTTTTCGGTTAAAGGTAATTTCGGTATGCAGCCCGCGAAAGTCGTACCTTGTATCTACTTCTTTGCGGGTGTTGTTTACGGCGTTGTCTATTTCCTGTGTATCAACTTTGTTTACAATATCGAACGATGGCATGTCAGAAAAAGGGTTAAGTTAAATAGGTGTTGCGTACTGCTTAGTTAGTATGTACCCGGGTAATTATTTTAGACCCATGAATATAGAATACGTAGCACGTGATGCTTTCTTACTGTCAGGATTGATGGTAATTCCAGGTATTTATTCGTTATCAAGCTCTTGCATAGCTTGCTTTCGCTCTTCTTCATACTCGGAGATTTTACCGCCAAGGATACGTTCCAGCAAGAGTTGATCTTCGGGAGGTATATAGGTTACAAATTCACTGAGTTTTTTATTCTGCGTCAGATAGTCGATTTGCAGCGACTCTTCCGATCTCCACTTATAGGCCAATACCTGTTTCCATGGCACGAATTGATCCAGCATGAGCAGCCCTTCTTTACGAAATTCCGGCACCACGTGCACTGTCCATCCCCAAAATCCAAAACCGACCAGAGAAAGCCCTGAGGTGATACCGATGCCGGTAAAGGGGCCCAGTGTCAAAACACCGGTTCTGTAGATACCGTAGGCTACCAGGAAGATGGCAATGAGATTAGGCGCTATGTCCGTCCAGAAGGAGCGGTAGATATACTCTATATCTCCGGCCTCTTTACGCATATTTAATAGCCTGACTCCGTACCCGAAGAAAAAACCGGCTGCGAAGGTGTATACACCCATTGTAACCCGCGCAGCAACAGATTGCGGGAAGACACCTATCCAATGGGCAATAGTCATAAGCGTAAGCACACCCATTGCTATCAGGAATCCGTTGATAACCAGATTCTGGTTTAATAACTCCAGGCGGAACATCTGCCGGTAACCCAGCCACGATGCTGCTCCAAGTAAAATGATTAAAAGCGCAATGAGTAAGACCATGAAGTAAATATAATGAAATGTAATTCAAATATTTATATATCAGATGGATTTACGGTAACTTTGCAACCTACCATTCACTAATATTTAAATGACACCTGAAATGAGTAAGAGCCATCAGCCAATCGAAATAGAAGTACGAAATGAAGAGCAGGAGTTATTTATCCGTTGGTCCGATGGACATACCTCCGTGTACCCTCTGTTCGGTCTGCGGAAAAACTGTCCCTGTGTTACCTGCAGAGGGGGGCATGCACATATGAATTCGTTTGACAGATCCTTGTTTTTTGTAGATCCCCCTTATGGGTATACAATTGAAGACATTAAACAGATTGGCAATCACGCCATTCGCATCTACTGGAGTGATGGCCACAGCAGCGGAATGTACCAGTGGGAGAGGCTGCGGATGCTATGTCCCTGCCAGGAGTGCTATCCGGAGCAAGCGTGATGCTAAGCCAGCCTCGGATCTGCGCGAATAAGCACGGATTTTTTTTGTAAAACGGATATTTCGCCCGCCACATCTACAGAGCTTTTTAAGTTCTGTTTGTGCGGATTTAGTTTCTTGATGTCTGTACATAATTGTCCCGGCTTTTAAGCCGGGGCCATTGGGTGGAATGGCATAACGAAGTGGAATCCGTACTACTACCGCTATCATGTCCACGTCCCATGCCGGACAACCTCTCTTCATGAGGCCGTCTAAAAAATATAAAACACCCGGCAACGGCTTGGCTTAATAAGGGCTCCCGCTCCACTAAATGGATCCGGGGCCCATTGCCCGGGGGGCGGGTCTGAAGGGGTGGGCAACCATCCGGGTATGAAGAGGAGATGCCCTGGGCGCTTCATTCTTACCTCGAGCTCGCTTAAAGTAAAATGCAACAGCCCTCTTTACAAAGGGGGAGATGTATTGCTTCCCGGCACCATACCGGAAGTACACAGGCCATAACAATTCTGTGTTACCATAGGCCACAGAAAGGTCGAGGGGAGGGGAAGAGCAAAGCCTGTCTGCAGGAGAAAGAAGCAGGTTCTCACAGGATGTTTTATGCCTCTTTTTTGCCGCCTCATCTCTTTGCCAGGTGAAACAGCTCAATATACTGAGCTGCATGATGTTACATATATATCTATAGAATTATTTTAGCCTGTAATACTTATCCTCATGACAAATAATAACAGCAGTTTATGTTATGTATTGGCACAGCTGGGCTATATCGCGCTATACCTTATCTCGGATTGGTCGCCCATATACTGGTTTCTGTAATAAAGCCGCGGTCGTCGAGTGAAAGCATATCGCACATCAGCCGGGCGATATCGCCGGCCATAAGTTTTGATTCATTATAGGGACGATCGCCCATGCCGGCATTTCTGTAAAATTCCGTCTGTACTTCGCTGGGATTGATCTGCATGACCCGGATATTGTGCGATCTCAGCTCCGTTCTCCAGCACTCCGTCATGCCGCTTAAAGCAAATTTGCTGGCTGCATAGGCTGTGCCGCCATCAAAACCTTTTCTGCCGGCTGTAGAGGATACGTTGATGATATTTCCGTAACTCTTTCTTATAAAATATTTGGCAGACTCCCGGGCTACCATCATCGCCCCGATCGTATTCACCCGGAGCTGATCTGCAAAATCAGGTGTGGAGAGATGAACGAGTTTTGAAAAGATCCCATAGCCCGCATTATTGATTAGCACGTTATAACTGCCTAACCTGTCAATCGTCTGTTCGACCAGGTCTATAACCTCTCTTTCCACACCTATATCGCACCGAAGAGGAATGGCTCCCGTTTCATCGGCGGCTTGGTGCAGTTTCTCCTTAGTCCGCGCTGCAATGACCACCTTTGCCCCGGCTTTAACAAGTTGCCGCGCCGTTTCTTTTCCTATCCCGGAGCTTCCGCCGGTGATAAGCGCTCTTACGTTTGATAGTTTCATAATTGATGAATGTTAAGAGTTACAGTTAGCGTCTCTTGATGAAGCCCGGCGATAGAACACTCATACCAGCCGGCTAAGCATAACGCATAGCGTAGGGGAGTTTGTTCTTTCGCTATGGGTCAGGCCTGTTGATTAATAACAGGCTGTCAAAGTAGAGAATCAACTTTTGAAGTAATAAGCTTCCAGGCCTGTTCCACATGCTTTTTAGCGACATGGGTATTTCCAATGACCATCCGGATGGTAAACATATCGTTCAATCGGGTATGGGTTATAAAAAGCCGGCCGGACTCATTTACCAGGGCCAGAAGTTTCCGGTTTAGTTCGTCAAGTTTCTCTTCATCGCTGATATGGGGCGGATGGTACCGGAAGCACAGCGTGTTTAGCGGAACGGGAGCCAGCAGCTCGAAACGCTCGTCCTGTTCGATGGCCTCTTTCAAATCCCGGGCCATGGAAAGGTGTTCCCTGATCTTCTGGCGGAGGCCTTGCACCCCAAAGCTGCGGATGACGAACCACAGTTTGAGTGCCCGGAATCTGCGTCCAAGCTGTATGCCCCAGTCCCTGTAGTTTTTAACCCGTTTATCTTCGGCCGTTTTCAGGTATTCAGGCAGAATTTCAAAAGTCCTCACCAGCAATTCCTCATCACGTACATAAAAGGCGGAACAGTCGAAGTTGGTGAACATCCATTTGTGGGGGTTGAACACAAAACTATCGGCCTGTTCCATCCCATTGCTCATCCAGCGCATTTCCCGAAGCAGGAGGGCGGTTCCCGCATAGGCTGCATCCACATGCAGAAAGATCTCATACTTCCGGCAGATTCGGGCAATGGATTCCAGGGGATCTATTGCTGTGGAACCGGTCGTCCCTAGTGTGGCGACCACACAGGCGGGTTTGTGCCCATGCTGTAAGTCCTCACGGATAGCCGCTTCAAGGGCGGCCGGATCCATGGCGTAATCCCCGTCTGTTGCAATCTTCCGAAGTTGTTTCCGGCCGTAGCCGGCTATTTTAACATCTTTTTCAATGGAAGAGTGCGTTTCTGAAGAACAGTAGACGGTGAGTCTCCTGCCGGATGTAAAGCCCTCTTCATTGACTGCAAACCCTGTGGCTTTTTCACGGGCCATAAGCAGGGCACAGAGGGTAGATGTGGATGCCGTGTCTTCTATTACACCGGTAAACGACCTTGGGAGGCCAAGCATGTCCCGAACCCATTCCATTACCCGCTCTTCCAGTTCGGTGGCCGCGGGCGAGGTGATCCAGCTCATGCACTGGGCGCCCAAGGTAGCAGTAAGCATCTCCGCCAATACGGAAGGGTAGCTTTTATTGGCGGGGAAGTAGGCCATAAAGTTTGGACTTTCCCAGTGCGTCATGCCCGGCATGATGATTTCTCTGAAGTCATCGAAAATATGGTCGAACGGTTCCCCTCGCTTCGGCGCCTGCTCCGGCAGCTGCTGATATATGCTTCCCGGCTCTGTATTTGGCTTGACGGGATACGTTTCCACTTCTTCAAAGTAATCCGCCATCCAGTCTACCATGCGGTGCGCTTGTTGTCTGAATTCTTTGCTGTCCATAGGTTATTTGTTTAATGTGAGGCTACATTCACTTCATGATGTCGTTATATGTGAATCGTGCTTATGCCGTACAATTCTCCCCGGGCAGGCGGGGAGGCTCTTTGCGGAGGGCACGGCTGTTCCGTTCTATTACTGTCACCATGTCCACATCTTTTGCCGGACAACCCTCCCGACAGGCTTGTCGGGACAGGCTCTTAATCTCCCTTTATCAAGGGGGAGATGATTGTGCCCTGGCACTGTTACTCATTCGGTCCCCGGTCTTCCGTCATCGGTCACCGGCCTGTTATCGTTGCACAGAGGCACCCAGAGGAGACACAGAGAGAGCCCACTTTCCCCATTCCCAGGGCGTGTTGACCTTCAGCCTGAGCATGTGGATGTGCGGGTGATTTGGTGCAGATCAAGGCGCTTTCTGCAGGTCAAT
>CALJMB010000120.1 GCA_937982515.1 uncultured Balneolaceae bacterium
TTTCACCGAAATCAGGTTTATGGGTTAGCGTGCTGCCTTCATTTAAAAGCACAACGCTTTCATCCGGCAGGGTAATCTGTTGCGCTCCTGTATAGGAATGAGGCCTGTTTTCATCCGATGCAGGCAGAGCCTGTCGGTTGATCCCGTAGAACCAGGCTCCGGTAAGAGCGATGAACAGGAGGGCGGCTGCGGCGGCCACATGCGTTAAAAAGGCTCTGTCATGAGTTCTGCGGGGACGAAAGCGAACAGGAGGCCTGCTTGTTACAGAGATGCGCTTGTCATTTGGCGCTTGCAGTGCGGGCTTTATGCGGCCAAATACTTCTTGCAGCCGGGCCTGCTCCCAATCATCAGCTGCTGTCCGCGCTTCCATAAGCGCTGCCAGCTCTTCCGAAAACGTATCTGTAAGGATGGTATCCGCGGCGCCTGAATCAATCAGCTCCATCAATTCCCGAAAGTCTTCTTCGGCCTCTTCACCTTCAAGGTACAAGCGCAATAAGTGTTCAATTCTGTTTTTCATTCGCTTAAAGGGCGCTGAATTACGTGTTGGATCTATCTGTATCATTGATTTGGTACATACTTCAATTAAGTAGAGTCATTTTTTTGCAGAGGGGACTACTTCTAATTAAAAAAAGTTAACAGAACCGTTACCGGATGAGCCGCGGCGGTTTCAGATGGGTGGTTAGCAGGCGGGGATGCCGGGGGAGAGCCCTATACATACGCTTTGCCCGAGGTGCCGCCTTTACGCTCTCAGGTCAGCCCTGAAGCAGGAGGATGAGTGCGGCCAGGGTGGAGACCACCGATTTACTCTCTACGTAGTTGCGGATAAACCGGTTGGCCGATACCATATGATTCCGTACGGTATTGGGAGAAATACCTAAATGTTCCGCTATGGATGCGTAGCTTAACCCCTCAAACTTTGCCATTTGAAACACTTTCTGCCGTTGCTCCGGCAACAGAGCCACGGCCTCTCTGATGTGTTGGTAGAGTTCTTTTTGATGCTCGTCAGCCTCTGCATTTCCACCGATTTCTTCGGTAATCCGTTTCCCCCACTCTTCATTAGCGGTCTCTTCCTTTGCGATCTCTTTCAGATATTTTAACGCCAGATTTTTACCGATGGTGATCAGGTACGCCTGAACATTGCCGGCTGCCGCAACACTATGCCTGTTTTCCCAGACCTTTAAAAAAACTTCCTGAACCAAATCCTTTGCGGCATCTTCATCGCGTACATACCGGAGGGCTATCCGAAATACAGACGGGCTATAACGGGTGTAAATATGCTCTAACGCTTTCGGTGAACCGTCTGCGAGCTTTTTTAACTCCGCTTCTTCGGAATATGTATTGTCGGTATCCAAGAACTCCGGTAAATCGATTTGTTCTTTCAAAGTGAAGGCGGCATGTCCCCGTTTCCCCGCAGTACCGCTTTAATGTGGTTTCGATAAGAATGAGCTATAAAGGCAAGGAGACGCCTGCCCCGACAAACCTGCCGGCGGAAGGGATGAGTCAACCCGGTACAACAGCCCTTGTCCCGGATACCTCTCAGACAAGCTCAGAAACCGGTTGAGCTTGTTATCTCCCCTTACAGGGAGCGTTATACGTGCCTTTATAGCTCATTCCTTATCTCAAACACACATCAGGTTCGATTAAAAACCATGTGTATCGTAGAAAATGTGACGTGTCACCGAATGAAGCTTAACTTATTTAATCCGCAGGCAACATTCATATTAATTTTTTCTAAAACTCTGTGGGGCCGTTGCCCGGCCGGATTCATGCCGGATGCTATTACCCCCCGCGCCACTAAATAAGTCCCCTTTAGGGGATTCAGGGGTGAACCCGCCTCCGGAACGGCGTGTGAACGTGTTGACCGGCTACTTGGGTTCATCCACCCAAGTGGCCGGTTCTGAGGCCTTGCCCCGTTTGCCCCCCTCGGTCCCCCTAAAGGGGGAGGGCTGTCCGGTTCTTTAAATTCTAAATCTCTCTATTGTGTCATCCCGAGGAGTGGGTTGGGCGACGAGGGATCTCACATGCCATAAAAGCAGCTTCTCAGTACTTATAGCCGAGCCTGGACAACGTTTGGGATCCCTCACCCCAAAAACCGGGGGATTCGGGATCACATACGTAGGAGTTGATTAAAGAACGTAACAGCCCTACCCTAAAGGGGGAAAGATTAGCCGGGCACACGTAATCTCCCCTTAAAAAAGCAGGCTGTTACGTTCTCCATAATTTGCCTTTTTGATAGCACGGCTCCTTCGTATAAAGGCGCCAGATCCGGTATAACCCTGACAGGGTTCGAAACCCTGTCAGGGTTATACCGGAGACACAGGCTAAATCCAGACAGAACGTAACAGCCCTACCCCCCTTTAAAAAAGGGGGATTAACAGCCTGTCCCGACCGTGGTCGGGATCCGTTCGTGCTCTTGCCCGAAGGGGCACGAACCGTTGTCTGCGCCATTGCCCCGGGAACCCTTTTTGGACAGCCTCAACGCGTTCCGTTCAGTTGAACGACTGCCTGAATTCCGAGGGCGAAAGATTGGTTTTGCTCTTGAATAGTTTACTGAACGACTGAGGGTGCTCAAAGCCCAGGTTATAAGCTATCTCACTAACAGACAGGTTGGTTGTAGAAAGCTCTGCCTTTGCCTTTTCAATCAGTTTATCGTGGATATGTTGCCGGGTACTACGCCCCGTCAGGCTTTTGAGCAGGCTGCTCAAATAGCCGGGGGATACATAGAGCTCATCCGCAATATACTGTACAGTGGGCAATCCCTTCCCGAACACATCTTCTTTGAAATAATCGTCGAGAATCTCTTCCAGGCGGGCCAGGATTTTGTGATTGGCCATCTTCCGGGTGATAAACTGGCGTTCGTAAAAACGCTCTGTATAATTGAGCAGCACTTCGATGTGCGAAATGATGATGCCCTGGCTGAATTTATCAATATTGGAGTGATACTCTTGCTGAATATTCTGCAAGATCCCTATGATGACAGCCTCTTCTTTTTCGGAGAGGAACAGAGATTCATTGACCGCGTAGTTGAAAAACCCGTACTGACTGATTGTTTTAGCCAGAGAGGTATCCCAGAGAAAGTCGGGATGGATCAGCAGCAGCCATCCGGAAGGGTGATGTTCGGGGATATCGTTGCCGCGCACTTCTATACTATACACCTGGCCCGGAGCAATAAACGACATCAGTCCTTCGTCAAAATCATATTTCTGCTGGCCATACCTGAATTTACCGCGAACGTCTCTTTTTAAGCCTATGCTATAAAAATCCTGTATCCAGCTTACCCGGTTATTTTCGGGAGAATGCCGGATTTGTCCGTAATCCACCAGGCTGATTAACGGATGCTCAGGTTTGGGCAGCCTTCGGATCCTGTGAAATTCGGTTATACTTTTAATTCTCTGGATTTCTTTGTTTGCCATAACAGAAGGTAGATATTTTTGGTGAAATATTTTTATAAACGCACGCACCAGAGCCGGCAGGGGGGGCATTATCCGCAAGCTCTTCGCAGCGTTTTGTACTCATCTTTTTCTCTCTTTGATTCCTGATTCCATGTTATACAAAGGTATGGGCTGTACAGCCTTTTGGCGTAGCCGAACCTGCTGTACCCGTAGCCAAAACGATGCCTAACTCACTGCTGCGTCTTAACCGCTCTGTGCTGGTGGGTAACCCGCAGAGCGCATGGCGCAAAGTGCATAGCGTCCCCGGGGCTCGCGCTATGCGCTATGCTCTATGCGCTTTGCCCGTAACACAGAGATGTGCCTTATCAGCTCAAAGACACGCCGCAGGGGGATTGACCGAGGGGGCACGGACGCAGATTCGAATACTATCAAACGAAACGTACCTAACAGACCTGCCTTCAAAGCTTGTCCTCCATAGCCTTGGGGTAAAGGCGCAGGAGGAGGGGTTGCTCCCCTGCAAGATTTCAAGTAGCTAAACATGTACATTCAGACGTATCCGCTTATGGTATAGCTTAGCGGCTCTCTTTCACAGGGATCCAAACTTCACTATAAGCGTAATCTTTTTTGTCTTTGCTCATTTTGGTAAAAGAAAAAGTGGGGGCGTCGATTACCTCGTAATGAGAAGAGGGGAGCCATTCGGAATAGGTTTTTGCCATTGTTTCCTGCAGCGTAGCAGGGAAGGGCCCTTCATTAGGAAACACCGCCCAGGTGCAGGCTTCAACCGGAACCTTATCCAGCCGGTCACTTACTTGATTACTGGTTGTTAAAACGCCGATCAAATGCGTTAAATCTCCTTCTTCTTTCATGAACCCGGCGTCGGCATCATAAGATACATTCACAATTTCATAAGGTTCTGTATTTTGAAGCCGGCGCATCTCTTCTCTCTGCTCTTCCGTTATGCTTTCTGCAAGCTTTACGATCTCCTGATTGACACCTTCAAATTGCATCGGCACCCGTTTGCTCACGCCGGCAAAATTAAACGCGGGTTTTTCTTCTATGCGATAATCCATCTCTGTTCCTCCTTGTATGGTGAGGTAAAAGGTCATCCGGGGCCAGGCTTTGAGGGAGTTTTTCTCTTTTGCTTGCGAAGGGTTTATGCCATGTACGGCCTGGAAAGCCCTGGTAAAGGCATCCGGTGAGCTGTACCCATATTTTCGGGCTATATCTTCAACCGTACCCTTCGTTTGCTGAAGTTCCTGCGCGGCCAGAGTTAACCGCCTTCTTCGGATGTACTCTGAAACAGGAACTCCCGCCACAAAAGAAAACATCCTGCGGAAATGGTATTCCGAGCAACGGGCCAGCCTGGCCGCTTCCAGGATGTCTATAGCTCCCGTTAGATTTTCTTCGATATAATCCACGGCCGCATTCATTTTTTCATGCCAGTTCATGCGGATTTCCTTCTACCTGGTTAACGTTGAAACAGAAGATAGCGGAAATACATCCTGCAATGCATGCACAAAAATATCGCGCAGATGTTCACGCCATTTGAGCCTTGCATATTAAGGCTTGTTTATTTTTGGGGTTTTCTCTCTATCCATAGGTAAGAACCGATAGCCTGTTCTCTGGTATCACCCTGACAGGGTTCCAAACCCTGTCAGGGTGATACCAGACAGCTCCGCCCGTTGACAGCCCGGAGCAGAGCACCGGGACGAGATAAAGGCACTTATAACGCTCTCCGCAGGCTGAGGGCTTCCCCTGAGGGAAGAGTTATGCGCCGCTTCTTATCCCGGACGCACGCTGTTTAGCTGTGTTTATGGTGATTATGATCTGTATTGTGGTTTCCATATCCGCGCAACGCTGCATATCTCTTTATCTGCTCCTGGGTTAAGATTTCTTTCATTTGAATATGGGTAGTGACGTGAACGGCGCGTAAGGATCCTTTAATCTTTCCGATCTCTACCAGCAAAGAATCAACCGCTTTGGAGGAAGCATGGCCAGACTCAAACATGTGGTTGAGTTCTTGTTCTTTTGCAATATATGTTTCCCCGATAGATATGGCTTTCTCCTTCATTTGATCAAAAAGGGCCTGGGTTTGCTTTCTTTGTCGATTCGTAAGCTCAAGCTGATCTGCCAGTTCAAGGACATGTTTAGGGCCCGGATATTGATTTAATTCGGCTACTTTAGCCAGGCCCATGCCCATTCCGTTTAAATACCCTTCGATTTCCTGGTTGGTAAAGGCTTTAATTCTTCGGGTTTCTTGTCCGGCATAGGGGGTGTGCTGCCGGTTTGAGTGTTGCTCGTGAGAGCACCCGAGAACCAGGGCCAAACAGAGG
>CALJMB010000121.1 GCA_937982515.1 uncultured Balneolaceae bacterium
CTGCTGAGTCTTTACATCATGATCTATTTCCTCGGCCGCATATACGAGGGGCCCTCGGGTAACTGCCAGTCTGTTCCGGTTATTCTCTACTGAATCGATTACCGCATTAAACCGGATTTCCATCGGGAGGTGCAGTTCAACTTCATCACCGGGTTCCCAAATGCGTGTAATGCTTGCAAATCCCTGATCTATAGGCACATCTGTTGTCTCGCCGTTAATTTTTATTTCCCAGGAACTATGGGAGTCATTAACGTAGTGGTATAAATCGCCCGGCAAAAACTGCGCAGAACCTGACCAGGTCGGGATTCTGAGCTTTAACGTGTATTCTTGGGCCTTGCCAGCGTTAAGAGCTATCTTGATGGTTCCATCGAATGGATAATCCGCTTTCTGGGAGATCTTCACCGCGCCCTCCTTTAAAGGGATGTGAGCAGAGCTGCTTCCATAAAGGGTTATGAAGATCTCATCTGTAGTATGGGCATACATCAACCCGGGCACCTGCGGCATCAGGCGTGCAATGTTAGACGGGCAGCAAGCCGTATTAAACCAGGGAGAGCGGCCGGCATGGCCATGATTGAAGGGCGTTTCTCCATCCGCTTCCAGAGGGTTCACATAGAAGAACCGGTTGCCATCTAAATTAACTCCTGCCAGTGAATTGTTAAAAAGCGCGATCTCTGCCACGTCCAGATATTTAGCTTCTCCGCTATTTAAAAACATCCGGAAATTAAAGAGCACGTTGCCTACAGCTGCGCACGTCTCGTTATAGGTATCCTTATTGGGTAAAATGTACTTTGGGCCAAAGCCTTCGATACCACGAATGGCTCCCAGTCCTCCTGTTATATGCATCTTTGTATCCACTATATCATGCCAGATGGCATTTAAAGAGGGATTGTAACGGTCATCGCCGGTCAGTGCTCCCACATCTGCCATAGAGGAGTACATATAGGCGGCCCTCACCGCGTGACCCACAGCTTCTTTTTGTTCGGTTACCGGAGCGTGCTGCTGGGCATAGGTAGGAGACATAACCCCCTCGCCCTCGGGCTTAAAGGTGACACCACGGATATCCAGGAATTTCTTTGCCATATTCAGATAAAGCTCATTGCCGGTAACTCTGTACAATTTAGTGAGAGCCAGCTCGATCTCCTGATGGCCCGGGGCCTGATTGACAGGCTCGCCACTATTATAATTCGGATCGCCTTCAAAAAACACCTTATTGATGTGCTGCGCATTTTTCTCTGCTATTCTAAGCCATTTATCTTTTCCCGTAGCCTGGTAATAGGCAATGGCCGCCTCATACATATGTCCCATATTGTATAATTCGTGGCTGTGAAGTACATAGGAATAGGGCTTGTCTCCCATCCCGGCGCCCCCCCATGCGTCATGCTGCTCTGCAACGCCTGTAATATGGGCCACGTACAGGTAGCCGTCTTCTTGTTGGACTTCCCCAATCAGATCAATAATCTCGTCCATCTTCTTTTCCAGCGCGGGATCTTCGTGTTCCATCAGAATATAGGCCACTCCTTCCATCACCTTAAAAAGATCGGATGAGATATATCTGTGTGGAAACGGCATCTCATCTTCCACCCCATTCAGGTAGTTCGCTGCTTTCCTAAAGTTTTCAACCGCGGGCTTTGTCTTATCCAGGGCAAACGGAACCAAAGTCTCATACTGCGTTTCCAGGCGGGGAAGCCAAAAGGAGTCTTCAAGGTTAACCTGGTTGAATGGCACGGGTGTTATGGTATCACGGCCTGCTTGCTCTGAATTACAAGAAAAGAAAACAAACGCGAGCGACGCCAGGATGATATTCCTTTTGAGTTGCATAAAAGTCTGTAACAAATTTTTAGTTTCTGTAACATTTATAATAGAGGTTGTACAATCTTTGTCCATATATGATGATTTATGTAACATATGAACGCTCCGGGAGGCGGGAATGTACCTGCGTGGTTAGCATAATAATTTTCTATCTGAATATCACCTGTAATTATCATCGGAGGTTTCCCGATAGTGAAAGGCAGGATATACATCTTCCTGCCGCTAACGGCTCAGCGGGCGCAGGCGCCGTAACAGTGCACCTCTCTTCTATAGGAATGGAAATATTATTGCCATAAGCTATTGAAACTACAGGCCGCTCTCTTATGCCGACGACTTCGAAAGCCCTGCGGAGCCGTATGTATTGGGGCCTCATCAGCCACTAAAGACGTGAGAAAAAACGATCGCTTATTTCTTCAGCCGGGCCTTCATCAGTATGACGGCATATGGATTCCAGGTCGACAGTGTAAAGTATATTGTAGTTGACTGTGCATCGCCGGTAGCCAGATGTTCGAACTGATAGGGCCCATATTCACCGCCCCATTCATATTCGCGTCCGGCGTCGTGTAATTCATCGCACTGGTCAAACTCCCAGCTGGTATGGATGAAATGACAATATCCTCCGTCTTCCCATGGCCGGAACACTATTTGCGGCTTTGTCCACGGCCCCCAAGGATGTTCAGATGTGCGAAGATTAATGCCGCGGGGATTGCCGCAATTATAGAGCATAATCCACCGGTCTATAAACGTGTTGTAGGAGACAGAAAACTCTCCAACGCATGGCGTATCAAGAGCAAAAAGAGGCCGTGCATTACTTTCGGCAGCACTCCAGAGCGGCTCATTCTCTTCATCAAGCCCGGCAAAATACTGTACAGTATGCCGGTCTTCTATACCGGAAACAGGCTGGTGTGCCAGATAAACATAGCTCTCTCTGTATGCACCGGATCCAAATATAATGAGCGCTTCCTCATCATTGCCCGGCAACCTCTCCTGTAATTGAGCGGAATGAGCCCAATCCGGCGATACTCCTTTTACAATCGATATATTGATAAATTTTGATGTGGAAAAGTCATAGAGATAGCTGAATTCCGCACTCTCAATATCACTTGCGCGGGCTAACACAGAACGGCCCATTGTCACAGGAGGGCTGTGATCGGTTGTATGGTAAATATACATCTGATCATCTATCATTAACCCTTCTGTAGGCACCTCAAAGGCTGCCTGAGTGATTCCCGGTATATTTATAGGGAGGTAAACCCCGTTCTCGTCTGAGATAAATTCGAGATCGAGCCCATCTTCCGCATCGGTATCGGTTGTATAGGCGATGGCATCACGTGCAGCGCCCACATCGCCCCATGTATCGCCGAACAAAATCCATGTGCGTTCTCCATCCTCAAAGGGAACACCCAGATCTGTGGCTTGTAGCCGATACCGTAAAAAGGTTCTGTTTTGTGTCGGCTCTTCGCGTTCCCGGTCGTAGTCTCCCGTCAGCTGACTTATCTTTTCGGCTTGCGATTCTATTATAATATCAGGCTCAATAACTTCAGGTATAGATCCAACAGGTTGGGATGGTTCCTGGTCAGGCTCCACAGGATTATTTGCAGAACCGGAACACCCGGAAGCCCCATACAACAGTAAAAGCAGTATGTAGATTATAAATACCCTACCCATACCTGTCGGATTTGAAGTTAGACATGTAATCTTGAACCGTATTATATAACAAGAGGGCTTCTCACCGCCCTCTTGTTAATGAATCTCCTAATGATTAACGCTTCTAAAATCTACCAGCCGGGATTTTGAACAA
>CALJMB010000122.1 GCA_937982515.1 uncultured Balneolaceae bacterium
GCACTATGTAGCCGCTCTGCAAGCCCCATGTAATCACTCTGCAAGCACTATGTAGCCGGACTACAAGCTAAGGTTCCGGTATTATGCTGACAGGTTCCCTGCATGCGTATCGTGTGAGCAGGGTAAGTACAACAAGGTCAAATCGAAATGATATCGGCGACGCGCAGTAGTTCCTCATCCATTTTGGGATTCTGCTTGGTGGCCTTATCGAAGTCTGTGAACTTGATTTTCTTATTACGGATACCAACCATAACGCCGCGCTTACCTTCCAGCAGTGCTTCTACAGCGCTTACTCCCAGGCGGCTGGCCAAAACCCGGTCGGCGCAGGTGGGCCGCCCGCCCCGCTGCACATGCCCCAAAATGGTAACCTTCGTTTCATAGTGGTCGCCGAACCGCTCTTGTACTTTGCGCTCCAGGTCATACACGCTGCCATTCTTGTCACCCTCGGCAACAATAACCAGCCGCGAGGTTTTTTTACGTCTGGAAGTACGCTCCAGCGACTCAAACAGATGGTTGATATTGCGGTCTTTTTCGGGGATTAAAATCTCTTCGCAGCCTGCTGCAATGCCTGAATTTACCGCAATGAAACCGGCATCGCGCCCCATTACCTCGATAAAGAACAGGCGGCTGTGTGAGGTAGCGGTATCCCGGATCTTGTCTACCGCTTCCACTACGGTATTTGTGGCTGTATCGAAGCCCAGCGTGAAATCCGTGCCGTAGATGTCGTTATCGATGGTACCGGGTATGCCTACGATGGGGAAGTCATGCTCTTTGCCAAAAGCCATGGCTCCTTTGAAGGTACCGTCTCCGCCGATGACGATAAGCGCATCCAGGCCTTTTTTGCGGACATTTTCCCACGCTTTTACGCGGCCTTCAGGTGTTGTAAATGCCTTACTTCGCGCAGATTTCAGAATAGTCCCACCCAAATGAATGATATGTTTAACCGAACTCGCATTCATTTCCTCAATCTGATTGGTGATGAGCCCTTCGTATCCTTCAAAAATACCATATGGCGTAACACCATAATAAACGCTGGCACGTACTACAGCTCTGATCGCCGCATTCATACCAGGTGAATCGCCTCCGGATGTGAGTACCCCAATTTTCTTAAACTTTTGATCAGCCATTTATTTTATCGTGTAACATTGATTTATACATTCCGAGAGCCCGGAAGATAGTAAAAGCAGTGCGGTTGAGAAAGTTCAAGTTGATTAATTATTTATGAATTGTCGCGTAACTATCTAAAAAAATAACAACCCGCGGCCCGGAGGGGCGAATATGATACTTACCCATAAACAACCCTTTGTGCAGCTCTTTGTTTTCTCTGCGCCCCTCTGTGATACCTCTTTCCAGCTTTACAGAGGGTATCTGGCAGAGTTTTTTTCAGTGGAGTTGCACGGGGCATCTTATCTGCGCGACACCGCGCCTTGTTACGCGAAATACTCAGCTCTCTTTAGATACGACCTCCTCTTTAATCTTCCCACCTCCGTCAATGGTATACCTGTAGGTGATATTGTGCTCCTGGGGAACCGGATAAAAGGTTTCGCGTTTTATGCGGGAAATAATATTCAGCGAACGGCCGACCTCTACGTTGCTTCCAACCTTCATGGAGAGCGTCTTCTTGAATTCTGCAAGCGACCGAACCCCGACTAACGATGTGTCTTTAAATGTAGCCACCGCCAGTTCAACGTCATCATAAATGGATGGCCTCCGTATCAGGAAGAACAACAGGCCCGGCTCTCCCCGCTTCAACGTACCAATGGGATAGTAGGTATAGTTCAGCCGAACGGGTTCATTGATCATAGACTGCTTTAATTCAACGGCTGCCGGAGACTTCAGGTATGTACTAACAGATAGTGAATCGATTCGTACCGGCGGTTTTAGCTCTTCGGTTGCGGGATCGGTGAAGAAGCCGGTCAATATGCGTTCAAACACCGTAGCCTCATCACTCTTGCCGGAATGCTCCTTTACAGACTGCCGCTCAAACTGCCGGTACGCTTCCGAGTTGAGGTAGGATTCGCCTATAGCCTGGCCGTTCTGCTCATTTGAGCACGCCGATATGTACAAAACGGCTATGACCGGCAATAGTAAAGATTTGGGTGGAATAAATTTCATCATGCCAGTATAAGGGAAATTAAAACCGTAAATATCATAACATCTATTAACCTCTACAGAAACTCGATAGTTTCTTCTGTATTCCAGCTTCGGCAGTGAGGTACAGCTTTTTCACAGCCCGAAGGGACGGGTTACCAACCCGTCC
>CALJMB010000123.1 GCA_937982515.1 uncultured Balneolaceae bacterium
TAGCTTTTTTATGAGCAGGGTTGCTGTGGACGATAACGCCGTCCATATCGAATAATACACCGAAGGTATGTTGCATCTGGTTGTTCTACTTGTTTGGTATTCAGAGTGCTTTTAAAGGCAGGGAATCTACGGGATATTTTTGGCATTTCCCATTTGCTTCTAAGGTAAACCACGGAAATACAAAACACACAAAAGCAGGGATTAGAAACCAGTTGATTGGTTAATTAGAGAATTGAGGAAAGCTGCTTGTGTTATGAGTAGTACATATCCCGAAGCGTTGCTTCGGATACCTTTTCCAACCAAAATACGTCCATATAGAGTGGACATTCCGCCCTTAATTCTTAGCATTCGAATCCACGGCCATAGCCTGCCGCTTACTGTCTTTTCCCGGCACAAAATTCCTTGAACTGGAAAAACAAGTTTGTTACAAACGGTTTCTTTTAAGAAGGGTAGATACAGGCAAATGCTAAAATAGATAACCTAAACGTATATTTATAAAGTGTTAAAAAAACACTTGCATGTTTTATGATAATTGGGCAAAATAAGAAGTGTATAAAGTACACTTAGGGGATAATATCTCTCAAGTCAGTTAGTCTTTAGGCTTTTAAAGGGAAAGGGGACATGCAAAGAATCAGGATATTCACTGTATGTTCCAGAAATATTAATAATCAAAAGATGGGAATTTATCATGAAAACTGTCACAAAACAGGTCTTTGGGTTTCTCACCTGTGCATTTCTATTTATTTGTCAGAGTGAGGTATTGGCACAGCAAGTTTCGGGAACTGTTACCGATGCTTCAGATGAATCTACGCTGCCAGGGGTAAATATTCTGGTAAAAGGCACTACAACAGGGACTTCAAGTGGCGCAGATGGCAACTATACCGTGAATGTACCCTCGTTACAGGATACGCTGGTGTTCTCTTTTATTGGATATCAAACTCAAGAGATTCCTATTCAGGGTCGTACAGAAATCAATGTGTCGCTGCAGATGAGTGCTATTTCTGGCGAGGAGCTAGTCGTGGTCGGCTACGGCACGCAACGAAAGGTGAACCTGACGGGCTCGGTAGCGTCTGTCTCAACAGAGGAAATGACCGAAATCCCGGTTCCGACGGTGACGCATGCACTGCAGGGAATGGCACCGGGTCTTCAGATATTAGACGGTGGTGACCGTCCCGGACGCAATAATCTGAGCTTGTTGATCCGGGGACAGGGTACCCTCGGGCGAGGTGATAACGCAGGAGATGCAGGTGCCTCCCGCCCGCTGATCCTGGTCGACGGAGTTGAAGGAGACCTTTCTAATGTCGATATGGCAGACGTTGCGAACATCTCAGTACTGAAGGATGCGGCCTCTGCGGCTATATATGGCTCCCGTGCGGCAAACGGCGTGATCCTGGTTACGACAAAACGTGGAGTGGCAAGCAAACGTCCGCAAATTACCTATAGCGGTTATGTAGGGATGCAGAATATTACTGCGTGGCCTGAGCGGGTGGACACAGAAACGCATATGAGGCTGGCAAACCTTGCACGGTCGAACTACATGCAATGGTGCCTTGACGGTCGTAACCCTGATGTCCCGGTCAGCGAGTGTAGATCTTATGAGAGCTATCAGCCGCGCTATACTGAGGAGTACATACAGAATACTATAGCAGGAACGGATCCGGATGCCTATCCGGACAACGAATGGGTCGATGCAATGTTCGATCCGGCGCCAATTCAGGACCACTCGCTTAGAATCTCTGGCGGGAGTGCCTCGGCCCGCTATGCTCTCTCTCTGAATTATATGGATGAAAAGGGCCTGATGCCGAATACGGGCACGAATCGGTACGGCGTCCGGCTCAATACCAACTTCCAGCCGGCGGAAAGGCTGAGCGGCGGGTTGGATATCTCTGCAAACCGTCGTTGGGACATCATTCCTGCAAGGAACTGGGAGTCTACGTTCTATCTCATCCACGATACGCCTCCAACACGCAGGACACGCTATTCTGATGGAACGTATGGCTTAAACCTGTTTGGGCATAACCCACTGGCTTATGCAGAGGTCAGCGGTGACGAACAACGGGTATTCTGGGAGGGTAAACTCACGGGTCGCCTGAACTATGAGATTATTCCCGGATGGGTGGAAATTCGTACGCTGGCATCTTTCGATTATGGCAGCATGGACTGGGAGCGTTTCCAGACTGACCCCAACTACATTGAGGAATATCCCGAAGAAGGAGCTTATTGGGGACCTAACTTTGGAGAGAACCGGAGTAATAAAGATCTCGGCACGACGCTTCAGGCCATACTCGATTTCGGGCACGACTTTGGGGACATGCATGATATTTCCGGTCTGATCGGATATGAACAAATTCATAATGAGTTCGAGGAATTTCGTGCCTGGCGGGATCAATTCTACAACAATAAACTGCGTCAGTTGGACCTTGGTAACACTGCAAATGACGGGACCATGGGGTATGGTAATGAATGGGCGCTACGATCAGTATTCGGGAGGATCAACTACGCATTGCTAGGCCGCTATCTGTTCGAGTTTAATGCCCGTTATGACGGCTCAAGTCGGTTTGCCGAGGGACATCGCTATGGGTTCTTTCCATCATTTTCACTCGGCTGGCGGATTTCCGAGGAATCATTTTTCAGCGTCGACTGGATAGACGAGCTGAAGCTGCGCGGCTCATGGGGCCAGCTGGGTACCCAGAATGTGCCTTTATACTCGTACTACTCATCCATCGATTTAAATATCCCTTATTACCTGGGCAACTCCAGTGGTACGCAGGCCGTTGGTGGTGCTGCAATAGGACTGGTCAATGAAGAACTGACGTGGGAAACCACAACAGTTACCAATATCGGTTTCGATGCAACATTCCTCGAGGGACGTCTTAGCCTGACGGGTGACGTTTATAAGCGGCGCACTGAAGACATTCTCTTAAACCTACCGATCCCCGATATGGTCGGCCTCGAAGCACCCTACCGGAACGCTGGAGTTGTCGAAAACAGGGGCTGGGAACTGGCCGTCGGCTGGCAGGATGACATCGGGGAAGTTAGCTACGGAGTTAGCTTTAACCTTTCCGACAACAAAAACGAAGTCGTCGATCTGGTTGGCACAGGTCCATATATCGAAGGTGAAAAAGTAGTCCAAGTGGGCTCTCCGATTAACTCGTGGTATGGTTGGGAGGCCGAGGGATTATTCAGTTCGTATGAGCAAATCGACTCACACGCCCAACCTGCAGGCCAGGAAACACACTTAGGCGACATCATATTCAAAGATCAGAACAATGATGGGGTCATTAATGATGCCGATCGCGTGATTATCGGCGATCCCAACCCACGCTACATTTTTGGTATGAACATCAATGTGGCTTGGAGAAATTTCGATTTTAGTGCGCTACTGCAGGGTGTTGGCAAGCGAGATCAATACCTTAGCCTCGGGTTTATTCAAGGCCCCGTTTGGGAAAATTATACCTCAGAGTGGCATAAGGATTATTGGACGCCTGAGAACCAAGATGCCCGGCACCCTGCATACTATTCTAATTATAACCGGAACTACTACGCAACAAATTCCTGGTGGGTTCTGGACGGGAGTTTTGTGAAACTTCGTAACATACAGATAGGCTATACACTGCCGAATGACCTTATCAGTCAGATTGGTATTCGGGGTCTGCGGCTGTATGCCACTGGCAAAAACTTATGGATGCATCAAAATTTGGGCATCGGTCTGGATCCGGAATATCCAAGCATGAGCAATACGAGAGGCAACTATTATCCACAGACGAAGGTGATCAGCATAGGTGCAAACATCAGCTTCTAAAATGACCAGGACAATGACTTTTAAAATTACCAAGATAAGGACTTTTAAGATGACTAAAACAATTAACATACTGCTTTCAGGCATACTGATGCTGAGTATTGCTCTCGGGGCTACAGGGTGTAGCGATAATTTCCTGACGACTGTACCGAAGGACAGAATCTCATCGGTGAACTTCTGGACCAATGAGCGTGATTTTGAAACGGCTCTCAACGCCTCCTACGAGCGGATGGTGGGCGTCGATTTAAACCCTATGTACTTTGATGGTGCTACGGAGATAGGTTACTCCCACGCCGACTGGATGCGCCAGCACGAGTACGTGATGGGCCGTGCCGACGCTTTGTCCGGCTGGTCGGCCGACATCTGGTCGCGGAACTTCACCGGAATCAGCCGCGCCAACGAGATCCTCGCACAGCTCGAGACTGTGAATGATGGGGTGCTTTCGCAAGAAGCCGCCGATAGGATCCGCGGTCAGGCTCTGTTCCTGCGAGGCTACTTCTATCACGAGCTGTTGTGGATGTTTGGCGGGGTCCCTGTCTTCACGAGCGTTCCGACCGTGGAGGAAGCGCGAGAGGTGAGTCGCGATTCGCGGGAAGAGGTGTACGACCGGATTATGGCGGACCTGTCGGAAGCGGCAAGCCTGTTACCCCTGCGTAGTGAGTTGCCATCCGACCAGTATGGCCGTGCCACCCGGGGTGCAGCTCTGGGCTATCAGGCACGAACTGCCCTGTACGAGGCGAGTTGGCAGGAGCACCACGAGAATAACCAGAGCCGTGCTAACGAGCTGTATCGTATTGCTACCGACATGACTCAGGCGGTTATGGATCTCGATGAGTATGACTTGCACCCCAACTTCCGGGAACTTTTTACCTACGCGGGTGAGCAGAGCGAGGAGATCATTTTCGACTACCAGAAGGTTTCTGGACAAAACGGCTGGCATGCATGGCTGGGATTTGCACCCAGTTCCATGGGCAGCAATGTTGATGTGGAGCCAACGCGAGAGTTGGTAGATCGATTTCCTATGGAAGACGGCCTGCCTATCGACGAGTCTCCACTGTACGATCCTACTCCGCCGCGCATAACATACGACGCCGACGGCAACCCAACAGTTGCTACGCTGGGTATGTACGATAATCGCGATCCGCGGTTCTACGGTACAATCTTGTTCCCGGGGGGGGAATTCAACGGGATTATTTACAATTCGTATCCGTCGTGCAACAGCGGAGCGCCAGATGGCTACTGCAGCCCGACGTCTGACCGGATCCTGATATCGGACTACAACAACACGTACACCGGCTACATTGCCATGAAGTATGTAGACCCGCAGGATCAGTCAGCCCCGACCAACAGTGGCCTCAACATCATAAAGATGCGGTACGCCGATATTCTGTTAATGTATGCAGAGGCGAAGGCTGAGCTGAATGAGCTGGATGCCTCGGTAAATAACGCGATCCGGGAGATCCGGGATCGGGTGAATCTGCCTATGCCCCAGGACGTCACCACGATGTCACAGCAAGAGGCCATTGAGTTCATCCGCAATGAGCGAACGATTGAGCTGGCCTGGGAGGGTCTCCACCTGGCAGACATTCGCCGGTGGGCAACCGCCGAGGATGTACTGAACGGCGCTGTGCACGGGATTGAGATTGCCGACGGAAGTGGCGGTTTCGAACCGGTGCCCGGGCAGCATATAAGATCATTCGAGGCGCCGAGGGATTACCTCTGGCCCATCCCGGCGAGTGAGCGGGACCTTAACGATAATCTGGATCAAAACCCGAGATACTAAAGGTTGGTAGTGTCCGCTTTTTAGAGCAATAGCTTATATATCATCCTCCGCCGGGAACCCGGCGGAGGATTTTTTGTTGCTGCAGCCTTGCGTCATCGTTCACCCGGCCTTTCGAATAAATTCCACAAAAACCGGGTGAACGATGATTCATAAGGTTTGTCCGCCCGTCCGAAGCGGTGGGAGAGAAGAGCTCTGAGTATGGCAGAGCTATTAAAGTTATCTTTCTTTTTATAATCCGGTTTGTCGGTCACCAGTGCGGGAATTCATTCCCGCGACAGTGCTTATACCAAATAAATCCGTCTGTGAAATAGAAATTTAAATTAATGAATATGTTAAGTAACAGTTACAAGTGTACATCTAACTACTTCAGAAGATATGAACCCGTAAAAAAAGTTTTGAAGCACTGTGGTACGTATGGTTTATACTTTATTCTGCTGCTATTCACTGCAGATGCTTTTGCTCAAAAACGTCATACCATAGACAGTCCTGACGGACAGATTACCACCGAATTTTGGATCTCTGAAGAAGGTGATCCCCGTTACCGAGTACTGCGAAACGGAGCTGAAGTGCTGGAACCTTCCGAGCTGGGTATAGTCCGCAGGGATATGAACTTTTCGAAAAACCTTAGGTTAGAACAGGCTACAGAAATTATCCCTGTAAAAGAGAAATACACGCTTCCTAAGGGCAAAAGACTGCATCGCACCTATGTTGCCAATGTCCGGACGTTCCGGTTACTCAACGAGTGGGACCATCCGATGGATGTGATCTTTCAGGTTTCCGATGACGGGGTGGCATTTCGCTACTACTTTCCCGGCGGTACGGCCCGGCCCCGGATGATTGTTGAGGAACGGACCA
>CALJMB010000124.1 GCA_937982515.1 uncultured Balneolaceae bacterium
TCGATCTGCTCGGGCGTCCTCCAGACAGGCTGGCTTTCTGATCCATCGGTCGATGGTTGGCCTTTGGCTAAAGGCTCATACTCTATGGCGGAAAAGTCGGGTCTCATGGTTTTAAGCTAGTTCAGGATTTCTCTCCCCTTGAGGGGAGACGATTAGCCCGGAAGTTCCCGGGCTAATCTGAGGGGTGTTCAGCTGTGCTTACAATGCATTTAAAGCAATCCAGCCCTCAATGGTCTGTATAGTTTGTTCTACATTCAGTCTGACCTCCATTTCTTCAAAACGCAGAAAACTAATACCCAGATCTTCGAGTTCTTGTTGACGCTCCAGGTCAGCCACACTCACCTCCGGATGTTTATGGTACTTTCCATCTATTTCAATAGCTAACATCAGCTCATGGCAAAAGAGATCAACAATGTATTCATAGATCGGTACCTGTCGATGAAACTGGTATCCTAATGCTCTTTTTCGGAGTCTTTGCCAGAGCAGTACCTCGCCCGGCGTCATGCTCTTTCGCAGTTTGCGGGCCAGGGGTTTCAGTTTAGGGTTATATGGCAATATCTTATTTTGTGGCATGTGAATAGTGTTTGGCAGACACCCCTCGGACAAGCCCAAGAACCTGTTGGGCTTGTCATCTCCCCTCGAGGGGAGAGGGTAGCCTGTTCTGTGAAATTTCCATACTCCTCTGTGTAACAACCCTTGCTTTAGGCATAGAGATTTCATTCCGTTATAATACCAAGCCGCCGCTGAAACCACTCCAGCACCTCCAACACATTCGATTTGCGATGGATGAAGGCGTCTACTCCGGCAGACTTGTACTGCTTAATCTCCTCTTCAGGATCGCCGGCGATGACCACCAGAGGCTTTTCATTCAGCGGGTTCAGCTCATCAAACAGCCTGGGAACCAGCTGTTTGTATTCTTCATCAGAGCTGCACAGCACCACTACATCGGGCCGCTGCTCAACGATCGCCCGTACCGCCTCTTCTACCGTCTCAAACCCGATGGGATCTTTAATGTCATAACCCGCACAGCTAAAGAAATTGACGGCAAAGGCCGAACGCGCTTTTCGCAGTTTTTTATTTCCGAGCGGGAGGGTGAGAACCCGGGGGGTGGATCCATGCCGTTCGGTTGCCAGACGCAGCTCTTCAAAAGCCTGTGGGCCCCGGTAGGGATGGATGGGACGGATATCGAGCTTGCCGGGTTTTAGCAGGATGGGCACGAGATCACCCAGCTGCCACCCTTCCCGAAGCGCCCCGGCGAGGGATTCGATAAGAGCATCGCTGCCGGCCTCCACATCGCTTTTCGTGTCGGATGTGCGTAATGCAACTACAGAAAACCCGGTGGATAACGGCTGTAATACCCTCTCCTCCGCGTCGGCGTATGCATTAGTGCCCACAAATATGCGGCCCCGCTCAGCTATCGCCCGGTCGCGCTTCCGGCGGGATTCCTCCACGGCCGCTTGCACATAACCGCCACGGATGGATTTGAGGATGCCCCCCTGCTGTTCAATCTCCTTAAATACCTCCCACGCGGCTTCGGCTATCTTATCGGTTAACACCTCCACGTAATACGATCCGGCCGAGGGATCTTTCACTTTATTCAGATACGCCTCCCCTTTCAGGATGATCTGCGTATTGCGGGCCAGGCGCCCGGAGAAGTCATCCGGCTGTTTAAAGGTACGGTCAAAGGGATCCAGCGTTACGAGATCGCATCCGGCAATGGCGGCCGCCATGCCCTCGGTGGTGGCGCGGAGCACGTTGGTGTGGGGATCGAAGACGGTTTTATTCCACCCGGAAGAGCGTCCGTGCAGGAAGGCTGCGGAGGGGCGGCCAGGTACGTACGCCTCCACAATCATCCCCCAAAGAATACGCGCGGCACGGAATTTGGCGATCTCGGGAAAGTAGTTCGAGCCGATAGCAAAGGTAAAATGGATGCGGGAGGCGATATCATCCACGGCGAGCCCCTGCTCCGTTAGTGTGGCGAGGTACTCGTTGCCGATGGCCATGGCGTAGCCCAGCTCCTGAACAATGGTGGCGCCGGCGTTGTGGTACACCTGCGCATCCACCCCCAGACAGCGTACGCCCGGCAGGGAGTCCTTGCAGAACGCGGCCATCTGAGCAGCTTCCTGAATGAAGGCCTCTTCTGGCTTCGGGTACCGGCCATTGGTAAGGGTATAGGCGTAGGGATCGTACAACAGGGTGCCCCGAACGGCGTGTGCGTTCTCCCCCCGCTCTTCCACCGTATTAGAGAGCATGGCCAGCAGGATGGGCGAGGCCATGCCCGAATCGAAATGCAGGCCGGTCCGGGTGAGGTCTATCCCTTCAGTCAGAGTGTTAAAATCGTGCTGGTTCTGTGTGGCGGTTCCTTCCAGGTCGCCGCCCAGTGCTCCAGCCGTGGCCAGTACATGCAGCCTGAACAAGAGGTCATCCGCCCCCTGTGCAGCAGCCAGCCGGGCCGATCTGTTGGCGGCTCTGATATCCTGCTCAAAGACAGGCTGACAGATGTTCCATTCATTTCCCGGTTCTGTTGAGGCATCTGGCGGGGAGGGCAGGGAGAGCGGGCCCAGGTCTTCGGCGCGATAAAACGGGAGCACTTCAACGCCTTCGCCCGTCTCCCAGCGGAGCTTCTCTCGGTAATCAGCACCTTTTAAGTCCAGCCGGATAACTTCTTCCCACTCTTCGGCAGATACGGGTGGAAATTCGCTAAATAACGGTGCTCTTTCTTTTGGATTATCCATAAGGGAATCATGATTTATTGGGTATAAAATAATCAGGAGCGGGCTACTTTACTAACGCAACAGAGGCGGGAGGGGTTCGCCGGCGAGGGTACCCGCGCTGCATTTGGCCGGGAAACGTTTTGAGTACAGTGAGACCCTTAAATCCCTTACAGGGGACTTTTGGATTTGTGCTGTGCTCACGTGATGCGCCCCTGACCGAAAAGTTCCGGTACTTGAAAGCGGCCTTTTGAGTGGCAGGAGTTGAAAATCAAAGTCCCCTTCAGGGGATTTAGGGGTGAACCGAACGGGAGCAAGGCGCCCGCCTTACGTTAAACCCACGGTGAACGGAGCCGCCTCTGCCCCTGACAGGATTAGGCGCCCTGTCAGGGGTAACGGACTGGCACTGGTTCCTGTTGGATAACAGGGCTGCCCGGTTCTTTAACTTCTAACGCTCTTTGTTGTGTCCTCCCGGGGAGAGGGGTTCGGCGAGGGATCTCAAACGCCCTACAGGCACCTGTCAGCCGCCCACAACCCGGCGTGATCCACGTTTGAGATCCCTCACCCCAACAGAC
>CALJMB010000125.1 GCA_937982515.1 uncultured Balneolaceae bacterium
ACGGAATTCAACCGCTGTCCACAGTCAGTTACTAAGTATGCGGGCCAATGCTCAAGGCTTGCTCGGAAAACCGGCTGAGGCGCTCGGAAGCGCAAAGGAAGCAGCCAATCTGGTTTGCGAAAATACCGACTTATATCTTATGGAATGCATCAATGCACAGATGGAGCTGAGGCATTTCTACGAGTGGGCCGGAGATTTTAATTCGGGACTCGATGCAGCCGCATTCGCTTATAATCTGGCTGATTCTGCAGGTTCTATGATCTCCGATCCCATGCGCCTGGCCGTTGTGGGAAGCTATGGGAATGCTCTTTCTTACGGGGCCCGGACCGCCGAAGCCATCCCGTTATTAGAAGAAAACGCAGCCCTTGCGCTAAATCTGTTTGGTGATGGTGCCTACCGCTATGCCCGTGCGCTTCACGACCTGGCAACAGCCCATCTGTATGCCGGCGATCTTCATATAGCTTATCCGATGGCAAGAAGGGTTTTTGAAATAGGTGGCAGAGCGCAGCCCGGCAACCCTACGAACGCCTACTGGCTGCATCAGATATACCGCATGGCTCTGGACCTGCGAATGCCGGATCAGGCGTCTTCTGCATTTAATGAGTTTTCTGATGACCTTCCAGAGACAATGAGTGATTATTACGTTCATGCATTTAAAGTGGAACGCCTTCGGGCCCGGGCGCTTTCCAAACCTGGAGATGCCGGGATACGGGACGAAATTCACGATATGCTGGAAAATTTCCGTAATCTTGACTCACCTCTATATCCTAAGGCTGCTCTCCTGGCTGCAGAACAAGCGGTCGAGGCAAACGATACCTCCGCGGCAAAGCAATATCTTAACCAATATCATGCCTCGATTGAGGCTATACCACGCACAGATATAGGTCCGGCCCGCTCCATGCTCATCAATGCGCGGTACTTAGCCTTACTGGGAGAAACAGAACAGGCCATAGAAGAAGCCGGGCGATCTCTTTCTGCACTACAGGGAATAGGCCACACTGATAGTCCTTTTGTTGCAGAAGTTCAGGCCGTGCTGGCAAATCTGAATTGCAGTCTCAGTGATATGGAGAAAGGAAAAGCCCAATTGCTTGCTTCCTATCGGTATTGGACGGAAATAGCCAAAGTACCTGCCGGCTCTAAAGCCATGGATCGATTAGCCCCCGCCTGTACCCGGTGAAGCGCGAATACCAACTATTCAACCCGCTCTAAATAATCCCTGACACGTTTGGCATTCACCCCGATATCTCCCAATCCGACACGGGATACGGAACGCACGTCAATCTTGCTTCCCCCTTCGGCCGTATCCACCCTGATGATAACATCATCTTTGAAACCGAACCACGGCAGTGTGTGGGTAGCCTCAATTGTGAGGGCCGATTTGTTTTCTGAAACAACTTCCCAGCCGGTTCCCCGGGCCGCTTCAAGGGCCTTTTCGTAGGCTGCTGAAGGCGGTTCCTGAAGGTAGAGCGTGCCAATATCCGGGTAGTGCTCCTTCTGTACCCGGGCAACCTCTTCCCCGCCATATTCGGTTGGATTGGGCGCATCGGCCCTGAGCGGTGCGATGGCATCAAACTCTGGCGGACTTTGGGTATCTGTGGTAATATCGTGGATGGGCGGATATTTTTGCATCTCAAGATACCAGTACAGAGTGGTTCCCACAGCAGCAAGGCCAAGTATAATACCGGCAGCAGCCATCCAGCCGCCTCCATATCTGGCGGACCGTATGAAGAAAAAATATACGGCTCCCAGAATCAATCCGATGACTCCCATTATGGCGCCTGCAGGAATTAACGTCTGAAAAGCGGTGCCAAGTCCCCACCATCCCCATTGGTATCCATAGCCTGAAAGCAGATAGATAGCGGCTCCAATAAAAGCTATCAGCCCCGATGCCACAGCAACCTTTGACATGTATTGATTCATACTCACCCTCCTCTTTTTTGTACATCAATTGTTATGATTGACCTGAGAACCTCCTGGTTGCACCTCCTGCCGTAATGTACCGCTTTCATCTCCAAAAATATAACTCAAGTTGCTACGTGTAGTGCCGTGAAGCGGTTACAAAGCTTATGTCGGCGCTCTGCAAAGCTTACGTCGTCACTCAACAAAGCTTATGTTGCCGCCCTGCAAAGCCTTTGTCGTTGCTCTGCAAAGCCTTTGTTGTCGCCCTGCAAAGCTTTTGTTCCTGCCTGGCCGGCCTCAGCTCACAGGCGCCCCGGCAGATTTCCCAAGCTGGATCAGTATCACAGCCGATAGTACCATAACTATTCCGATAATCTGGAGTACTGTTAAAACCTCATTAAATACTGCAACGCCGACCAGCGTCGCCACTACCGGTTCTACCGTTGCGGTGATCGATGCCCTGCCGCCTTCTACCAGAGACAGACCAACCGTGTAAAGCAGGTACGCCAATGCTGTGGGCAGCAAGCCCAATGCCAAGACAATCAGCAGTGTTTGTAGCGACCCCAGTCCTGTAATGATGTCCGGGGAATTACTGACCGGTATCAAAGCTATAGATGCAAAAACAAAGGTGTACGTGATAACGGTTATGGATGAATATGTTCGAAGCGCGTATTTGCCAAAAATGGTGTACAGAGCATAACCAAAACCTGAGCCGAGCCCAATCAGCACCCCATATAACGAGACAGATTGTTGGTTTAGCGGCAGCAGCTCAATAACAAGTACACAGCCCGCAAGGGTCATCAGCAAGGCCGCGATTTTTCTGGATGTCATCGATTCACCGAAGAAGATCGACGACATCAAAACAACAAAAGCCGGGCCTGTATAAAGCAGGATGACAGCTATAGATAGTGAAATCTCCTCTATGGCGGTGAAGTAGCACCAGTTGAAAAAAACGATACTGAAAATTCCAGTCCCTATAAAGTAGAATGAATGTTTCCACTCGATGATAAGCTTATTTCTGTCTTTGATCAGCAGATACACAACGAGAAAAATGGAAGCGCTAACAACCCGGAGGGTGACGATTTGCAGAGAGGTAAAGCCTGCTTCAGACAATGCGTCTACATACAGGCCTATGGTACCCCACAGAGCCGCTCCTGTAATGATGTATATATATGCCAGTCTGTGTTTGTTTGGCAATTGCAAAAAGTTTTGTTTTAACGTGAGTTTTGCTAAAGAATTTATACCAGCAGAACAGGTCCGCATAGTTGAGGCTGCCCAGACAACATACTATTCAAAACGGTGCCCATACTTGGTAAGGTTGCTGGCTCACCGATCGGGGTCATCCCCTCTATCACGGCAAAAGGCACTGTGATTTTTCCTTCGAATGGGGGTGGTCACCCGCTCTGTAAAGGCTCAACTTTAAGTTCTGAGGTAAAACCTTCAATGTGATTTTTTTTGGACAGCCTCAAGATAATCATACAGGCTGAGCTGATTTTTTAATCCTTCCTCTTTACTCCAGCTCTTGGAGAGAGGGGCCTGGAGTGGGGAGAAATCACGTTATTATGTCCCGTACGAAATTGGGAAGAGCAAAACATCCTTCGTGTACCGAAGCATTGTAGTACCCGAGCTTATCTCCAAAATTCTTCAATCCGTCTCTGACCCTGTTCAGGGTATCATCCGACAGTGGATCCAATCCCTTGCAGGCACAGGCAAACGACCACATTCCTGCAGGATAAAGCGGTATATAAGCCAAATACATTTTTGAAACGGGATAGATGCCATCCAGGGATGAAAACACATTCTTCATGCTTTGATGATACGCCTTAATCCAGGGGCTTTCGGTTTGAGCCGTAAGTACCCCCCTCTCTGCCAACCCGTTATAACAAGCCTGTATGAATGTTCTTTCAAACAACCCCCCGGCCGGACCCACCGGATCTGAGCCGTCGACAATGATTACATCATACGGCTCATCGATGGACTGAACAAATTCAATCCCGTCTTCAAATAGCACATTCAGCTTGGGGTTGTTCCAGTCACCTACATCCGGAAGGTATTGTTTGGAAGCCCGGACTACGGCCTCGTCAATTTCCACCATATCCACCTGCTCAACCGATGGGTGGCGCATAACCTCGCGGGCCGTTCCACCGTCTCCGCCTCCGATAATGAGGATTCGTCTGGGCTGGGGATGAGTGAACATCCCCACATGAACCAGCATCTCGTGGTAGACAAATTCATCTTTCTCTGAGAGCATCACCATGCCGTCTATCGTCAGCAAATTGCCCCATGTATCGGTTTCATATACTTCGACAAGCTGATAGGGTGTCTGCTCGGAAAAAAGAAGCCGGTTTACGCCAACAGTAAGGCCGGTCTGTTTATGATAGTATTCGTTATAGGATAAAGCCACAATTTATGATTGATAATTTTTCAGGTCCCGTGCTTTTGAAATAATTTGGAGTAAAGAGGATTCAGAATGTAGGAGTCAGAATTCAGAAGCACCCGGAGGTTCATTCTGAATTCTGATTTCTGGCTCCTGGATATACGGCCCTTACTCATACCAGAGCACAACCGCCGCAAAGGTAGAACCGCAGGCCTCCACTTTGTGTTCAATACCCATGTACTTGATCTCTTTCAGCGCCCGTTTGCGGTACTCGAAAGCGTCAACCACCATCTGGCGAACGACTTTCTCCACATCTTCCAGTTTGCTGTGATCTTCAAACTCCATAATTACCCCTGGCTCAGTTTCATCTTCAGGTATGCCCACGGCTACAGCCGAAGAAATGTAGCTTCCAGGCGTGGTGGAGTCGATTGTAGCGTACGCCAGCGGAATCAACCCCCCTTTGGGCAGATTGAACTCCTTTATAGAGCGTTGCTGTGCACCTGGAGGAAGTATGCTGCTCACTCTCATCAGGTTGGTATCGCCTACGCCGGCATTCAGCAAAGCATTATCAAAAGCATTTAATCTGGTAGGTCCTTCGGAGGCCCCTTTAACCAGGCAGTAGGCATTTGGGGTTTTAGCCATCATAAATTCAGAGAGTTGTATTCCCGGAAATTCTTTCATTGTTGTTGTATTGTTATAATTGATTAGTGAAATGTGTTTTAATAATCCTCTCACCTTTCTAACTCTGACAGAATTTGGAACCCTGTCAGAGTTAATCGGGAGCCATGTGAAGCTAATTCTTTGCTGTGGTTTCAGATTGAGGCTTAAACAAGAGGCGTTCGCCGGGTTGTACCTTAAACATGCCCCGCTTCATCTCCATACTTGAAATGTTTTTCGCTTCAAACGCATCTTTTATATACTCCTGGATCACCCAGGGGTCAATGGTTTCTCCACAGGTGAAAATATCTACAGCGGCATAGTTATACTCCGGCCAGCTGTGAATGGATACATGAGACTCGGCAATAACCACCATCCCACTTACTCCATAGGGACTAAATTTGTGAAAGTTATGTGATATAATAGTCGCCCCGGAAGCTCGCGTTGCTTCCAGAAAAGTAGATTCGATAAACTCAACATTATTGATCTTTTCAGAATCACAATCATAAAATTCTACAAGAATTTGACGGCCAAGTGCTTCCATTTATTCTGTATTGTTTCAAGTTAAAGTGACAAGGCTCCGTCCATCCCAAATAAAAAAATGCGGCGCAGAACTCTTTGGTGACCTATAGCCAAAGCAGTTGACGCCGCATCGTTTATTCAGATCCGGATTAAGAATGCCTTTTAAATATGGAACAGCTACGTTTCGCAATGCATAAAATACAATTGGGTTCCGGGTTGTGTTTAACCGACCTTCCGCAAAAGCACCATAACTCTTCTCATGAGAGAGTTTGGCAACGGGCTATGTCTTTACACATATCCGCTTTTACCAGGCCGGCAAGCAAGAAATCATTTGGTATACAAACGCTAATAAAATAATTTACCTTATCGTCACACAGAAGCGTCAGTAAAGGTGAACAAAAAAACAAATTACATAATTTCCCGGAATAAATAATGCTTCAGCCTAAAAAAAAATTATCCTCTCAAAAGGCGATCAAGCTCTACAGGGAGCTGTTACTCCCGCGGCGAATTGAAGAACGCATGCTTAAGTTATTGCGACAGAATAAGATCAGTAAATGGTTTTCCGGAATCGGACAAGAGGCCATAGCTGTCGGCGTAACTGCCGCCCTGAAAAGCAACGACTATATCCTTCCGATGCACCGTAACCTGGGAGTTTTTACCGGCCGGGGCGTAGATCTTTACAGGCTGTTTTGCCAGTTATTAGGGAAAGCGGATGGATTTTCTCAGGGGCGGGAGCGTTCATTCCATTTCGGCGTGATGGAGCGGCACATCGTCGGTATGATATCTCACCTCGCCGCTACCATGCCCGTAGCGGACGGACTCGCTCTGGCTTCCAGGCTTAAAGGCAGCGAATTTGTAGTTTGCAGCTTCTGCGGGGAAGGAGCTGCCAGCGAAGGTGATTTCCATGAAGCCCTGAATCTGGCAGCTGTCTGGAAACTGCCGGTTATCTTTATAATTGAAAATAACGGTTATGCCCTCTCTACCCCTGCCAATGAACAGTATGCCTGTAAACATCTCTCAGACCGGGCTAAAGGATATGGAATACCGGGCATGCGAATCGACGGTAATAATATTTTCGAGGTAATGAGGGCTGTCAAAAAAGCACGTATCAATGCGCTGAAGGGCAAACCTACGCTTATAGAGGCGCAGACCTTCAGGATGCGGGGACACGAAGAGGCTTCAGGCACGTTTTATGTTCCGGATGAACTATTCGAAGAATGGGGACAAAAAGATCCTATACTCCGTATGGAGCAATGGATGCTGAAGAATGCAGTGGTTGCCGGTGAGAAAGAGTTAAAAACGATCAGGAAAGAAGTTGACGAAGTGTTTCGGGATCCCTTAGCAAGAGCCCTGGACGCGGATGATCCTGTCTTCGACGAACAGTATGAGATACAGTCGGTATGGGCGCCGGTTCCTGAACCTAAGCCTGAGCCTCCAGTAACTAATGGTACGTCCTCAGAAAAAAGATTCATCGACGGAATACAGCTCTCCCTTCGGCAGGCTTTTAAAGAAGACGACCGGTTTATTTTGCTCGGCCAGGATATAGCTGAATACGGAGGGGTGTTCAAAGTAACCGAAGGATTCGTCGATGAGTTCGGTAAAGAGCGTATTCGCAATACTCCTATCATTGAATCCGGCGCAATCGGGTGTGCCATCGGGCTGGCGCTGGAGGGTTATAAGCCCATAGTAGAAATGCAGTTTGCCGACTTTATCTCGTGTGGATTCAATCAGATTGTGAACAATCTCTCTAAAGGCCGCTATCGCTGGATGCCGTCCCTTAATATAACCATCCGTGCTCCGCACGGCGCGGGAGTCGGGGCGGGACCCTTTCACTCTCAATCTCCCGAGGGCTGGTTTATACAGCATCCGGGCCTGAAGATTGTAGTGCCTTCTTCCGTAGAAGATGCTCAGAACCTGTTGTACAGCGCGCTTCACGATCCCAACCCCGTACTCTTCTTTGAACACAAGAAACTATACAGAAGTATCAAAGATACTACTCCCGATCAATGCTATCCGGAAAAGCTGGGCAAAGCAAAGGTTGTTCGAGAAGGAAATGACGCGACGATTGTAACCTACGGAATGGGTGTGCACTGGGCTCTGGAGAAAGCCGGGGAGTATAGGGAGAAAGGAATCGAACTTGAGATTATCGATCTGCGAAGCCTTGTTCCGCTGGATATGGCTTGCGTAAGGCAGTCTGTCATCAAAACAAACCGTGTGCTGCTGCTTCAGGAACCTTCGGTTACGCTTGGACCGATGAGCGAGGTCTCGGCTTTAATAACAGAGGCTTGCTTCGAGTACCTCGATGCCCCTGTCATTCGCTGCTCTTCATTGGATACACCCGTTCCCTGCAATACCAAGCTGGAGAAAGGCTATTTGGCAAATCACAGGCTGGACCGAAAGCTAAAAGAATTGCTTAATTATTAAGGCGTGGCTGACATTCTCAGATTGAATGTCAGCCACGCCCTGGTTACAACCACTTGATTTAAATAGTCTGAATTAATTCACAGGAATCATGCTAGATCTCTTCTTCCACGCAGGCACGCTCTTCTTCTAAAGCAATACGTCTGGCCAACTTTGCTTCGAAATCATCTGCTGCTTTAACTTCGGGCAACCGGCTAAGCGCCTGTTTCCCTTTTTGTACCTGGCGCACAAACAGGCGCACTGCCTCTGCCTGCTCGAGGTATTCTTTCAATACCTGATGTTCTATATAATCTAATTTTTCGTCAAGATAATCTGTTATAAATTCATTGAAAAGATTATCAAGTGATAACTTGATTGTTTGCATACCGATTTAGAGGATACGTTAACAATTACATTGCATAATCCGTACCCTCTAACGGCACTAAGCTGGAATTGTTTCCGGATAAACGTAAACTTCGAGTAAATCCTGCAGTTTTGCCCGTCCGCGGTTTATCCTGGATTTAACAGTACCCATAGGAAGATCTGTGATCTCAGCAATCTCGTCGTACGCGAGCTGCTGAATATCGCGCAAGACCACCACCTCGCGGAAATCTTCATTAAGGTCCATCAGAGCCTTCTCCAATTCATCCATACACAGTTTTTCATGCAGAGAGTCATCCTGTAATATATCGTCATCTTCAAGATCCAGAGGTCGGTCATCGGGGTCGTTCGGATCTTTGTGGATAGTTACAGTAGTCATTCGCTGTTTTTTCTTGTACAGGCTTTTGGCCAGGTTTAACGCAATGGTGTACATCCATGTGGAAAACTTGGCGATTCGCTCATATGAATGGCGGCTTCGGTAAACTCGTAAGAATGTTTCCTGAACCAGGTCTTCACAGTCCTGATGGTCGTGTGTATATCGGTATAAAAAGTTGTGAAGGCGGTCTTTAAAGCGTTTAACCAGAATGTCAAATGCTTGTTCGTACCCCGCCTGAAAATGCTCCATTAAGTCTTCGTTAGAAAGTGTGTTGAGCTTCTCCTTAGAGTATGCTTCCATGATATATGAGCCTTTTTGAGTTATGGTTGATACTAGCCATGGTCATCAACCTAACCGACTCATATATGTCTGGTGTCAGTTGATGATCCTCTTAATCATCAGGAGAAGTATCGTTGCGGGGTCCATAGTCGAAAAGCCTTTTGCGGCTCGATCTGCATCAAGCAGTGCTTCAAACACTCTGGGCATTTCATTCAGATGATAGTTAGAAGCTTCTTGCCATAGTTTGTTGAAGTACCAGTTATTACTGATACCCATTGCTTCTTGAACTTGTTTTTTTGTTTTACCTGAAGAGGCAAGGCGCCGTATTTGCCAGATGTTTGAAAACACATTGTAAAAGAACCCCACGGAACGAATAATTTCCCCCGTGTTCCCTTTACTGTGTTGCAACATCTGTTCCGCAATGAACAGGGCACCCTTCAGATCTCTCGAAATAAGGCTGTCTTTAAGCTCAATCGCTGTATATTCGCGATAAAGGCCGATTATTTTTTTTATGTGGCTCTCTGTGATGGTGTCAAAAATGTCTACAAAAGTACACACCTTATCTATTTCTGTAGACAATAATTGCAGGTTGCCGCCCACATATTGTGCCAGCATATGTGCAGCAGCAGGCTCAATCTTTCTGTCATGGCGGCTTTCTACCCACTCAATAATCCAATCAGGCAGGCGATAGTCTGGCACTTTTTCAAAGGCATACAGGCTTACATGTTTACTTCTTTGACATACCTTGCCCAATTTGGTATTTGCTGCGGGTTTTTTGGTATCGAACAGTACCAGCAAAGTAGTTGGATTGGGTTGCTCCAGATATGGCAGGATCTCATCCAGCCCCCCTCCGGAACCGGTGAGGTTGTAAGAATCAATGTTCAGGCTCAGAAAATCACGGATGATGACAATCCGTTGATCTGCCATCATCGGAAAACTCCGAATGATATTTAGCACATGCTCTGGTGTGGTATCTCTCCCGTATAGCAGGTCGAAGTTAAAATCTTTGTCTGCCGGCCGGCGGATCAGCGATTCAACCGCCTCTTGTAGCCTGTCCAGGAAAAACTCCTCCTCCCCACAGAAAAAGTATACAGGTTTTCTGTTTTCTGAACCGAGCTCGGCTAAGACCTCATTATAAAGTTCTATGCTGGTTTTCTTTGCCACGGGTTTTTAAGCTATCAGCTATCAGCACTCAGTTTTCAGCTACCGACGGCTGAAAACTGAGTGCTGATAGCTTATTGAAATTACGGTCTGAGTCTCCCAAGCATGCGCGGGAATGGGATCGTTTCCCGTACATGGCTCAACCCGCACAGCCATGCTACCGTGCGCTCCAGTCCCAGTCCGAAGCCCGAGTGCGGAACCGATCCGTACTTTCGGAGATCGAGGTACCAGTCAAAAACATCTTCCGGCAGACCATGTTCTTCTATTCGTTTTCTCATGGTTTGCAAATCGTCTTCACGCTGGCTTCCGCCAATAATTTCACCGTATCCTTCGGGAGCCAGTACATCTACTGCCAGTGCCAGTTTTTCATCTTCGGGGTCGCGCTTCATATAAAAAGCTTTTACTTCTGCAGGATAGCGGTGCACGATGAGGGGAATCTCATACTTCATCATAAGAATGGTTTCGTCACTGCCGCCAAAATCGTTACCCCACTCAAAGTTCAGGGCCGACTCCTTCCATCCCGGTATATTGCGCAAATCCTCTTCAACCTGGTTCATACGCGCGGCAATTTCTTTAATACGTTGGTCAATCTGAGCTTTGCGCCACTTCTTGGCAGAGCCCCGTTCTTTTTCGATCTCTTCTTTTTCTCTGCCGAGATCTACATGCTCCTTTTTGCGATCTTCAAGCATCTTATCCAGCATGGAAGCCGTTTCATTGCTCTTCAGTGTCTCTACCGCTTCGGTATAAGAGATACGGGGAAAGGGCTCTGTTACCGTTTTCTTTAGGCGGGTGGTATCCCGCTCCAATATTTCCAGCTCACCGGCACTTCTATCCAGCACCCGCTTAACGATGAACTTGATGAGTTCCTCAGCCAGATCCATGTTCATATCCAGATCATAGAAGGCCATTTCCGGCTCGATCATCCAGAACTCCGTGAGGTGGCGGCGGGTCTTACTTTTCTCGGCCCGGAAGGTGGGGCCAAAGGTGTAGATGAGTCCCTGTGCCATAGCCATCGCTTCACCATAAAGCTGGCCGGACTGAGTCAGATAAGCCTTGTCATCAAAATAATCCGTTTCAAACAGCGTGGTTGTCCCTTCTGCTGCATTACCGGTAAAAATGGGAGCATCCATCTGTATGAATCCCCGCTCCTGGAAAAAAGTGTGAATGGCGTAAATAATTTCGTTGCGAACCCGCATGGCTGCCCACTGGCGGCGGCTGCGAAGCCAGAGATGCCGGTTCTCCATCAGAAACTCAACACCGTGTTCTTTTGGAGTGATGGGGTAGTCTTCGGCTATCTGAATAATCTGTATGTCTGAAATCTGAAGCTCATATCCCCCTGTACTGCGCTCGTCTTCAACTACGGTGCCTGTTACTTCCAGCGAGCTTTCCTGCTGCAGAGAATCGGCCGCCTCCCAAACCTTATCCGGCACATCGCTCCTGGAAACAACACACTGGCAGATCCCGGTTCCGTCGCGCAATTCCAGGAAATAGAGATTTTTGCTGCTCCTGAAATTATAGACCCAGCCTTTCAGGGTTACCTCTTTATCTTTGTAACGGGACAAGTTCTTTATGTAGGCCATGCGTCGTTAAGCTATTGAATTGTAACTTGTATGAATAATAATTGCTGATTTTATAGTTCACAAGAATAGCAGTTATTCTGTCTACAATCAAAAGGGAAATGAACCGTTTGGGCAGTATTTAGGATCCCCGGTATCAGGTATTAGTATCCGTCCATTTTTTCTATTGTAACAAACCGATACCTATACTCAGAGATTAAGTAAAGCGTTTTGTATCTTTTGGCAGTAATTTTAATGGGCAGTAAACATGATTGAAGCAATACTTTTCAGTACTTCCTCTCCACTTTCCATTTCCCGGCTTCCCGGGTTTGAACAGGTCCCGTGGTGGGTAGAAGGTTTTTTCGGTGTAGGGCTGGCAGCCGTTGCGGCCACACTTATTCATTTCCTCCTGCGAAACATCGTATTAAAAACATTCGAATGGCTGATAAAGCGAAGTGATATTTCGTTTGGCAACATGCTGTTTCAAAATAAGGCTCCGCAGCGTGCGGCTGTTTTGATTCCGCTTATTGTTTTCAGGCTGGGAATAGAGCTCGTACCTTCCCTTTCTGAGGATTTGACTGCATTTTTGCTCCGGCTGGTTGCCTCCTGTATTATTCTGGTAGTTGTACGAACCGCGGATTCGCTTTTGTCCACTTTTCATCAGCTGTATAATACCCTTCCTATGGCAGAAAGGCGGCCTGTCAAGAGTTATGTACAGCTTGTAAAGGTGTTTGTATACTTTCTGGGAGGTGTTTTTATTGTCGCAAAACTCTCCAATCAGTCGCCGTGGTACTTTGTGAGCGGCCTGGGGGCGATGATGGCTGTGATTATGTTGATCTTTCAGGATACACTGCTCTCGTTTGTGGCAGGCATACAGCTTACCATGAATGACTTGATTCGCGTGGGAGACTGGATTGAAATGCCTCAGTTCAATGCAGACGGTGCTGTGATCGACATAGCGCTAAACACAGTTAAGGTTCAAAACTGGGACCGGACGGTTACCGTAATTCCCACAAATAAGTTCTTAGAAAATTCTTTTCGCAACTACCGCAACATGTTTGAGGGCGGCGGGAGAAGGATTAAACGCTCCATCCACATCAACACCTCAACCATTCGCTTTTTAACAGATAAGGAGATAGACAAATTTTCCAGGTTCAAGTTACTGGAGGATTACATCAGAATGAAAGTGAGTGAGCTAGAAAAGACCAATGCTCAAAGAAATGCAGATCTGTCGATAAAGGCCAATGCCCGGCATCTGACAAACATCGGTACCCTGAGGGCCTACATCATTGCATATCTGAAAAATCACCCGGGAATTCACAAGGATCTCACTTTGATGGTCCGCCAGCTGGAGCCGACTCCGGAGGGCGTTCCTATCGAACTCTATACCTTTACCAACGACACCCGCTGGGCCTATTATGAAGGGATACAGGCCGATATCTTTGATCACATTCTGGCCATTATTCCGGAATTCGGGCTGAGTGTGTACCAACGTCCCTCCGGGCACAGCCTGGATGCCATGCAGATGGAGAGTATGAACTGATTCAATTACAGCGCAGATGCACGTATCCCCAAAAAAGAACTGCATTCGGCATAAGAAACCCACCGATGAGGCACATGGAATGGAGCAAAGATTTCTTTTCTAAATCAGGGCCATAATCTTCTGGTTAATTTGTATCTTGCAGGTTATTTTCAGCATACCTGAACAATGCAATCTAAAGATTCTCCGGTACACACATGAAGTTACAGAACGACCAGGTTCTCATACCCCAGACGGATGAGAACCTTCGCAGAAGCATCCTGCATGACGGCTCCGGCCAACTAACTTATGAGATACGGGAAATTGTAAAGCTCGCCCATCAAATTGAGCAGAGGGGAACTGCGATTACCTGGGAAAACATCGGCGACCCCATCCAGAAAGGAGAAAAACTGCCTGGCTGGATCAAAGATATTATTACGTCTCTGGTGCAGGATGACTACACCTATGGGTACAACTCCACCACCGGCGATCCCACCAGCCGCCGTTTCCTGGCCGATCTGGTAAACAAGAGAGGCGGATGCCAGATTAATGAAGATGAAATTATATTCTTTAACGGACTGGGAGATGCGGTCGGGAAAATATTCGGTTATCTGAAAAAAGAAGCCCGGGTCATCGGCCCCTCTCCTGCCTATTCCACACACTCCTCGGCCGAGGCGGCCTCATCCGGTTATAAACACCTGACGTATGAGCTAGATGCGGATAATAACTGGATGCCCGATCTGGACGACCTGGAGATGAAGGTAAAATACAACGACTCTATTGCCGGAATGCTTATTATAAACCCGGATAATCCTACCGGAGCCGTCTACCCTACCTCCGTGCTAAAGGAAATGGTGCGCATCGCCCGCGAGCACAAATTGTTTATGATCTGTGATGAAATTTATGCCAATCTCATATTCAACGGTGCGGACACCGCCTCTTTGAGTGAAGTAATCGGAGAAGTGCCGGGCATAGCTCTTCGCGGTATTTCCAAAGAATATCCGTGGCCGGGCGGACGTTGCGGATGGATCGAAGTGTATAATCAGGACCACTACCCGGCATTCAAGAAGTATATCCAGACATTAATCAATGCCAAGATGCTGGAAGTCAGCTCTACGAGCCTGCCCCAGCTCTCCATTCCCAAAGTAATGGGCGACCCCCGCTATCCCGAACACCTGGAAGAAAGGCGCGCCATTTATAAGCAAAGAGCCGACGAAGCCTATGAGATCTTTTCTCGAACAGAGGGCGTTCGGGTGGTTAAGCCACAGGGTGCTTTTTATATGACGGTGATGTTTGAAGAAGGCACCCTTAATAACCGGCAATATCTGAATATAGAAAATCCCGGGGTACGGGAGCTCATTGAAAACAATAGCAGAGATCTTGCGCCGGACAAACGGTTCGTCTATTACCTGTTAGGGTCAACCGGAATATGTGTAGTGCCCTTAAGCGGATTTGCCAGTGAAAAGAACGGATTCCGCATTACACTGCTTGAAGCTGACGACCAAAAAAGACTGGCTACCTGGAGAACCATAGCCCAGAGCATAGAGCGTTACATTTCTTAAGGATGGTGTTGCACCATTCTTCTTGCAAGAAGTACCCCCCTATGCCGCCCAGGGCTGTTCTGTTCTCTGCTCAACCTCCTGATGCTGTCATCCCAACCCCCCGTCTGTTGGGGTGAGGGATCTCAAGCGTTGTTACAGGCTTTTGCCGGCCTACCAGCATGAATTATTATGGCGTTTGAGATCCCTCGTTGCACAACCCTCTCCCCGGGAGGACCCAACATAGAGCGGCAGAAGGTAACGAACCGGGCAGCCCTGCCCTATGCCGCCGGATCGGTCAACAGGTAGCGACTCATACAGCTTCCATTTTATGGTGGGTGTCGGTACAGTTACCCCCGGCTTAATAGCCGGGGCGATTAAGTCTTCAGACCGGAACTATGAGAAATAAGCCCTCCCCAATACCGCCTGGCCATATGGTTTTTGCGTCCTGACGTTAGTTGAAATCACTTCTTGATGTCGAAGTGTTGCCTTCTTATGATTGAATTAAGCCTGCCTTCCAGATTTTATAAGATGATGTCCGTAGCCCACCTGCTTAGCTCTGCTTAAAAACTCCCGCTCCACCTATACTCCTCTCTTACCCCAGACGCCCATGCAGGTTATTTAGGTATACATGCATGGCATCTTAAAAAAATAGCTGAACCAACCTGTCCTTTCATTAATTTATTTCATAAATAATTAAAATTAACTGAATTTTTAACTTGCATATAATATTTGACGAATTTATTTTAAGCCATTATTTATTTATGCCTTATTTATTAATGCATGATTAAAATAACCCTAATTAAAAAACATGTAAGCATATGGCAAAATTCATATCCCTTGCTCTGATCATTTTTATGACAGGTGCAGTAGATGCTGTGGCAGAAGATGCTTCTTCTGTCCAATCAGCATTGATTCAAACAAATCTTAACTATGTATGGACTATCATGGCTACCATTCTGGTATTTTCCATGCAGGCTGGATTTACCCTGCTCGAAACAGGCCTCACCCGTTCAAAAAATGCCGTTAACATTATCATGAAAAACTTCATGGACATTTCAGCCGGTGGCCTCGCATTCTTTGCCTTGGGTTTCGGACTGATGTTCGGCACCAGTATGGGCGGATGGTTTGGAACCGATGGATTTTTTCTCTCGGGCATTGAAGGCCAGGATACTACCTGGACCTATGCATTCTTTATTTTCCAGGCTGTATTTGCGGCCACAGCCGCAACTATTATCTCCGGGGCGGTTGCAGAACGGACAAAATTCACCGGATATCTCATATTCTCAGTTGTGATAACGGCTTTTATTTATCCCGTTTTCGGCTCATGGGCCTGGGGAAGCCTGTTTAATGGCAGCGGCTGGCTGGAAGAACTTGGGTTCATCGACTTTGCCGGGTCAACTGTGGTACATTCCGTTGGCGCCTGGGCCGCGCTGGCAGGAGTTATGATAGTGGGTGCCCGGGTGGGAAAATATGATGAACAGGGAAACCCACAACACATCGCAGGGCACAGCCTCCCTCTCGCGGCACTGGGTGTGTTTATCCTCTGGTTTGGATGGTTCGGATTCAATGCCGGCTCCACAACAACGGGTAATACAGATATTGCCATGATTGCCATGAACACCTTCCTTTCGGCCTCCGCGGGTGCTACGCTCGCCATGTTGGTAACCTGGGTACGGTCAGGTAAACCCGATGCCCCTATGACCATGAATGGGATACTTGGCGGACTGGTAGCCATCACCGCGGGATGTGCCAACCTGTCACCCGGCTCTTCCATCCTTGCCGGATCCATAGCCGGTATCCTCATTGTATACTCTACAGAGCATATCGAAAGGTATGTGGATGATCCGGTAGGCGCCATAGCTGTACACGGAGTATGCGGGGCCTGGGGTACGCTGGCGGCAGGGCTATTTGACGTCTCATCCGGCCTTTGGGGGGTGAATGGATTTGATCCGTCTGTAATAGGCATTCAGTTACTGGGCATCACAAGTGCTTTTGTATGGACCTTCGGGGTCAGCTATGTGGTCTTCTCAATTCTGGATAAAACCGTAGGCCTCCGGGTGAACGGGCAGCTGGAGGCGAAAGGACTCGATTTACACGAACACAACAACCAGGCATATCCCGAGTTTGCACCTGTCGATGTACTGTCAGATGCAGAGATTTAAATCACCAAAAAAGAAACCGACGGGAGTACTTTCCGGGCACTTCCCGTCGGCTCTTCAATCCATGTTTACACATTAACAGGTAATGCCTAAACACATTATGAATATGACAACAACAGTTAACTTTACCAAGTATAGCAAGTCCATTTCACTCATTTTTTCAATGATACTTGCCGCAGCCCTGCTGCAACCAGCGCAAGCTCAGGAATTTAGCCTGGGAGCCGATATCATGAACCGATATATATGGAGAGGAACAGACTTCGGGAATTCACCAAGCATACAACCTTCCCTCACCTTTATTACCTCAGGATTTGAAATAGGAACATGGGGGGCTTATCCCTTTTCACAGCAATCGTTTGAAGCTGTAGAGCACGATCTCTATGCAAGTTATACCATAGACACCGGTAACGGCTCATCTTTCTCACTGGGCGTAACCGACTACTATTTCCCTTTTGGAGGCGTTGATTTCTTCAACTATGACGGCAATGGTGCCGGAGCCCACATGATTGAACCCTATCTTAGCTACACGGGTCCTTCATCACTGCCTATAACAGTATACGGAGGCATCTTCGCTCATAACGATCCTGATAATTCCATCTACCTTGAAGTAGGTTATCCGGTCTATTCCGGAGATACCAGCGTCTATCTGACTGTAGGAGGAACACCCCTGGAAAGCGCTTTCTACCAAACCGGTACAGCTGGGATAATGAGTATAAATCTTTCTGCCAGCCGGGTGCTTCAAATTACCGAAGCATTAGGCTTGCCTCTTACAGCCAGCTATATTCTGAATCCGTATCACGAACAATCTTTTCTTCTGTTCGGATTCCGCCTCTAGGCCGCGTTGACATCCATCCTGCGAGTGTCAACGCCACCCAAGACTTAATGATTTGATAATGACAATTTAAGGTTTACAGAGGTATATTTAATTGATTTTTCAATCCCATCACTACTTTCATCAACGAGATGCTAACTTGAGCTCCTGTCTCATGACATAAGGCTGATATATTATCCCTATATATCAGTCATAGTTAATCACTGCCCCGCCTGTTTTTCCCCTTTCAGGCGGGGCTTTTTATTATGGTAAATCTGGAGATAAAATTCAAGAACCCTGTCGGGCGCCTAAACACCTTTTTTGGAAAGATAGTCGGGCATCAGCCATTTTGTAGCTACATTTCGACCGGGAAGTAGCTACTTCTCACCTGTTTAGTAGCTACTTCTTGACCGTTTAGTAACTACTTCTTGGTCGGAAAGTAGCTACT
>CALJMB010000126.1 GCA_937982515.1 uncultured Balneolaceae bacterium
CCGAGCTCATCGCCCGGGGTGTGGGGCAGCTCACCGACATCGTTACCAAAGAGATGTTTGCCTTTGAACGCGGTGACGACCACTACGTGCTGCGTCCGGAGTGTACGGCGCCTGTAGCCCGCGCTTTTGTGGAACACCGCCTGGACCAACGGGGCGGAACACAGAATCTGTACTACATCGGTCCGATGTTCCGTGCCGAACGCCCCCAAAAAGGCCGCCAGCGGCAGTTCCACCAGTTTGGTGCCGAAATTATAGGCTCTGATGACCCCGTTGCGGATGTAGATGCCATCGCTTTTATGATGGCCATCTATGACCGGGTAGGTATCAGGAATACCACTCTGAAACTTAATTCAGTGGGCGATCCGGAGAGCCGGAAAGCGTACAAAGAAGCGTTGCAGAATTACTTTCGTCCAAATCTGGATCGGCTTAGCGAGATCTCACAAAAACGTTTTGAGGCCAATCCGATGCGTATTCTCGACTCCAAGGAGGAGGAAGACCAGCCATTTATTGAAAAAGCCCCGGTCATCACCGAATACCTGACAGAGGAGACAGCCAAACACTACGAAAAGGTGAAAGCCCATCTGGACGCTTTGGGAATCGAATACGAAGAAGATCCGCATCTGGTGCGCGGGCTCGACTACTACACCCGTACAGCTTTTGAATTGATCAGCCCCGACCTGGGGGCACAGGATGCACTGGGGGGAGGCGGACGCTACGACCTGCTGATTGAAGAGATAGGCGGGCAGCCTACTCCCGCCGTGGGTTTTGCTGCCGGGATAGAGCGACTGCTCATTGCCTGTGAGGAACTGAACATTACCCTGGCTGAGAAAAAAAGCCTTGATGTGTACGTCGTCACGATGGGAGACAAAGCCCGGAGCTGGGCTCTTAAGCATCTGTCTGAGATACGAAAGGCCGGATTCTCTGCTTCTATGGATTACATTGGTCGTTCCATCAAGGCACAGATGAAGGATGCTAACCGTGAGAATGCAGCATATACGGTTATCGTCGGTGAAAACGAACTGAATGAGGGTAAATTTACTCTTCGGGATATGGCGGCCAGTGAGGAGAAGAGTCTTTCTTTTGAAGAGATCCTGAATCATTTAGCCACAAACCTGCACAGATAAATCCGGATGTTGTAGCCTGCTTTTCACGCAGCCTACAACTTTCAGTATAATTTATTATCATTCTTTCGCCAATTAAAAATCCAGTTTGATTACTATGGATCATGCAGTGAAAGAAGAAATTATAGAGTGGGTTTCCAAGCCATAGAAAGAAGAGCTTTTAGAAGCTTTAAAGCTTATTAAGGAAAGCTCAGAAGCAAAAGATGGATTTGATGACTTAAATAAGCAGGGAAAAAATCATTAGAAGATGGACAAAAAAGATCATCAGCAAGGAAATACGCTAACCAGCGAAGAGTTCCGGACAAGACATCGCTGATGAAAAGGAAAAGCAGTTATTACCATAACATCAATCGTTGATTTATGAAATCATAAAACGATACCATAAGAATCCACATTTTTTAAATCACCATCAACGCTGACTGCTGACTGCCGAAAGCTCAATAAATAAGCATGAAACTTAAATACGTTCTTATCGGTCTCCTGGCTCTGGTGATTTTCATCTTTGCCTACCATTTCTATGCGGCGGCGCAGGCTGAAAGGCAAATTGGCGAGGCCATCCGGAAACAGACGGAACATCCCGCATCATCCATTTCTGTGACATACTCTGCTCTCAATGTCTCTCCCTTTAAAGGAGATATTCGTATTGAGGATCTCTCCGTTGCCGGCTCTCCGGGGTTACTTAGCAGCCGTTCTGTGCACCTGGATATGAAGTACAGGGATTTCCTCAACATTTACCTGTGGGGGCTTCAATATGGCCTGGAACAACTTAACGCTGCACAGCTGAACGTAAAGCAACCCTCCTATGTTGATCGCTCTTCCTTTATAGAAATAAAATTCAACTCCTTAGATCTCACCTTGCGGGGAAATGCCTGGGATGCGCTTGTAAGTCTGGTTAACTCCACACCGGCAGCGACTTCCCTTTCTCTCAAAGCTAATGGCGATGCTCTTTCTGTTCATATTCCTGATGCTCTGCCGGGCACTGTCAAAGCGGAGGCCTTTACTTCTGACCATTCCTATCTCGCAGGCAGCAAAACCTGGTGGCGCCAAGGTGAACACCGGTTTAAGCTAAACGGCATATTATGGACTCCTCCCTCTTCTTTTCAGAAACAATACGGGTTTTTCATTCAGGGGTTTGGCTACGAGACAGA
>CALJMB010000127.1 GCA_937982515.1 uncultured Balneolaceae bacterium
GCCCACTGCCCACTGCTTACGGCCTCACTGCCTTAAGATGCTGCTCTGGAAATTTCTTCTGAATAGCCTCCAGCAGGAAGTCGTGAATAGCCGGGTTGCCCGCAACCACGCGCTCTCCGAACAGCCAGTTGCCGCCTCCCTCCCAGTCAGAAACTTTTCCACCGGCTTCCATCACAATCAGGCTTCCGGCCGCTACATCCCACGGACTTAGTGAATACTCGTAAAATCCATCAAACCAGCCGGCGGCCACACAGCACAGGTCATAAGCAGCAGAGCCGGGGCGGCGGATACCCCGGGTCTGATGAATCAGCCATTCAAAAAAATCTATGTAGTGGGGAAGAATACTCAGGTCATTATAAGGGAAGCCTGTGCCTATCATGGAACTGGCGGGATCTTTCCGGGCCGTTACCCTTAAAGGCTCATCATTCAGAAAGGCTCCTCCACCGGCGGTAGCCGTAAACAAATCGCCTCTGTTAACCTCCAGCACCACACCCGCCTTGGGCTCTTGATGCTCCCACATGGCTATGGATACACAATAGATGGGAAAGCCATGGGCAAAATTGGTGGTTCCGTCAATGGGATCAACCATCCAGGTGCGGCTTTCCGGCAGCACCGGTTCCTGCTCGGTCTCTTCTGCCAGTATCTGATCCTCAGGAAAGGCATTCCTGAGGATGCCTAAAATTCTTTCTTCCGCGGCGAGGTCGGCATCGGTCACCAGATCGTTCTTTCCTTTCAGGTCGACATTAAACGTATTTTCGGCCCGATAGGCCTGAATCAGATCCGCAGCCTCCCGGGCTGCTGTTATGGCTATTTCCAGTTCCTCAGAATAATCAGGCATTGTGAATCTGTTAATTGGTAGTTACAGGTAAGGAGAAACGCGTAACGAGCTGCACGTAAAAGTTTCAACTGCTCGTTACCCGTCACTTATTACTTTTCATCTCGTATCTAAAAACCTTCTCCGACACCCTCTTTGCCGAGTCCGACTCGGGATCAGGGAAGAGTTCATCTAATGAAGATTGCTGCAGAATCGTTCGCTGCCGGCCTACTTCTTTCATCACTTTCATTACTTTTCTGCGATCTTCTCCCTCAGCGCTGGTGTACCGATTGTAAAGCTCAACTTGCAGGCGCTCCAGATGATGTATTTTTAGCGCTTTCAGCGCACCTTTGGCTGTCAGATAGGGATTTTTATCCCGTTTATACTGCACCCCGATTTTCTCGCGGTGCCGCTCGCTTACTGTATGCTCTTCCAGTACAATCTCGCCAACTAACTGAGGGTAAGGATGTTCCCTGTCTGCATAGGCTTCTACCGATACTTTCTTTTCAGTCTTATACCGCTCAATGATATCCAGATAGAACGCTTTTAACGCTTCATCTTCAAATTGCTGTTCATTGCATTGCGAGCCGATGTAGTCAATCATATCGCGTCCGTACATAAGCATCAGGCGGATGAGCTCTTTTTCATAACTGGGCCGTTTGTGGGGAGGAGCCGGTCTCTTCCTGGATAACGGCCCGGCAGCCTGCTGTTCTTCAAATGCCCGGGTGTGCCGGCCCGCATCATCTGCCGGATGCAGCTCCGCACGTTGAACCCTGCGTTGTTCTCTCTGCCTGGCGCGGGCTCTTTCCCGCTGTAACTCCTGTGAAATTCTGCCCAGTTCTTCAAACAACGCCCGGTCTCCCACTTTTACCAGTCCATTCAGGTGTTGAATATAGGTTTCGCGCGCTACCTGATCTGAAATATGAGCGATACTTTCCAATGCTTCGGAAATCACCCGCTTCTTTTCGGCGGGATTGTCCATGCGGCCCTCACTCTGTGCTTTATGAATGAGATAACTCAGAAAATCTTCCGATTCTTCTTTTTTAAGATTGAGAAATGACTCTTTCCCGAACTGCCGGACAAACGAGTCCGGATCCTCTCCCTCGGGCAGTTCCAGCAGCTTCACGTCCATGCCCTCCGCCAGTGCAATGTTGATGCCCCGCTTCATGGCCGCCTGGCCCGCGGAGTCCGAATCATAAATCATCGTAATAATATCGCCGTAGCGGTGCAGAACCTTCATCTGCCGGGGAGTCAATGATGTGCCGCTGGAGGCCGCTACATTGCCAATACCATATTGCTGAAAGGAGATGACATCGGTGTACCCTTCTACGAGTATAACTTCATTGGTTTTCCGGATCTCATTCTTCGCGAAGTTAATTCCGTACAACACTTCACTCTTGTTGTACACTTTGGTCTGCGGAGAGTTGATGTACTTGGCCGCCTTTTCCTTTCCCAGTATGCGGCCCGCAAAAGCAATGACTTTGCCGGACGGATTGAATATGGGGAACATGAGCCGCCCCCTGAAAGCATCATAAAATCCGTCGCCGCGCCGGCTTGGCTTAATCAGCCCGGCCTCCAGCAGATACTGCTCATTCAGGCCGGAGTCGGTGGCGGCACTGTAGAGTTTATTGCCGCCCGCCGGGGCATAACCCAGGCCATATTTCTTCACAATCTTCTGGTCGTAACCCCGGCGGGCCAGATACTGCCGGGCCTCTCCGGCCTCTTCCGATTCCACCAGCTGGCGGTAATAAAAGACGCCGGCATAGCGCAGGGCGTGGTATATTCCCTCTCTGAGATGGTGTTCTTCGTCGAACTCGGGGTCTTCTTCCTGGGGCAATGAAACACCGAAACGATCGGCCAGCGAGCGCAGAGCTTCCATGAAACCCACACCCTCCATCTCCATTACGAAATTGAAGACATCGCCGGACTCTCCGCACCCGAAGCACTTATAAATTCCCAGATCAGGCGTGACATGAAAAGAAGGTGTTCGTTCCCCGTGAAAGGGGCACAACCCTTTCCAGCTGCGGCCGGAGCGCTTCAGCTTGACGTAGTCCTGAACCACCTCTACGATGTCGGCTGCTTCGCGAACCTCTTCTTTTTTTTCGTCGGGAATGATTGTCGCCATGGTACTGAAATAATAACGGTTATAAGGATGATTATCATCTGATAAATTCGGGATGTTTGCAGATCGCGCAGCGCATGGCACATAGCGTAAGTAAAAGGACGCTATACTCTATGCGCTCTGCACCATGCCCTGATCGGTGTAATCAAAAAAATCAATGCAATCGGTGGTCATACTTTGGCAAATCATCATGATGTGGTATATTCCCAACGATTAATTTAATAGAAATATCAATCCAGAATATTTAAAAATGAGTGTTCTCGTTGGAAAAGATACCCGATTAGTTGTTCAGGGATTAACCGGAAGCGAAGGCAGCTTTCACGCCGGCCAGATGATTGAGTACGGCACGAATGTAGTGGGCGGCGTCACTCCGGGCAAAGGCGGGCAGAAGCATCTTGGCGTTCCCGTCTTTAATACTGTTGCGGAGGCCGTTGAAAAGGAAGGCGCCAACACCTCTGTTATTTTTGTACCTCCTGCCTTTGCAGGTGATGCCATTTCTGAGGCGGCTTTTGCGGGCATCAAGGTTATCATTTGTATCACCGAAGGTATTCCGGTTAAAGATATGATCGTAGCCAACCAGATTGTAAACAGCCACGGGGCAACACTCATTGGTCCGAACTGTCCGGGTGTTATTACTCCGGGTGAAGCCAAGGTTGGAATTATGCCGGGTAATATATTTATCCCCGGCAACGTCGGCCTCATCTCCCGTTCGGGAACGCTGACCTACGAAGCTGTCGACCAGCTCACAAAAGAAGGGCTTGGCCAATCTACCGCGATAGGTATCGGAGGAGACCCGGTAATTGGAACGACACACGTAGAAGCTGTTAAGCTGTTCCAGAATGATCCCGAAACAGAATCTATAGTGCTGATCGGAGAGATTGGCGGATCTGCCGAGGAAGAAGCTGCCGCTTATATCAAAGAACATGTTGATAAACCGGTCGTAGCTTTCATTGCGGGAAGCACGGCCCCTCCCGGCCGGCGCATGGGCCATGCCGGCGCCATCATCTCTGGCGGTAAAGGCACGGCTGACGACAAGAAAAAAGCGTTGCGTGAAGCCGGGGTTACTGTAGTAGACAGCCCTGCGGACATCGGCGTTTCGCTCAAAGAGCTTATCGCCTGATTCACACAGTTAGGTGAAGCCGCTAAAACACAAAAACACTAAAAGGATGTTTATCATAACAATACTTTGTGTTTTAGTGCTTTCGTGGCCTGACTTGACCCGCCAGGGCATATAGGTCTAAACCAATCCTAATATGGAGATCTTCTGTTATGTCCAGCCTGCTTTTGGGAGTCGCCGTCGGTTTATTCATAGCGGCTTTCATCAATCACACATACAACGACAGCCGGTGGGTCAGCACAAAATACCTGGTATGGGCGGGTATCATCGTGCTGTTGATTAGCGTGATTCTTGGCTGGCCGGACATCAGAAAAGGATTTAAGGATAGCACTGAGTTCGGCGGGGCCATTGCGGTGTATGTAAATTCCTGATGGCAGTACCCGTGTGTTATAGCCGCTTCTGATACAGCACTTACAGGTTTAATACAAACCAAGAGAGCTCATAAGCTTAAACTATCTTGAACCTGCTTCTTCAGCTGAACGATATCTTCAGATATTACTGATGAGAAAACCTGCCCCCTGGTCTTATTTGTACTTTAGGGTTTTCGTGGCTGTCCCTATAAGAGGCGTATGGCCATATGCCCCTGCCCTCCCTTATTTGCGCTTTAATACCTCGCCAAACCTTTGTTCTGAAAACCTTCCATTGCCCCGGGCGGGCCGCCCATTCACCCAGATCCGGTCAAATCCCTCTGCCAACCGGTGAGGCTGTTCAAAGGTAGCCGCATCCCGTACCTCTTCCGGGTCAAAGACGAGGATATCAGCCTTATAGCCTTCCTTAATCAGTCCCCTGCCGTCTACTCCCAGTGTTGTGGCCGGAAGGCCGCTCATCTTGTAAACGGCCTCTTCAATGCTCAGCTTCTGTTGTTCGACGACGTAACGCCGAATAATGCGGGCAAAACTTCCATAGCCGCGCGGGTGACGCATCGCCGGGCTGCCGTCTGAGCTGATCATCACTTCCGGGGCAACGGCTATGCTGTCTTGCAGCTCCTGGTCCATTACAAAATGCGCCGCGGAGGCTGCATTCGGCCCCATTTCCATCAGTATCTCTGTATACGGCCGGCCTTGCCGGTCAGCTACTTCTTTAAGGGTTGAACCCGAATACCTGCCTGAACCAAACAGAACAGCCTCAGGCCCATTCCTCTTCTGTACTTTGTCTTGCAGGTATTGCCGGAGCACTTCCGGCCGTTCTTTCACAGCCTGCCGCCATGGCCCTTCTGTCTTGGCCCATTCCGGGAACACAATGCCAATTCCGGTGTAACTGGCCGCATAGGGATAGGTATCAGCCGAAAACTCTATGCCCTGTTCGCGATAGCCTTTTATATGATCCAGAATCTCCCCGGCCCGCCGCGCCCCTTTGCCATAGACCGATTTCAGATGGGATATATGCACACGGGCATACACGCCCTGTTCGGCCAGCTCATTTATAGACTCCTCCAGATCCTCATCATCTTCGCTGCGCATGTGGCTCATGAGGATTCCGTTGTGCGCCCCCACCACCTTAGCCAGCTCCTGCAGCTCTTTCCGGTCTGCATATAAGCCCGGTACATACTCCAATCCGGTACTCATTCCCCACGCTCCGGCCTGCAGGTCGGCCTTTAAAAGCTCCTGCATACGATTGATCTCCCGGGCGGTGGCTTCTCTTCTGCCCACGCCAACCCATGACCTGAGACTTCCATGCCCCGAAAACACCGCTACGTTGACAGCGGGACGGGCGTCTTCAACCTGCATGAACCACCCGGCCAGCCGCCCCTCACCCGGAGAAAATCCGTCCTGTCCCAGCATAATGGTCGTCACTCCCATAGCCAGAAAATTACGGAATTCAGGCGTAGAGCGGGGATCGCCATGAGCATGCACATCGATAAATCCCGGAGAAACTACAAGGCCCGAGGCGTCAACATAATTCCCGGCCCTTATGGTATCGGGATCCGTTTCCCCGACATACCCGATAGAATCGTCGCGTATCAGAACATCCGCACGAAACGCCGGGCCGCCGGAACCGTCAACGACCAGTCCGCCACCGATATGCCAGTCCCACGATTCCTGGGCCTGTACTGTACCGGAGAAAAACGCTAACATACATATGTACGAAATTAGTTTGCTCATAGCATTCAAGATCGAATATTCTGTTGATAGTTCATAACAGCTTGTAATAATGCACCACAGTATTTAGGATAATATCTATGAGAGCAGACACCAATCTTCTGCTTTTTCCCGGCCCTCCCTGCGGGTTCCTCGGCCATACTCTCCTCACGCCTTCCTCCTGCCAACCATGTACCAACACCGGGCCTTCTCCTGACCTCCTCCTGTAAATGCAGGAGCAGACAAGGAGAAGAGAGGGAGAAGACAAGGAGAAGGTATAGCCTTGGTATGAAGTTGGCCCGGGCAAAGTACAGGCCAGTACCAGGGCAGGGATCGGGCTTGGACAGGCATAATCATAGATTTAAAAATGTTTACCGGAATAGATTTCAGTAGCGCCTCATCCCAGGCCACCGATCGCTCCCGTATACCAAATACCTGACTCCCTGGTTAGCCGATAACTAATGGGCTAACAGGGGCGCATCGCCATACGCCCCCGCCCTTCCGTGCGTTTCGTGTTTTCGTGTCTACCCTCCTGTTCCACTAATACACTAATAACTGATCAACCAACTAAACAATCCGGTCAGGGTCGCTAAAGTCCGGAATCTCTCCTCTGTAACCGAAGATCTTCTTTATCATTTTGACGCTCCATTCCGACTGGTTTCGGATGTACCACTGGTCGGCGGCGCGGCGGGCGGCCAGCCCATAGGCGGGATAGGGGTGAATGGTATCGGCGATATTCCGCAGGGTGATGCCATGTTTCATGGCAACAGCATACTCCGAGATAATTTCGCCCGCCCGGGCTCCTGCAACGCCGGCACCCAATATTTTGCCATTCCACTTTTTAGCAAACACCTTGACCAATCCATCTCTTTCGGAATCGGTTATGGCCCGGTCCAGTTTTGAATAGGGGAAGCGGTAGACCTCATATCGGATATTCCGCTCTTTGAGGTCTTTTTCTGTAGCGCCTACATGGGCCAGCTCGGGGTCGGTAAAGGTACACCAGGGGACGTGGTTTCGGTCAACTTTCATCGGAAACTTTAGCAAGGCGTTTGTAACCGCGACCCTGGCCATGTGATCGGACATATGGGTGAACTGATACTCTCCTGTTACATCTCCGCAGGCGTAGATATGCTTTTTATTTGTACGGCACCGGTTATCCGTTTCTACTCCATGTTGTGTGTATGCCACGCCGGCCGCATCCAGCCCGAGGCCCTCCAGGTTTGGCCGGCGCCCGGCAGCTGCCAACAGGGCTTCACTCGTTATAGTTTTTTCTTCTCCGTCTGCCTCAACCTTTATCTCAAACCGGTTGTTTTGATAGCTTACACGCTTTACTCCGGCATTTAACATATACCCGACCCCCTCCGCTTTGAGTACGCCAAACAAGATATCGGCCAGTTCGGGATCGTCATGCGAAAGAATGCGGCCGGAGGTTTCGAGAACGGTTACGGCTACTCCCAGCCGGTTTAAAGCCTGGGCCATTTCCGTACCGATGTTTCCACCCCCGATGATGACGAGCTCCTCCGGCAGCCGCTCTGTTTCAAAGAAGGTTTCGCTCGTCACATACGGCACATCTCCCAGCCCCTCAACGGGAGGCAGTACAGGCTTCCCTCCCGTGCAGATAAAAAAGTACCGTGCCGTCACCTGTCGCGATGATCCGTTCTCCAGGCTTATGAGGATGGAATGAGGATCGCGGAATTGCGCCCTGCCCTGCACTACTTCGATGCCCATCTGCTCATAAATCTCCGGCCGGTCGGCCTCTTCATAGATTTCCTGGCGGATGGTGTGGAGGTGCTGCATGACCCGGGCCGTATTTAACTGTGGCGGGGTATCGGCCAGTCCGTAGCGTCCCGCAGTACGCATATGGTGGGCTGCTTTTCCCGCTTTTAGTAATACCTTGCTTGGAACGCACCCCGTCCAGGTACAGTCTCCCCCCAGGCGGTTGGCTTCTACCATCATGGTTTTGGCCCCGAAATTTGCCGCCAGGCCCGCTGCCGTCAGCCCTGCCGCCCCTCCCCCAAGTACTACGGCATCGTAATCATATCCAGCCATCGCCCAATCACTCTTCAGGATTTGTATGATTAATTTTTAGGCAAACCTTTTTATAAACCGACCATGCCCCGTAAGTAACAGTTACGGCTACTACGCTGTAGACCCACCACGGGATGTTTTCCCCTTCAATAATCAGATACAGATAAGCGGAGAGAAAAAACAGTGCGGAACTCAGGGCGGGTAAAGCGATCGACTTTTCTTTCCGATAGTTCCGTACTAACCAGGCTACCGAAGCCGTAAAAAAGGGAATGGCCCCCACATAGATGCTTCCAAAGACTACCGGATTGACGCTGTATTTTATGCCCATACTCACAATCCAGGTTCTTCCAATTTCAATTAGTTCAGACATACTCTTTTATTTAGTGCTTCTGATAAATCAGATTCTGTCAAATAAACAGGAACTCACGTACTAAACGCTAAACGCATACAGACTCTTTACATTTATTGCCGCCACCCGTAAGCTTAATAATAACATGAGTAAAATCATACGCTTTAAAGCAAGTTTTTAAATAGTTGATCATTGCGTATACTTAATCTGTGCAAGATCCGTTCCAGGAACATCAGGTATTTCAATTCCAAAATAAATAGCATATACATCGGCTGTGGTTGAATGACATCCATTTTAACTTCAGCCGGAAAGTGCGTCGGTATGAAGCTCCAGAGATTAAACGTATGTATCGGTTCGATATTTGTTCTGCTCATCGGGATGAGCCTGATATTCTCTACGCTTCATTCTCATCACCACATCCAGTGGGACCATCCGCCGGAACTCGCCGATACCGGGCATTGTATCACCTCCGATACTACGATCTGCCCTGTCTGCGGCTATCTGTTTAAAGTGGATCTGGCCCCTCCGGCCTTTTCTCAGATTCCTGAGTTTGATTCGGAAGTGGTATCCGGGTCCATCCATTCTGTTGTTCAGAGCCCCCATCTCCTCCACTCCCGGGGACGTTCACCACCTTCCCGGATATAAGATTTACCCGTCTTACCGTGTTCGTGTGGCTACCAGTATAACGCTGTAGGGATTATGGCCACTAATACACTAAAGCACAAAATAAATTGGTATTTAGCGATTATCCGCCCGGGCGCTCACCCGACAGCCGTTGGGAATCTGCCTTCAGGCGCCTGTTTACGGCAGCGGCCGGAAGAAGCGGGTAAAAAGGGCTATGAGTCAGATGCCGGACACTTGCCCAAAGTAAATGAGCGGTTTTGTGTTTTAGCGGCCTCCTGAAGAACTGTACAACCTACTGGTAACAACATGGGCATTCACCGATTGCGCAATGTATAAGCGCAGGTGATTCTGTTTAAAATTTTAAATCTTATTAATTCCGTGTTATGAAATTATTTAATGTACGTACCCCTTATGTCTCTTTAGCAGCGGTTTCGCTGATTACTCTCACACTCTTTACAGCTTGTAACAACCCCGCCGCCGGCGGCAGGGATCATCATGAACACAAAGAGCCGTTCGGCCTGGAACTGGTCTATGAGGATACCCCTGTCATTAGGTACTTCGACAGAGAAGTTACAGAACAGGAGCACATGCATCTGCAGGCCGGAGAGGAATATGTCTTTACTGTACAATTTCTTGACGAAGACGGCGAACCTATCCATGCCGAAGATTTTGACGAGAGTTACCATCTGGGCTGGGTTATTCAGCACGAAGATGTATTGCAGATTAGTCCACATGAAGGGGCCGGAAAGTGGAGTTTTATACTGGCCGGTGTTACTGCCGGAGAAACCAGAGTTCAGTTTCGCTTAATGCATGGCGCGGGCGATCATGCTCATGCCGATATGGAAACACCCGGCATCCAAGCAGATAACGCCATAGAGTTCCATGTAGATGCCGAAGGCC
>CALJMB010000128.1 GCA_937982515.1 uncultured Balneolaceae bacterium
GAACTTCTCTTCGAGCGCGCTTTCCAGTTCTACAAAGTTTCCGCGGGGGGAGATGACCGAGATCTGTACAACTCCCTGTTCTCTTGCCTGTTTTAACAGGCGGGATACTTTGGGTCTGGACAGATGCAGACGATCTGCAATCTCCTGCTGATTCAGGTCCTGATTATAATACATCGAGCTCACCTTGCTCATCAGGCGAAGGTCGAGCGAGTTATGTACTCTGGCCATGTGTGGTCAAAATTATACGACTTGAATTTTGCTGCTCCCGTGTATCGATCCATATGCTGATAATAACCAGAAAATGGGCGGCAGGATCTTTGCAATCAAGCTTTTTATAAGAAAAAAACATATGTAAATATTATCAGAATCAATTTCCATAAAATCCTGTCCATCTTCAATGTTGCATTAACCGGTTAGTGATTCGTGAAAATTTTGGTAGAGATTACCGATGTGATACCACCTGACGGTGATTTATCTATCATGAAGTGTGGTTGGCGGCTGCCTGTTCTCCGGGTTTAAGTTCTGTAAATCCCACCTCTCTTCTGGATCTTCTCCGTGTTAAGTCTCCATCATCCCCGGAGCAAGTCTGGGTCTGCTCCGTTCCAGCTCAATAGTGTTGCAAGGCGGGTTTAACGGAGTTGGTACGGGCTTGGTACGGAGATGGTACGGACTTGGTACGGAGTTGGTCCCTGTTTCAACGGAGCTGAATGGAGGGTCTTTCCGTCTCAATGGAGCTTTTTCAGCGGACAACGGAGCGTTTAACGGAGGCTGAGAAATTGCCAACGGAGCCGGTTCAGGGGGCAACGGAGGCAGAAGTTTAGAAATAGGATTTGACTTTGAAATAAAGACTTATAACTTATGATCAGAACATAAATTCAGTATTGAACATATGTTCAATGGCCGGCAAGGCAGATGAGAGCTTTGGCTATAGCATTAACTGATGGGAAAGTTTAACGAGATAGATTTGGCGGATAGCCTTTAACATAAAGGGAATATTTATGACTGTACAGGTAAGCATGCCAAAAGACTGGCATAATGCATCGGATGTTGATCCCGATCAATTATGGATGGACATCAGAAAAGGGAGTAAAGAGGCTTTATCCAGGTTATTTTGCGTGTATTATTCTCATCTCTTTAACTATGGATTTAAGGTTGTTCCCCAACAGGATTTTGTCAAAGATTCCATTCAGGAGCTATTTGTTATCCTTTGGAGTCAACGCAATAAGATAGATCAGGCTTATTCGGTAAAGTCTTATCTGTTCCACTCCCTCCGGCGAATTATGTTGCGCAGCATGACACGGCAACGGAACCGGAAAAACCGGAATCGGGCTTATGCAGAGAGTTATTATGAAGAGGTATGCAACACAGAAGAATTAATGATCCAATTTGAAACCAGACAGGAGAAAAGAGCCTGGCTTTCTGAGGCTGTTAAGTCACTAAGCATACGCCAAAAAGAAGCTGTTTTTCTAAAAGTTTATAACGGAATGTCCAACACGGAGATAGCCTGCATAATGGGAATTAACCAGCAGAGTGTATATAACCATATCTCAAAAGCGATTGGTAAACTTCAGGGGTGCGTTCGAACTTAGCATCAAGAATACAGCACCCGACCCATCTATTTGGTGGCAGCACCTGCCAAGAGCTATCCAATTTATTTATCAAGCAGGTACGTACAACTTAGTTTAAAACAGGAATAGAGTAGAAAAGAGATCTTACTGCATCTTTAAAAGTGTAGGAATAATATGGAGATAGAAGTAATGCATCTGTTAGGGGATTTGAGCTGAGTACTCTGTAGCGGGGACTGCCGTCTGGATGAACTCTCCCCTCGAGGAGAGAGAGCTATAAGTGCCGTTTTTCATACCAAACTTAGATTAAAATAGATAACAATCTTTCATATGGCTAACACCTTAGCCGTCTACACTCATCATATGATAATGGAAAATAGTATAAGCAAGATGCTCTCAAGATCAGCTCTGCCGGCTTTATTAATTTTTCTTCTCCTGGCTTGCTTCTGTTCTGCAGCAAATAGCCAGGCAGCCATCGATCGCTATTCCCTGGTAACCCGCCATAATGTAGAGGTTACAGGGCCGGATACGTTAGCTTCCCTTTCTGTGGGCAACGGAGAGTTTGCCTTCACCGTTGACGCTACCGGACTACAGACATTCCCGGAGTACTATGAAAACGGTATTCCACTGGGCACCCAGTCGCATTGGGGGTGGCACAGCTTTCCAAATAACGGAGATTATGTTATGGAGGATGTAGCTTATACCTTTACCGCTGCCGATGGCCGTCAGGTTCCCTATGCTACCCAGCATGAGGAGGGAAGAGCCGCGGAGGCCACCCACTGGCTGAGAACCAATCCCCACCGCCTCCATCTGGGACTGGTAGGGTTATTACTCATAAAAGAGAATGGCGAGGAAGCAAAGGCCGGCGATATCAAAAACATCAACCAAGAGCTGAACCTGTGGACGGGAAAGATAGACAGCCGGTTTACTTTTGAAGGCGCACCTGTACGGGTGGAACTCTACGGACACCAGGAACGGGACCAGATTTCTGTGCGCATTCATTCTCCGCTTTTAAAGCAAGAACGGCTGAAGGTGAAATTCCGGTTCCCGTACGGCAGCGACTGCCATGTATGTCCGGGATACGACTGGAATAACCCTGACAAACACGAGACCGCCGCCGTTGAAGAATCAGCCAATGAAGTTCTTTTCCGCAGAAATCTGGACGAGACCGAGTATTTTGTGAATGTAAGCTGGGAGGGAGCAGGAAGCGTGGCTGGCGCCGGCCACAAGCATCAATATCATTTGGCTCCGGACGGGAATACCGGAAGCTTTTCTTTCAACGTGCTCTTTAGCGAGAAGCAGCCCGCAGAGGCTCCGGAAGATTTTGAAGAGACCCGGCGTAATAGTGAAGAGCGGTGGAAGCAGTTTTGGACCAGCGGCGGCACGATCGATTTTTCCGGCTCCGCCGATCCCAGGGCACATGAGCTGGAGCGCAGGGTGGTGCTTTCTCAATACCTGACCAGGATCCAGTGCAGCGGTTCCCTCCCTCCACAGGAGACGGGGCTGACCATGAACAGCTGGTACGGCAAGTTCCATCTGGAGATGCACTGGTGGCACGGGGTTCACTTCGCACTCTGGAACAGAACTCATTTGCTGGAAAACAGCCTGGACTGGTATAAAGAGGCTCTGCCCGGCGCCCGGAATACGGCGGAGTGGCAAGGCTATGAAGGCGTACGGTGGCAAAAGATGACCGGGCCGGGCGGACGAAAGAGTCCTTCCAGCGTAGGAGAGGTGTTGGTGTGGCAACAGCCGCATATCATCTATTTTGCCGAGGAGCTTTACCGGCAGAATCCCGATCCTGAGATATTGGAAGAGTACAGAGAGCGGGTGTTCGAAAGCGCCGAATTCATGGCATCATTTGCAACGTATGATTCAGATGACGGCTACTACCACCTGGCACCCCCCCTTAAACCGGCCCAGGAACTGTTCCAGACTGAAACCACAACCGATCCTCCCTTTGAACTGGCTTACTGGCATTATGGCCTGTCGGTCGCCCGGGAGTGGAGACAGAGACTGGGGCTTCCGGCGGATGAAGAGTGGCAGGAGGTGATAGATAATCTGGCGCCTCTTCCTGTGAAAGAGGGCCTTTATCTGCCCGATGCCGCCAGTCCCGAAGCCTATACCGATGATGAATACCGACGGGATCATCCCGTGGTTTTGGGAGCTTATGGCTTGCTGCCCTCTGCACACCTTATTGATAAAGAGATAATGACGGCCACTTATAACGAAATTGCCAGCCACTGGAACTGGCCGACCACCTGGGGATGGGATTATCCCATGATGGCCATGGCGGCCGCCCGGCTCGGGATGCCGGAGAAAGCCGTGGACGCGCTTTTTATGGATGTTCAAAAGAACACGTACCTGAAGAATGGACACAACTACCAGGATGAGCGCCTGAGATTATACCTGCCCGGGAATGGCGGGCTGTTAACCGCGGTAGCCATGATGGCCGCCGGCTGGGATAACGGAGCGGACAGAGATACTCCGGGTTTTCCCGATAACGGGAAGTGGGAGGTCAGGTGGGAGGGAATCCGTAAGATGCAGTAGCGTATATACTCACAGCTGATAACGATGTACAGTACTATAGAATGGAACTTCATTCATAACCCATACCCCGTATTTCCTGCCGCCTCACGACGGGACATCTCCCTTTAATCCCCTTTGTTAAGAACAGGACTGTTCGCGCCATATCGGAAGTGCTAACTTATAGCGCGAACGTCCGTTCGTGCTCCTGCCGGAAGTGGCACGAGCGGATCCCGACCGCGGTCGGGACAGGCTACTTGCGCGGCATTAAACTCTTCGTATAAAGGCTCCAGATCTGGTATAACCCTGACAGGGTTCGAAACCCTGTCAGGGTTATACCAGGGGCTCGTCCCGGAGCAGAACGCCGGGACGAGATACGGGGTAATCAGAATGTAACAGCCCCGGCTTCCGGCCCGTCACTTTCCCAGCAGGAAGAGGCCTTTGCCGGAGCGCGCTTTTAGCCCCGGCGCCGCTGTTTTTCCATACCCTGTCTGCCGTTTTGGCAGAATATTCGGGCTTTCAAAATCACGAAAAACGGCCCTCCTATAAAACGGCCTCTATGAGCTCTAAACGCCGTTTTTAGGGAAGGTAAAAAACGACGGTACGTTTTCACAAAAACGTGCGGACGTTTTGGGTAAAACGTCCCGTCGTTTTCTCCGAAACCACCGGTCGTTTTTGAAAAGAGGTAAGGAGGCCCTTTATGAGAGGTAACAAGTGTACGGTTGTACGACTTTTTGGCAGGATGCGCCGGGAGGCGTAAATCAGCGTATTTCAGGATGTTTCGGCAACCGCCATTTGTGGATCCAAGGCGCAAAGGGAGTGGTGCCCATGGAAAGCCAATCCCGTGTGGCGTACGGGCACAGGTTACTATTTATACGGCTATCGGGGCAGGTACTTCAAAAAGAGAGACTTTCTTACCTCAAATCTATATTATATAAAGTAAGTTTTGTGTTTGGCGGTCTCTTAATAACATGCCTTAAGAGCTCTGTTCTGTAGTTGGGTGGCACGGCCAAACACCAGGGTGTGTGGATAATAGCCTGGGGATGGGGATGTGCGGGTGATCCGCAGAGTGCATGGCGCAAAGGGCATAGCTTCCCCGGGGTTCACGCCGTGCTCTATGCTCTGTGCGCTTTACGCCTAACGCAGAAGTGCCTCAAATCAACCCAAAGATGCAGTTCCCGTTAATCGCACACACGCCCTGCCTCCTGTAACCCGGGTTGGATGATTAATGATAATATTAAGCGATATACAGTATGAAAGCCTATACATTCAGGTACCTTACGTTACTATGTTTCATTATAGCCGGTTTTGTACATGAAGCACAGGCCCAGGAGCTGGCCGTTCAAAACCTCAGGGTGGAATATGCCGCCAACCCGATAGGTATAGATGAGGGGCAGCCCCGTCTTTCCTGGCAGCTGGTTGGCGGAGAGCGCAATACGCTGCAGGAGGCCTATCAGGTACAGGTATCCCGAAACAGCCGGTTTACGGATGGCGACCTTGTCTGGGATACGGGCAAAACGCATTCAGATCATTCCGTGAATGTACGGTATGAAGGCCCCGGGCTGAAAGCAAAGACGCGGTACCACTGGCGGGTTCGCGTTTGGGATAACCACGGCAACCGCTCCGGATGGAGTAACACAGCGTTCTGGGAAACGGGGCTGCTGAGTCCGGAAAACTGGCTGGCCCGATGGATTGAGCCCGGGTTTGATCAGGATACTTCCACCCCTCAGCCCTCACCGATGCTCCGGCGTGAATTTTCTCTCAAAGGGAAGGTGCAATCAGCGCGGGCCTACGTAACCGGCCATGGCCTGTATGAAATGCAGATCAATGGCCGGCGGGTTGGCGATCAGGTATTTACTCCCGGGTGGACGAGCTATCATAACCGGCTACAATACCAGGCCTACGATGTGACGGAGCTGCTGCAAGAAGGAGAAAATGCCATAGGGGTAACACTGGGTGATGGCTGGTACCGCGGATATATTGGTTTCAACAACCAGCGGAATTTTTACGGAGATAAGCTGGCGCTGCTGGCTCAAATTGAAGTTACCTATGCCGGCGGCAACACAGAGGTTATCACTACCGATAAAAACTGGACCTCTTCCACCGGCCCCATCTTAAAGTCGGATATCTACAACGGAGAAGTCTATGACGCCCGCCTGGAAGCGCGTGGATGGAGCCGTCCGGGTTTTGATGACGGGAAGTGGCATAAGGTGCGGGTAGTTTCCCGCAGTATGGACAATGTGATAGCTCAGGAGGGGGCGCCTATACGGAAAATACAGAAGCTCAAACCCGTTGAGATCCTGGTCACCCCGGAAGGGGATACCGTTGCCGATATGGGGCAGAATATGGTTGGGTGGGTCCGGCTTAAGGTTTCCGGCGAACGCGGTACAAAGGTTACCCTGCAACATGCGGAGGTGCTGGACCAACAGGGCAACTTCTATACCGATAACCTGCGGGCAGCTGAACAGGCCAATACGTACATCCTGAGCGGAAAAGGAGAGGAGATCTATGAGCCCCGTTTTACCTTTCAGGGCTTTCGCTATGTGAAAGTGCAGGGATATCCGGGTGAGCTGAGTCCGGACGATCTGACCGGCGTGGTGATCCACTCAGACATGGCCCCGACCGGCCATTTCGAGAGCTCCGATCCGCTGGTCAACCAGTTGCAGCATAACATCGTGTGGGGACAAAAAGGGAACTTCCTGGATGTACCTACCGATTGTCCGCAGCGCGACGAGCGGCTGGGGTGGACCGGAGATATTCAGGTGTTTGCCCAGACCGCTTGCTACAACATGGATGCCTCCCGCTTTCTCACCAAATGGCTGGGCGATCTGGAAGCAGACCAGCTGGACAATGGGAGCATCCCCCATGTGGTTCCCAACGTACTCGGAGAGGGCTGGAGCGGGGCCTCCGGCTGGGCCGACGCCGGAGTGGTTGTTCCGTGGACGCTGTATCAGGCTTACGGAGACAAACACATACTGCAACGGCAATATCCGAGCATGAAAGCGTGGGTCGAGTACATGCGGCGCCGGGCGGCAAGCGACAGCACAACCTACCTTTGGGACAGCGACTTCACCTTTGGTGACTGGCTCTCCTTCAGCAGTAACGCTTCTGATTATCCCGGTGCCTATACAGACAAAAATCTCATCTCAACAGCCTTCTTCGCTCATTCTGCCGATCTGCTGCGCCAAACGGCAGAGATTCTGGGTAAAACCGGAGATGTTCAGAGATACGCCGGGTTGTTTGACAAAATAAAAGAGGCGTTTCAGAATGAATATCTGACCCCCGGCGGACGGTTGATGTCCAACACGCAAACGTCTTACCTGCTGGCGCTGGAATTTAATCTGCTGCCGAAAGAGGCAGAATCAAAAGCCGTGGCTTACCTGCTCGGCCGGATTCGTGAGAGAGGGCACCTGACCACCGGTTTTCTCGGAACACCCTATCTCAACCCGGTACTTAGCCGCTATGGATATGGGGAACAGGCCTATAAATTGTTGCTGAGAAAGGATTATCCATCCTGGTTATATCCGGTTAGCCGGGGCGCGACCACCATCTGGGAGCGGTGGGACGGTATTAAACCCGACGGCCGTTTTCAGGATGTGGGCATGAACTCTTTCAACCACTACGCCTATGGAGCTATCGGGCAATGGCTATACACAGAAGTGGCGGGGATAACAGCCACCGCTCCGGGTTATAAGCGTATCGCCATCCGGCCTGTGCCCGGGGGAGGCCTCACCTATGCCCGTTCGTTTATCCACTCAGCCTATGGAAAAGTGGAGTCGGCCTGGGAGTTTAACGAAGGCGGCTTTTCACTGACGGTGGAGATCCCTGCCAATACCCGGGCGGAGGTTACGCTGCCGGGTGCCGCCGGCCGGGAGGTAACCGAAGGAGGGCAGCCATTGGCTCAGGCCGATGGGATAGTACAATCCGGCCTGGAAGGGAGCGACAGAAAACTGGAAATAGGTTCCGGCCGGTACACCTTCACCTATCAGCCTGGCGGTCAGCTCGTACGTCCACAGATAGCAGAGGATAGCCATCAGGAACCCGATTTAATGAAAATCTCTGATAAGGTGAGCGAGCTGCTGGCCAACCGTCATGCGCGGGAGATTCTTAACCGGCACCTGCCTGAGTTGATGCATTCGGCCTGGCTGAGCCAGGTAATGGGTTTCACTCTGGAGCAGGCGGCCGGCATAGTTCCGGAGAAAAACCGGTTCGAAGAAAAACTGGAACTAATCAGTGCAGATCTGAATGTATTGAGCGCAAAATAAACAACTCCGACAGAACAGCGGGAAGACTTAATAAGAGGCACCGGAAATTGAAGCAAATTACAGTAGATATCGGAGCCAGCTGTCTCTTTTAAACCGGGCAGCCTAATGAACGTTATCCAGAACGGATAAATCATTCAGCATGCCGGTTGGGTACATCTAACCATTAATGATATAGCTAAGCGAATGAATGCACATTTCCTCGAACGGCTGGATGCGAGATTAGACTCTATCGATGAGTACGAGCGCGAACCGGTTCCGGAAAGTAAACTGAAAGGATGGAAAGGGTTTCTCGGCATGTATGCGGGGGAGCATACGGCGGGGACGGAGTTTGTGATCGGTCCGCTGTTTGTGGCTCACGGTGTGGCAGCCGGGGACCTGATATGGGGGCTTATCGCCGGAAATGTGCTGGCTGTGTTGAGCTGGGCTTTCCTGTGTGCTCCGGTTGCCGTAAAAACAAAACTGACTCTTTACTGGCAGCTCAGAAAGATCTGCGGTTCCAAACTCGCGCTGATGTACAACATCGTCAACGCCCTGATGTTCTGTTTCCTGGCGGGATCGATGATTGCCGTATCAGCCACGGCTGTGGGGCTCCCTTTCGGTATTCCCATGCCGGAGCTCGGGGATTGGCTGCCCACCAGTATTGGCTGGATTGTTACCGTTTTTGTTGTTGGATTGGTGATTACCCTTGTAGCCATTCTTGGGTATGATTACGTAGCCCGCTTCGCCAACATCGCTTTCCCGTGGATGATCCTTGTTTTTATTGCGGCGGGCCTGGCCGTACTGCCGGATCTGGGGGTTATGTCTCTTTCCGATTTCTGGGCTGTGGCCAACGACAAGATATGGACGGGCGTTCCCGCCGAAGGCCAGAGTCAGTTTACGTTCTGGCACGTCATGTTTTTTGCCTGGTTTGCCAATATGGCTATGCACATCGGCATGTCGGATATGTCCATTTTACGATTTGCCAAAAAGTGGCAACATGGTTTTTCTTCGGCGGCAGGCATGTTTTGCGGCCATTTCATTGCCTGGATAGCTTCGGGAATACTTACGGCTGCGGCGGCCGGCGCCATCGCTCCCGGCCTTATTGCCTACAACAGCGCCGGTATTGCGGGGGCCGTGTGCGTTGTTATCGCCGGATGGACTACCGCCAACCCAACCATATACCGCGCCGGCCTGGCATTCCAGTCTGTAACGCCAAACTGGAAGCGCTGGAAAGTGACGCTGTTCACCGGGCTGGTAACTTCCATAGCCGCCTGCTTCCCCGCTCTGGTAATGATGCTGCTGGATTTCGTAGCTCTTTACGGCCTGATTTTGATGCCGATGGGTGCCGTGATCCTTCTGGATGTGATGCTTTTCCCGAAAATAGGACTGAAAAGCAATTTAGCAGAGGCCGCCAATCTGAATTTCAATTGGTCGGCAGGCCTGACCTGGTTTGTAACCCTGTTTTTCTGCTTGTTTATTAACCTCTATATGGGCGTGGAAATCTTCTTTCTGGGCCTGCCCGGCTGGTTTGTTGCTGTGGCACTGTATCTGGGTTTGAGTTTTCTCTATCAGAGAAAATACCAAAAAACGGCTGCTTTAGAAGCCGCTTAGGGTGTGCCCCGGGCTAAGGGTCCATGAGTCCCGGCATACAAAGATTATATAATTGACCAAAACTGCCGGTTATGAGGCATCGACTAGTTTACCCCCTCGGTCCC
>CALJMB010000129.1 GCA_937982515.1 uncultured Balneolaceae bacterium
ATGGCACGAGCGGACGCTCGCGCCATTAGGGCCATTAGAGGATTTGGGGGTGAACTGTTCGCGTGTAACTAAAGACGCAACGCTACGTACAGGGCAATTAAAGAATAATCACAGGCCTCAACCACAAAAACTTGGCTAAATCCTTGTCTGTATATTACCTAAAGTGTACCGCCTTACTGCTCGGACTTTTTATGGGGTTTTGTGCGGCGGCGGCTGCAATGAAGCCGGAAAGTCATAACTGCCCCGAACCCGCCACAGAGGTTACCTGCGTACAGCAGCAGGAGAAGCCTTATATGATCAAAGAATTTACCATTGGCGGATCGGGATTGCTTAAAGTCTTAACACCGGCCGGAGACATCGAAGTTATAAGCGTGCCCAATTCGGATAAAGTCCGGGTGGAACTGTACGTCAATCGCGGATATGCCTTCTGGACAAATACCGGAAACCTGGACAACTACAGAATCACTATGCTGCAGCGGGGCAATGAGGTTGTGGCGTCTGTTGAACAGAAAAATAAGCGGGGCTTATTCGGCGGTTCGATCTCTTTCTCCTATAAGATATATACGCCCGCCTCCATATCCACTGAACTTAAAACATCAGCGGGTAACATAAGGCTGAGCGGCGTTGGCGGGAATCAGCTGGCCAAGTCGAGTGGCGGAAACATTCGCATTACCAATGCATCAGGTAAAGTTGGCGCCTACACCTTCGGCGGTAATATCCACATCAGTTCCAGTACAGGAGTGATATTCGCACAGACCGAAGGAGGAAATATCACCATTGAAGAGAGCAGTGGAGAATTCAGGCTAAGAACCAATGGCGGGCAGATAATGTCTGAGCGAATGTCCGGATCCATGCTTGCCAAAGTGGGGGGCGGTGATATCAGAGCTCACTTTCTCTATGTGGCTGAAGGAGTAAATCTGGAGACCTCAGCCGGTAATATTTTTCTGAAAGTTCCTTCCGAAGCGGGCTATGATTTGGTGCTGAAGGGGTCTGATATAGAGTTGCCTGATTCATTTTACTTTGAAGGCCTTAACCGGCCAAACAGGGTGGAGGGCACCTACAGGCAGGGCGGATCTCCGATAAATATGCAGACCAGCTATGGAACCGTCACTTTTGAAACGTACCGGTAGTATGATCTCAATAGCTTATACCGCGTACCGGAAGACACACAGCAGTTTTGCGGCCTTCCTCTGCCTGCTGACCGTATGGACGGGAGTAAACCTGAATCCTGTGCAGGCCACAGCTCAGGGAGCGAAAGATATCCTGACTCTTTCTATGGGTGATATGTCAGCCGGAGACCAAACCATCTACATAACCGATAGCTGGAAGTTCCGGGAGGGGGATGACCTGAGCTGGGCCTCGCCTTCACTTGCCGACAGTTCATGGCAAAAGGTGAGCACGTATCTTGGCCCTTCAGAGCTTCCGTTCATAGAGTGGAAAGGCATCGGCTGGTTTCGCCTGCACTTCAGGGTAGACTCCAGCCTGGTCAGCTATCCGCTGGCTCTGCTTACAGAGCAGCATAACGGGGCGTCAGAAGTGTACCTGAACGGTATTTTGATATATAAACTGGGAGAGGTGTCGCCGTTTAGAGAAGGCTTCAATCCTTACCGGGACTTCTACCCCCGTCCGCTGGTAATTCCCGACACCACGGCTCACGTTCTGGCTGTCCGGTATGCCAACCACAACACGGATGCATACAACGCCTACGGCTTTACGGCCGGTTTTCGCTTTTTAATCGGCGACCTGAACTACCATATTGCCTCTTCCATTGAGGAGCGGACATCTACGCCCTGGGCACAGATAGCGTTTGCCGGTTGCCTACTCGTGTTTACCTTTATCCATTTTCTGCTGTTTGCTTTTTACCCTTCAGAAAAGAGGAACCTGTTCTTTGCCTTTTTTACCGGATTTCTGGCTCTGCTGTCTCTTACGCTGATACTGGCCGAATACACCTCCTCGCCTTTATTGGCTATATCATATTTACGCATTTCTCTGATAACATGGATACTGACCACTATTTATGCTCTGAGGTTCTCCTACAGTCTGTTTTATGAGAAACCTCCCGTCAGATTCTGGTTCTTTCTGGCCGCAGGCCTGGGCCTGGCCGCCGGCACATGGTTTAACGCCGACGGATTGGGCCTGTACAGGGAGCTGTTTGTAGTTATAACCCTGCTCGAAATAATAAGAGTACTGGCCATATCATTTTTCAGGCGGAAGAAAGACGTTTGGATTATCGGTACCGGGCTTGTCTGTTTTGTCGCGGGCATAATGTATACAGCTCTGGCCAATGTAAACATCATAAACGCTGATCCGGTATACGGCAATCTGTACGGCTCTGTATTTCTTGTTCTGGCCCTGTCGGTATACCTTTCAAAGGGTTTTGCCCATACACACAGGCGCCTGGAACACAAGCTGGAAGAGGTAAAACAGCTTTCCGAGCGGTCTCTGGAACAGGAACGGATTAACAGAGAACAGGAGATTAAACGCAAGCTTCTGGAAGCAGAGAACCGACGCAAGTCTGACGAGCTTGAAGAAGCACGCGCGCTGCAGCTCTCAATGCTTCCCAGGCAGATACCCGATACCGACTACTGGGATATTGCCGTGTTTATGGAAACCGCGCAGGAGGTAGGGGGAGACTACTACGATTTCAGCGTCTCTAACAACGGCACCCTGTCCATTGTGGTTGGTGATGCCACCGGACACGGCATGAAAGCAGGCATTATGGTGGCTACGGCTAAAAGCTATTTTCACACGTTGGTTAATGAGCACAACAATATTGATATGATTCGCCGTATCTCGTCCGGTATACGCAGTATGGATCTCAAGATGATGTACATGGGGATGATGGTGTTCCGGTGTGTGGGCCATCGCATCAGGTATACATCGGCAGGCATGCCTCCGGTACTTCATTATAGCTGCGCTTCCGGACAGGTCAATCGTCTGGTATTGAAGAGCATGCCGCTGGGCGGCAAGGTTGAATATCCTTATGAGGAAAAGGAGATCGGGCTAAGCCCCGGAGACAGCCTGCTGCTTATGAGCGACGGACTGATGGAGCTTTTTAACGAAGAGCGGGAGTTGTTGGGGCTGAGCCGCATCGAACAGGTTTTTAAAGAAGCGGCAGCCAGTTCTTCTGCTTCGAATATTATCTCACAGATAACCAAACTTATCGACCGGTGGGCCGGAAGCCAGGCTCATGAAGATGATATCACCGTACTGGCTCTTAAAGCAAAAGGGGCTTGAGCAACGAACGCCTGTCGGCAAATTGAATCTACTCATCGGATGGCCGGGTTCGCCATCCCAATGAGTGAGCCTGGCGTATAACCTGCTGCGGCATTCCATTGCCGGGCGCCGGCAGTTGTGCCTGATTTCCGTAACTTCAACACTTGAAATATCGTACAGCTCCAGACAGATCGTACCATGGTTTTATTAGTCATCTGTCTTTCGTCTGCGGTCTCCAGCCGGTTCTGATACGACACCATGAGATAAATTTAGTATAGTTAGTCCATGAAAATAAAAATAAGTGCATACATCCTGTTTCTGTTGGCAGTAACGGCATCGGCAGCTATGGGGCAGAGTGGCTCCGGCGCTGAAGAGGGAGATCCGTTTAGAAACGACCCTTTCTTTTCAAAGCCTCTCCATGAGTTACTCAACAGGCCGGGCCATACAGGAAAAGACCGGGAAAACGACGGCTACAATTCTGAATGGTCATCCCGCCGGTACCTGGGCCGCATCAATGAAGAAGGCATTGATTTTGGCGGTATACTGGAAGCAGGCCCCTACAGTTCAAATCCCTTATACGGGCTCTATCCCGGTTTACCTATGATCCACTATAACAGGGTGAACGGCCTGTTCCTGGGGCTGCGAAAGGAACGGATGCAGTGGTGGCAGGATGATTGGCTGTCAGGCATCCGGTCTATTCAGCCCCACGGGATGATCGGATATTCATTCGGACAGGAAGAGTGGCAGTACACTCTGGGGCTGGAAAAATTCCTTGGCCGCAAAAAGCATATTATCATCGGAGGCGAGTACCACAATGCCACCTCTACTAACGACCACTGGCGGGTCGGGATGATGGAGACAAGCCTCACCTCTTTTTTCGGAGGTTATGACTATCTTGACTACTACAAACAGACCGGATGGGGTGGTTACCTTTTGTTGAGGACCGACCGGCTCTTTGAAGGAGGGATCGGTTTCAGCGACGGCCGGTTTAGCAGCCTGGAACAGGAAACCGACTACGCACTTTTCGGCTCCGGCAACAGGTACAGAGTCAATCCGCCTGTAGAGTACGCAGGCGGGAACAGGGTGGATACCGTAGGCATCTCAAGCCTCACGTTTACGGCTTCATTTAACCCTAAACGGCTTGTCTTTTCCCGCTATTTCACTTTTTCTCTCACGGGGAGTGTTGAAATAGGAGATCCGGGAATAGGCAGTTCCGATTACTCCTATACCAAATATCTGGGTGAGCTGGTTTCATACATCAATTTTGAGCCGGGTGCAATCTTCAAGTATCGTTTAAAAGCCGGAACGATTCACGGCGATGCACCCCTGTTTAAGGAGTTCCGCCTGGGAGGCATAGGTTCTCTGAGAGCGCTGCCATATAAATCTCTTCCGGCCTCCGATGAACTGTGGGCCGGAGGCAACCAGATGATTTTGAGTAATGCAGAGATTCACTTCGGCTCACCTACATTCGGGTCGGATGGATGGATCGATTCCGACGACTTTTACCTGAGCCTGTTTCTGGACTCCGGATGGGTCAGCTATCGCGCTGAGTTCGAAGCATCGGATAAGTCGTTTGCCGATTTTTCAACCTTCCGTTTTTCCGACCTGAAACATAACGGAGGCGTGGGCCTGGGATCCAGTTTCATCCGTTGCGAGCTGGCCTGGGATCTAAACCATACCAGCCGCGCACCCGTTTTCTGGATTCGCCTGAACCCGACCTTTTGATTGAAAAAGGCGGAGCCGTTATCTGCTTTGATTGTTGAGTCGACCTAAGTTTTGTCTGTTTCTGCACCCGCTAACAACAGCTATTATTAGCCAACCAACGGATCTCCAAGAAACAAAGGATGCACGGGGCAGAGGCACGGTTCTCTATTCTCCAACAGCGGCTGTCATCCTTGGCTCCGTAGAAGGATCCCCCGGAAGCGAAGGATGCACGCAACGAGGGCACCTGCCTGGGCTTCATTTGGGCCGGGCACGTGCCTCTTCCCCGTGCATCCTCACGGCTACGGGGATCCCTCGACGGAGCTCGGGATGACAGGTTCTATTAAAAAAGAAACAGTGCCCCTTCCCGACGCATCCTCACCGACAGGGGGATCCCTCGGCTGTGCCCCGCCAAACCCCGGCGGGACTCCACTC
>CALJMB010000130.1 GCA_937982515.1 uncultured Balneolaceae bacterium
TGGTGATGTGTGAAGCGTATGAGCTTACCCCCTGTATTGTCATAAATAAAATGGACCTGGCAAAAAAGAGCGATATTCCGTTCATCGAAGCCCTCATCGAACTCTACGAGAGCCTCGGCTATCGTATTCTTACCACCAGTACTAAAGATCCCTCCTCTCTGGAAAATCTCAGACAAGAACTTAAAGACAACACTTCGGTATTCATTGGCCCTTCAGGTGTTGGTAAAACAAGCCTGGTAAACCATCTGGATCCTACTATCGACCGGCCTGTGGCAGACGTATCCGGCTATTCCGGCAAAGGCAAACATACTACCACCTTCGCCAAGCTTCTGCCTTTACAATTTGGCGGCTATATAGTCGATACACCCGGTATCCGGGAATTCGGGCTTGTTAACATTGAGCCGTGGGAACTTTCACTTTTTTTCCCGGAGATGCTGGAGCCGCGCCGGTATTGTAAGTTCAACAACTGCACGCACAGCCATGAACCCGGTTGCGGCGTCATGCAGGCCTTTGAAGAGGGCAAAATAGACGCCAACCGTTACCATTCCTATCTGAATATGCTGGAGTCGCTTGAAGAGCATTAATTAAAGCAGCTACCAGTAAAAATATGGCATATGTGTCGCCATGAAACCACTACAACACGAAAAAAATTATTGTTTTGTGCTTTCGTGCTTTAGTGGCAAGAACACTAGTGTATTTCCCCACTTTTGTTTTATATTAGCTCAGGGTACAAAATGAGGATTTATAACAAAATCAGTTGGTTACCCCTGTCTAATTAATCTCAATTAATCATTTACAGTTATGAAAACGGGATACAAAGTTACAAAGGGGCTTTTGCTGGGAGTTATAGTTTTTGCTTTTTCTTCCGTTACAGCATTAGCACAGATTGATGACGTTTCAAGTATTTTACAGGCCGGAAAAACGGATGCCAACATCCTGGTGCAAGAATATCTGAAGCCTTACGGCAGGGGCCTGGGTTCCAGCCTTAATTCCGGTTGGACAAATACCGCGCGTCCACACAAAACACTGGGCTTAGATATTACCATATCCGCGGGGCTGGCTGTTGTGCCTGATGCTGACGCGGCCTTCAATGTTGCTCAACTTGATCTGACCAGACTGCAATATGAAAACGGGCCTCTAATATCGCCAACCATTGCAGGCGATAAAACCTCAGGATCTGTTCTCGCGGCTTATGTAGATCCCGATATGCCTGAATCTAAGTTTCTGGAATTCACCATGCCCAAAGGAACCGGTTTTCA
>CALJMB010000131.1 GCA_937982515.1 uncultured Balneolaceae bacterium
TCGGAAATTTCCGTGGATTTCCGGAGAACCCCTGGTTTTGGCCCGGTTTTGCCCCAGACTTGCCCCGGACTTGCCCCGGAGTTGTCTCGGGGGGAAGGGGTCCGGGGGGCAGACTTTCCCCATCATCTCGGGCCTGAAGGGATGCGGAATGAGGCTATTGGGTTCATCCGCCTTTGCCAGGCGGGGCAGCATAGGCTTAGCCGGAAGAATCAGCGGGATCAAATCAGGTATTTTTCTTTTTTTTAAAACCCGCGTTAAACAGTATAGGAAGAATAGAATGCGATGATGTTCTGTGTGGATGCACAGCACAAACATGTGATGTTTGTATAACGGTGGAGGTGGGAATTGGGTTGTCGTGCATTGCACGGCTATGCAAAAGATATTGCACAATTTAGTAGCGCGGTTACAATGGGAGTGTGACTGTAATGTTGTTTTGCCCCTTTTTTGGCAGGTATGGTTATTAATTTTTTTTCATCTTGTAATAAAATTTTGCCTATTTAAAATAAATTGTGTTTAATTGATGGGTATAAGCCTATCAAATGCAGCTGCTTGCCTTTAGTTATCAGGATGTATTAGGGATAAAGCCTGAACATATAAAGCGAGTCGGGAGCATTTTGGTAATAGGGAATAAAAAAATAAAAATAAAAGGGAATCATATGAGTAGAAAACTACGAGTTAGGTATGTACCGGATATATCTGGTGCCCACAGGATATTGGGAATGGCTGTATGCCTGTTAATGATGTGTATTACCGGAACGGCGTATGGGCAAAGTGCCACGGTATCCGGAACGGTCACGGATCAGGTTTCCGGAGAAGTCCTTCCCGGTGTAAATATCGCGGTACGGGGGACAACTGCCGGAACCTCAACAGACGCTAGTGGATTCTACGAACTCACTGTGTCCAGCTTAAACGATACTCTGCAATTTTCATTTATCGGTTATGACTCGCAAACCGTTCCGATTAACGGCCGCACTACTATCGATGTAGAGTTGAAGCCTACTACCATCAGCGGCGATGAGCTGGTTGTTATTGGGTATGGTACCCAGCAGAAGAGAGATCTGACAGGTTCTGTTGCCGTGGTAAACCTTGAAGCATTGACCACTCAGCCGGATGGACAGGTCACTCGTCAACTTCAGGGGCTGGCTTCTGGAGTGACAGTTATTTCGTCTGGCCAGCCTGGTGAGGAGCCACAGATACGAATTCGGGGATTCAATACTTTCGGAAATAACGAACCTCTATATGTAGTAGATGGAGTACCAACTCAGAATATAAATGATTTAAATCCCGGAGATATCGGCTCTATGCAGGTGTTAAAAGATGCCGCCGCTGCTTCTATTTATGGTTCTCGTGCCTCTAACGGGGTGGTTGTGATCACTACTAAAAAGGGAAGCGGCAAAGTATCTGTTAATTACGACGCCTATGTTGGTGTTCAAATGCCATATGGCAGTAACCCCTGGGATATACTTTCACCACAGGAGATGGCGGAGCTCAAGTGGATGGCTGTAAGAAATTCAGGAAAGAACCCTATTCCAGATCCTCAGTACGGAAGTGGAAGTACACCTGTTCTGCCAGACTATATCGATCCGGCAGGAACCAGTGAAGCCGATATAGACAAGTCTTCCTATTATGTCGATCCTAATTACACGAGTACCAGCCAGTATAATAGTTTCACCCATATTACTCCTGCAAATAAGCGGGGAACAGACTGGTATGATGAGATTTTTGATCCTGCGGGTACAATGAATCACGATCTTTCAGTGAGCGGTGGTGGGGATATAGGAAACTACCTTTTCTCATTCAACTATTTGAATCAGCAGGGCACGTTAATGGAAACCTATAACAAACGGTATTCCATTCGTGCTAATACACAGTTTAATATCACTGATGATTTCCGTATTGGTGAAAATCTCTCATACTCTGTGACCGATAATCCACAGATCAATGCTCTTACTGAAGGTAGTGCTATTGGTATGGCTTTACGTCAACAGCCAATTATCCCCGTATATGATATCATGGGCAATTTTGCCGGTACTCATGGTGCTGGATTGGGTAATGCCAGAAACCCTGTAGCCATTCAGTACAGAACACGAAATAATCGCGCTTTGAATAATCGTTTGTTTGGTAACGTGTTTGCCGAACTGGAGTTTCTCGGGAACTTCACCATACGTACCGACTTCGGAGGGGAGATTTATTCAGGCAGCAGCCGCTCTTTTGCCTACCCTGAATACGAGAATGCGGAGAATAATACGGTCAACTCATTTACCGCAAGCTCTTATAATGGCCACAACTGGACCTGGACAAATACCCTGAGATATGTCGAAAATTTTGGCAATTTCCATGATGTGGAGGTTGTACTGGGTACCGAAGCTTATAAAAACGAAGGGGAAGAATTAGGTGGAACCACCCAAGGCTATTTCTCTTTTGACCCAGCCTTTACCAACCTGAATACCGGGTCTGGAATACAGACAAACACCAGTAATAGCTATGGAGATAAGCTCTTTTCATTCTTCGGGCGTGTAGATTATACCTTTGACAATAAATATTTGGTTAGCGCTACTCTCCGGAGGGATGGTTCATCTCGATTCTTGAACGAACGCTGGGGATGGTTCCCTGCTGCTAGCGTTGGATGGAGAATATCAGAAGAGAGCTTTATGGATGGTCTGGATTGGCTTACCGATTTTAAAGTCAGAGCTGGTTATGGTATAATGGGTAACCAATTAAATGTTGATCCCAACAATGCGTATTCACTCTATGTAGGTAATCCCAATTCCTCTTACTATGCGATAGATGGCAGCAACAGTGGTACTACTCAGGGCCTGGCCCAGCAGCGTATAGGCAATCCTGATGCTAAATGGGAAAAGAACATAAGCACCAACATCGGTTTTGATGCTACCCTGTTAGACGGGCGGTTTGATATAACCATCGACTATTACCGTAAAGACATCAAAGATTTGTTATATAATCCACTTCTGGCAGGAACAGCTGGTAATGCTGAACCCCCTTATATTAATGTGGGTAACATAAAGAATAGCGGTATCGATGCTTCCGTTCAGGCGTTTGGTAACATTGGGAATGAGTTATCCTACTCTGTAGGGGCTACCTTCACAACATACCAAAACGAGATAGTAAAGATTGCCGATGATGTGGAATATTTCGACCAGGAAGGCCGCCGGTTTACAGGAAGTAATATTATCCGCAATGCGGTAGGCCAGGAAATTTCCTCCTATTACGGATACAAAATTGTAGGGTTCTGGAATGAACAATCGGAGATTAACCAGGCAAATGCACAGGCTCCGGGCGGATTATACCAAGAGGGAGCCGGTGTCGGACGTTTCCGTTATGAAGACACGAATGGAGATGGACGTATTACAGCAGCAGACAAGCAGTTCCTGGGAAGTCCTAATCCTGATTTTAGTTATGGATTGAATTTTGGATTGGATTATAAAAATTTTGACCTGAATCTCTTCTTTTATGGGGTGCAGGGCAATGAGATATGGAATCAGGTTAAATGGTGGACCGATTTTTATTCCAGCTTTGCAGGCGCCAAAAGTAATACTGCCCTATATGATTCCTGGACTCCGGAGAATAGGAATGCGGCCGTAGCTATTCAGGAAGAGGAATCGTATACAAGCACCAATGGAGTTCCGAACTCTTATTTTGTGGAAGATGGTTCTTACCTGCGGCTGAAGAACATCCAGCTCGGGTACTCGCTCCCTGCCGATATATTGCAGGAGGTAGGTATAAGAAGACTGCGTTTCTACGTCCAGGCTGCTAATCTGTTTACTCTGACAGGGTATAGTGGTATGGATCCGGAAATTGGAGGAGGAAATACCAACTTTGGGATTGATGAGGGATCATACGCCAATCAGCGGCAATTCCTGCTGGGTATTAGTCTTTCTTACTGATAAGCATTTAAATAAAGAGATATTATTATGAATACACGAAAATATTTATTTACAACTTGCATTTTGATGGCATTAGGATTTGTGTTCTATGCCTGCGACCCTGTACAATATTTGGATGAGCAGCCCAGAGGTGCATTGGGTGGTGATGTGATTGCCAATCGTGGCGGTGTCGAGGCACTTCTTATTGGTGCTTATGCAGCTCTTGACGGACAGGGTGAAAGTACCCTCGCTCTTGATGGGAGCAGCGCCTGGTTTGCCCCCGCTGACAACTGGGTATTTGGCAGTATCGCTGGAGGAGATGCTCACAAAGGAAGTGACGGGGCTGATCAGAGCGCTATCAATGAAATAATGAAGATGGAGCACACAGCCACTAATGGTTACTTCAACAGCAAATGGAGAGTGTTGTACGAAGGGATATCTCGTACTAACGCGGTTTTGAATTTGCTGAAAGAGGTGGAGGATATGTCAGATAGCGAAAAGACAGGGGTTTCAGCTGAGGCAAGATTTCTTAGAGGTTATTACTACTTCGAGTTGAAAAAGATGTTCGGTAATGTGCCCTGGATAGATGAAAATACTACGGACTTTAAGCAGCCTAATGTTGGTGAAGGTGCTGAAGATGTCTGGAAAAAGATCGAGGAAGACTTCTCCTTTGCTATGGACAACCTGCCTGAAACTCAAAGTGATGCAGGCCGGGCCAACAGCTGGGCTGCTGCCTCCTATCTGGCCAAAGCTCATGTATATCAGCAGGAGTGGCAGGATGCGAAAGACCTGTTCGATGTTATTGTTGTCAATGGTACCACCTCCAGTGGTGAACCCTACGCACTTATGGATAACTTTCAGGATAACTTTAATCCGGCACGAGAAAACAACAGCGAATCTATATTTTCAATTCAGATGGTTGCCAACGACGGGTCCGGGGGTATTGCCAATGCACGCCAGGGCAACATGCTTGCTTTCCCTTATAACAGCCCGTTCCGTTGCTGCGGTTTCTTCCAGCCTACACAGGATTTAGTTAACTCATACCAGACCGATCCTGTCACAGGTCTTCCATTGCTGGGTGATCACAACGCTACCATGGTAAAGAGCGATATGAATATCAACTCCGACCAACCCTTTACACCCCATGACGGCCCGCTTGACCCGCGGTTGGACTGGACGGCCGGTCGTCGCGGAGTTCCATATCACGATTGGGGGCCACACCCGGGAAGGACTTGGATTCGCGATCAGTCATACGCTGGCCCGTACGCTCCCAAGAAGCATGTATACTGGCAAGCCACGCAGGATGAATTTGGTGATCATAACTCGTGGGCGCCCGGATCAGCAATTAACTATGTGGCTTACCGGTATGCCGATCTGTTGTTAATGGCTGCTGAAGCCGAAGTAGAGGTGGGAAGCCTGGACCAGGCACGACAGTATGTAAATGAGGTTCGTAACAGAGTTGTGAATGGTGATTATGGTGATGGCTGGGTCGATAACTCACTTAATGAAGCATTTGCTGCTGCGGTTGTGGCTAGTGAGGCAGATATGCTGGCTGCTAACGTAAACGCAGGTGACTGGGTTGTGCGAACCGACCTTGGTTCTACTTTTGTCTTTTTAGGGGGAGACTCCGGAGATATCGATGACTGGCAAGAGTATGAAAACCCCAACTATGTGATTGGTGAGTACCCTCCAGGATCACCAGCTTTTGCCGGTCAGCCAGCTGCTCGTGAGGCAGTCCATTTCGAGCGGAAAATTGAGTTAGCCATGGAAGGCCACCGTTTCTTCGATCTGGTACGTTGGGGCGAAGCCGAAGAAACACTAAACGCTTTTTACGATTATGAAGGCGGAACGCTCGGCTTTAATGATTTTAATGGCGGAAAGTTTACTCCCAATAGAAATGAGTACTATCCGATCCCTCAGGCTCAGATCGATCTGAGTGTAAAAGAAGGAAAGCCAACTTTGACACAGAACCCGGGATATAACTAATATCCGTATAACCCTACTGACAAAGAGGCAGCACTTTTGCAGGCTGCCTCTTTTTTTATAGTGACCACCGCCACCGGTATCTCTCTATTGCAAGTCTGCCCATTTACAGTGCGGTAACCGGACAAATCGAGATATCATCGATTTTTGTGAGGATCTCTGTTCTAATACTCGCTGTTTTTGTCATCCTCTCTACCCCTCAGGAGATAATGCAGACTATTCCCCGTACTTAAATCATATCACAGGGTTTATATCTATTTAGATAAGGGCAACTCTAACGATGAGAAAGCTTTTTTTGATCTTGTTAATGGAGCTACAAAAGCCAGAGCGGCTGACTTCGATCTCGACGGAGATTTAAACATAGCCGTAATATCCCTTTTTGCCGATCGGGAAAAAAGGCCGGAAGAATTTTTTATCTTTTCCGAATAGGTACAAAGTAAAACATTAAGTTTTATACCTCATGCGATACCAGTTCATCAACATGGAAGATGGATTAGCATGGATGTTGGTGACTTTGGAAATGACGGAGATCCTGGTATCATTTTAGGCAACTATTCCAGAAGGTTTCTGCATACGGCCGGCTCGCACAGGGAATGGGATAAAATACAGCCATTTATCTTGCTGAAAAATAAGACCAGGTAACATCTGTTTGTAGAGCTGTACCGAGTTTTGGCTGAAGGTGTTTTTAGATCTCAGTTTGCGAAACATTTCTAACAATATTACCATTAACTTCACTGTTAAACCTGAAGATCTATAATATTAATCTACATATTCCGGGAAGTTGGTCATGCAAAACTATTTTAAAGTTATTACAGCGGTTTTAATCTTATTCACTATATTTGCCTTGCCAAAGCAGAGTCTGGCTCAGTGGCACATCGGGGCATCCTATGAAATTCGTGAAGAAGTGCCTGAAAATGGGTTTGGCGTTCGCCTGGAGCGAAGCATACTGGGGGCAGTACCTGCGGTTGATGTACGGCTCCGGGGGCATTTTAGCTACTTCAGTGAAGATAACTATCTGGGCCGGGACGACATAGAATATGGTACCATCGAGAGTTATGACTTCGGCCTGGCGGCAACGGGCGGTATCTACGTGGGTTTACTTATGCCCTATATAGGAGTTGGTTTAGGCTCTACAACTACGGATCTGAGAGATGCGGAAATCCCAACCGCAAACGATGGTGCTGAAAGCAGGTTATTCTGGAACGGTTTTATTGGGGCGGAATTGAGCCCTGTACCGGCAATTAAGCCTTTTGTGGAGTACCGGATAAAATCTGCCGAGAGTTTTGATGAGCTGCGAGAGTCCGTAGGTGAAAGCAACGGGCGCCTTATCTTTGGCATATCTCTGTCGTTTTAGTTCACACACACTTTTTAAGCAGTAGCATATTTTCAGAGTATGTTACCGCTTTCTCGCCCTGGTGTTATGTCAACTATATAATAATCAGTCATTTTTGTAGCACAC
>CALJMB010000132.1 GCA_937982515.1 uncultured Balneolaceae bacterium
TCTTGCTATCACTATAATTGCCCCGGATGTTAAGCCGGGATGGCCCTGAACCCTGACCCAACAGGGCTTTAGCCCTTCCAACATTAGATATGCTGACATAATAAGATGAAACTCACAGTATCCTTAAAGTTTAAGCCGCCATTCCGTCGCTCTGCTGTGAACGTCCGTATGCAGCCCCTTGCGGGTAGGTTGTCTGTCCGGGCAGGGACACCTGCTCGTAAGAGCTTATAAACCCTGTTCCTTATCTAGAATATATAGTGACTAAAGCAGCAGGCCATATCCTTCAGCAGCTCATCAAACCGAAAGTAGTCATGTTCAACGACATATGCGCACAACGGCCTAGACTAGAAGAGAGGTTTGTTGCGTATGATTTTTAAAATCAAAGGGTAGAGCTCTTCACTTTTATGGTTGTACCTTAACTCACACTCTTTTAAGTGCAGGGTATACGTGGAGTTATGGATGCCCTTAAACTTTTCCAGGCGAGACTGTGAATAACCTATAAAACTTTCTATTCTGTTAATTTTAGTCCGGGCCTCCTGTTTCCCCGCTCCCTCACCGCATAATCGGATACGGCGGCGGCTTCCCAGCTCCACAATCATGTCAATACCCGGCAACGATGCCCCCACGCCGTCTCTTGGAAGCCCTGATTCCAGCAGCCGCTGAATCTTCCCGGCTTCGGTATTACCAAATTGGACAGTGTAGATAGTTCCGCCGTCCTCCAGGATGCCCAGTAGCCTGGTCTGTGCTGCGTCTGGAGCGTAAACTTCCGTATAGCCTCTCAGCGTCACAGGGCGCAGCACGTTACAGTATTCGGCCACTCGTTCCCTGATCCCGTTGAGGTACCTGTTCACCGTATTGCGATTTAAATTACTTAGTTCCGCCATCTGGGTAGCGGTAAGATCCAAAGCAAAATAACGGACCAGCTGGCGGAATTTTGCTTCTGAAATTTTAGCACGGTTCACATACCTGTTATCCATTGAGCTTCAAGCCTTTCATAATGAATTATATCTGGTGATCTAGTCAAGACCATAACATTTTTTAGAGTTGTAACAGTTTCTTTGAGCTAATTGCCACTTTGTTCTTGTTATTTAGAATACATCTAAATAAACTAGGCCTCTATTTAAACACGATCTAAATAAAAGTCAAGCGCTTGCTGATTTATGCAATCTGTACACCTATACCCTTTAATGGCATTCTGCTTTATAGGCATGTTGCTGAATGTTTCCGCAGTCTATGCTCAACATACCACTCTTTCAGGAACTGTTATCAATGAGAAAAACCAGCCTCTTTCTAATGTATATGTGTTGCTGAACGGGGATCTGTACTATGCTGTAACAGACACAAACGGCCGATTCAGCATACAACAGGTGAAGCCGGGCGAGTATACACTGAGGATACAGAGAATAGGGTTTGAAACGCTGGAAAAGGTGATAACCGTAGATAGTGAAATGGATGGCAAACTCATCCTTACCCTGAAACCCCAAAGGTATCGGTCTAAGGAAACCGTGGTTGTAACTGCAACCCGTACGCGCAGGGATATAGAAGATGTGCCCGTTCCGGTGACGGTCATCGATGAGAAAGAAATCAGCAGTACCGGCAGCATGCGGCTAAGTGACATTCTCGCCGAGCAGACCGGCCTCATGTTAACCGCCGATCATGGTATGGGCGTACAGCTTCAGGGTTTTGATCCGGAATACACACTGATTATGCTGGATGGACAGCCCCTGATCGGACGCACAGCCGGCACGCTTAATCTTGAACGGATTACAGTAGACAATGTGCAGCAGATCGAGATGATCAAAGGCCCCTCTTCCGCATTATGGGGCAGCGATGCCCTGGCTGGTGTCATCAACATCATTACCAAACAGGGAGATCGCCCGTTTGAGCTGAATGTGAATTCACGCTACGGCAGAAATCAAACACTGGACTTTGGCGCTAATCTCTCGATGCAGAGAAATGACTGGAAACAGAATCTTTTCCTGAATCGCAACAGTTCTCAGGGGTACAGTTTAATACCAAACTCAATCGCCCAGACCGTTCCGTCCTATCAGAACTACACCGCTACCTACCGCACGGAAATTCCGGTTTCAGATGCTATCGATCTTGAGTTGCACGGGCGTTATTATAACGAAAAGCAATCCGGTACCGATTATCTGGGCAGTACCGACAACCCGACCCTGCTGGATGGTGAGGATCTGCAGGAAGATTACAGCCTTTCCCCTTCTGTGCATTTCAGCCTGACGGGCGGCCTCCGGGGTAAAATATCTCACTACTTCAGCGGTTTTCGCACAGACACCCGGTATACATACCGTCAGGGCGACAGCCTGTATGAGCATACTACCTTCAAACAGTACTACAACAAATCGGAGCTGCAGCTTAACCAGACCTGGAACGCCAGCCACACATCCACGTGGGGAGGCGGCTACGTTCATGAACAGCTGAATGCCCAACGCTATCCCCACAACCCCGCCTTTAACAGTTACTTTTTACTTGCGCAGCATGAGTGGATGCCCGGCACCAGGTGGGACCTTATCGCCGGCCTCCGTTTCGATGCACACAGCGAGTATACCTCCCAGTTAAGCCCCAAACTCTCGGTCAGATATAAACTCTCTGACAGGCTGCACCTGCGCGCCTCAGGGGGCAGCGGATTTAAGGCTCCCGACTTCAGGCAACTGTTTCTCGATTTTACCAATCCCACCGCCGGGTACAGTGTCTTTGGCTCCAGCAACGTACGGGAGCGTATTCGGGAGTTACAGGAACAGAATAAAATTCAGCAGGTCCTCATCCCGCTGAATCAGCTCGAGGAGATACGCTCGGAACGGTCCCTGGCTTTTAATGCCGGGGTGGATCTGCGTCCCTCCGAAGGCCTGGAGCTACGCGTCAACCTGTTCCGCAACAACGTAGATGATCTCATAGAGTCTGCCCCTGTTGCCCGGAAAAACAATGGCCAGCCTATATACAGTTATTTCAACCTTCAGAACGTATACACACAGGGTCTTGAAACACAGCTGCGCTGGCAACCTGTAGAACAACTTCTTATTTCAGCCGGTTATCAGTTGCTGGATGCCCGCCGGAAGATTGAAGAGACCCGTACCGTTCAGGATGACCAGGGGGAAGTTGTTGAGCGTACGTTTTCATCCTACGAGCCTATGCTTAACCGCTCACAACACATGGCCAACATCAAACTGTACTATACATGGGAGGAGCCGGATATCAGCGCCAACTTACGTGGTACATGGCAGGGCAAGTATGCACGTTTCGACGCCAACGGCAACGGCTTTGCAGATCCCGGCGAATATGATGATGGATACATGATCTGGAATACGGCGGTCGACAAGACCTTCTCCGGCCGCTACACCCTGCGCCTGGGTGTAGACAACCTGTTTGACTTCACGCGCCCATTCGATCTCTCCTGGCTGCCCGGAAGAATATTTTACGCACAACTTTCACTACAACTCTACTAATCATTAATAATTACAAAATAGCTATGACGCCATTACGAAATACATTACAACTCTTAAGCCTGCCAGCCGTCCTTCTCCTTTTCTTATCTACAGCCTGCAATGATTCCAGCACCGGCCCGGGTAATGAAGAAGAAGATGAATCACAAATCGAATCTTACATTGTCGAAGACATTCCGGCATCAGACGCTATCACCTACTACAGTCTTCGGGATAACAGTATTGTAGAAGCATCGGATTCAGCTTCCACCGAATGGGATATCGCCTTTTCCACAACAACAATTTATACAAACAGCGAGGCCAGCGGCCCGGGTGATGGAGGTGCACTGGTACTGGATGTCTCTTTTGATGATGTAACCATCGCTCCTTCCGATGGTTATAGCACAGACACCGATACCTTGCTCGCAATTCCAACCGGTAGTGGGAACGGATGGTATAATTACAACCGGACAACTCATATCGTCACTCCCATTGAAAACAAAACACTTGTGATAAAAACGGGAGATGGGGCGAACTATGCCAAATTGCAAGTTCTCAGTTATTATAAAGGCAATCCCGACCTCTCTGGCGAAGAATTCAGTAACAACCCGGATAACTATCCCTCAGGTTATTATACCTTTGAATACGTCATCCAATTAAACGGGTCAAGAGAGTTTGCCGAATAATTACTATTCCTCATCTCCGGCATGCCTGACGACTATTTCAGACCTCTGCCGGCAGATGGGTGGTAAGGTTAGCGCGTGTAGAGGCAGAGTTCCTGAACTGCTTTTAGCTGGCATGCCCTATTCGGCATTCCGTATAGACAACCCCCTTAATCCCTCCCGACAAGCGTGTCGGGACAGGCTCTTTGTTAAGGGGGAGAAATGCCCTCTCCGCTTGAGGGGAGATGATTCGCCCAATAGTTTTTGGGCGGATCTGAGGGATGCCCGGACAAGACGGCTAACCGCTAAACATTCTAAAATCAATCAGAGTTAAACGGATAATCCGATACTTACACTAACATTTATTATGAAAAACATCACACGTTATTTACTGCTCATTCCCTTTGTTCTGCTTTGGGTTAGTTCCTCCGGTTTTGCTCAGGATACCGGTGTATTAATACTGGCCCACGGTGGCAGTGAGGAGTGGAATGATGCCGTCATCGAAGCCGCCGAACCCTTAAAAGAAAAGTACAAGGTTGAAGTAGCTTTTGGGATGGCCAACTATGTATCTATGTACCACGGCATCAAAGCCCTGGAAAAACAGAAGGTCTCCACGATCGCAGTCGTTCCGCTGTTTATTTCCAGCCACAGTCTCATCATCCGCCAAACGGAGTATTTATTGGGCAAGCGCGATACCCTGGATGAACGGCCCATGCCGCTGATGCATCACGCCGATGAGTACAAGAAGATGATGGGCATCGAAGACAATTCGGGCCATTCATCGCATTCCTCCGGCGGACACCATTTCTACACGCCAGAAAACCTGCAACCCCTTCCGGTTAAGGCCGACGTAGCTATCGGTCCCGCGCTGGATGACCACCCGGTGGTGGCCGATATCCTCAGCCGCAGAATTCAGGAACTCAGCTCAAATCCCGCTAACGAAACGGTGCTGCTGGTAGCCCACGGCCCCAACGAGGAAAGTGACAACCGAGGGTGGGTGCGTACGATGGAAAGCCTTTCAAAAAAGATCCAAACCTTGCAGGAGGAAAAAGGGGATCCATACAAACAGATATTCTCCCTGACGGTGCGAGACGACGCTCCTGAACCGATCTTTGAGCAGGCCAAAGCCCATCTCCGCACACTGGTGCGCCAGGCCGGACAAAACGGGGAGGTAATTGTGGTACCGCTCTTCCTCTCCTCCGGCGGACGCGAACATGCCGTAGCCGAACGGCTGGAAGGACTCGATTTTGCCTGGAATGGCCGCACCCTGTTGCCCGACTCCACTATTACCGAATTCTTGTGGCAGTCGGCGGAGCAGGCTCTGGGGGAAAAGTAAAAACAGAGTTTAATTTGAGATTCTGCCATATCGGGCTTGCAAGCCCGGTATGGCGGAGCTTGTAACCTCCATACAACGGAGCACGTAATCTCCGGGGGCCGGAGCACATAATCTCGAAGATCCGGAGATCATAGTCTCCGGGGCACGGAGATTATAATCTCGGTAGGAAGGAGACCATAATCTCGGAAGGACGGAGATTACAATCTCCGTCCGAAGGAGCTTACAGCGTGCTTTAAACGGCGTTTTAGGGTTGTTCACGGGGGCCGAGCGTCCCGTAATTACAATAGAGTAATATGCCGCGAGCAGCCTGTCCCGTCCTCCACCCGGGAAATAACAGGGTTCAACCCGTATAGCCTGGCAGGGTTATGCCGGGGAATAAGCTTTCCAAGAGTTTTTTCATCCTTTGAATAGTGTCTGTAACACGAACCATACGTTTTCTTTTCGCTCGGTGAGGCGCCGTTTGTAATAGGGAAACCACATGGTGCCATAGGGCACATATATACGGGCATTATAGCCACCGGCTGCCAGCCGTTCCATGGTATCTTGTCGCAGTCCGTACAGCATCTGCAACTCAAACCGCTCCTTGCCGATTCCATGTTCGGCAGCGTGTTGTTTTACCCATTTTATGAGCTCGTCATCGTGAGTGGCTATACGGGGGTAAGGGGTTTTATCCAACAGGATGGCTGCATACTCTTTGAATGCTTCCCGGATAGCGGGCATGTTCTGTATAGCCAGCCTTTGAGGCTCTTTATAGGCTCCTTTGCAGAGCCGGACATCGGCCCCCATATTAGCCAACTCGTAGATATCCTGTTTAGTTCGGTGCAGATAGGCCTGAATGACGATGCCCACATGTTTTCCGAACTGCTCAAACGCTTCTTTAAACAGTTCGATAGTGACCTGAGTGTAATCCGACCCTTCCATGTCAATGCGAACAAACTGATCTTCTTCCTTTGCCACTTCCAGTAATCTGAACAGATTGTCTTTGCAGTACCGGCGGTCTATATCCAGGCCAAGCATAGTAAGTTTTATAGAGATGGTACTGTCCAGTCCCGCGGATTCTATTCCCCGGAGCAGATCTATATAGTTTTGCACGGTGTCATCAGCCGTTTTACGGTCTGTAACGTTCTCTCCCAGCATGTCCAGCGTTACCTTAATGCCTCGTTTGTTTAAATCCTCAACCTTGGGTATGGCTTGTTCGAGGTTTTCACCGGCTACAAAACGTTTGGCAAGAAAAAAAGGCAGCTTCATAAGACAATCGGGTTTCATTCATGATGACAACGGAGGTTGAAATTAATAATTTGACTCCTCCTCTCCTATAATCGTTTTGCACAAGGCGATAATTACCCTTTCAATTGCAACTAAACAGAAATCCTCCCGTACCGTTGCACTGTTGCAAAAACTAATCTAACCTTGACACCCATGAATGCCAGAGATATTTACACAAACAAATGGATCACTGCCTTTACTTTATCTTTCCTGTGGTTTCTGATTCTGATCGTACCTGTTTCCGCCCGCACCAGCGACCGGGATGATCCGTACCGGATTGAAGAGTTTACCCTGAATAGCCCGGGCAACCTTGAGGTCAAAACCTCCGGCGGGCACATCACGGTTCAGGCCTCCGAATCAAACAGAGTACGCGTTGAAATGTACGTCACCCGGAATGGACGCGAACTCTCTCCCTCCGACACCGATCTGAGCGACTTTGACATAAAAATCAGCCAGTCCGGTAACAAAGTAGCGGCCATTGCACAGAGAAAGAATAACAGAAGGTGGAAGTTTTGGAACAACGACCATATTGCCATCTCCTTTGTAGTGTATACCCCGCAGGAAGTAAGTTCGGACCTGAAAACCAGCGGAGGGCATATCGAGGTAAGTGGCCTTAACGGCAACCAGGAGATCTCCACGAGCGGCGGTCATCTGAACCTGTCTGGTATCCGGGGAATAATGGATGCGCGCACCTCCGGCGGACACATTGAAGTCCGTGACTTTGAAGGAGAAATGAGCGCCCGTACCAGCGGTGGACACATAGACGTTGAACAGGCCGAAGGCAGCATTAACGTCCGTACTTCCGGTGGACATATTAACCTGGAAAACGTATCCGGCACGGTTGAGGCCTCCACCAGCGGCGGCAGTATTACGGCTGACCTGAACGAAGTGGGGCAATTTGTCAATCTCCGCACCAGCGGCGGCAACGTGAACATTTCCGTTCCCGGCAATACGGGCTTTGATCTGAATCTGAAAGGAAGTTATGTAAGCGCAAGCCTCGAGAACTTTTCCGGCGAAGTTGAACGAGATGAAGTTGAGGGCCAACTGAATGGCGGCGGCCCCCAGATATCCGCCCGCACCTCAGGAGGAACCGTTTCCGTTTCTTTTAATTAAGGTCCTCTATTTCTGGAAGGGAGAAATCAATGACCCGGTGGCAATCCAGCCAACCTGCATAACTAACCGTAATGCGTACGATACCCGAATAACGCCTGCCATCCTAAATAAAGGCTGCCATCCCGAGCCTGTCGAGGGATGACAGCCTCTGTTAGGGAGGGAAACGGTGCCTCTGCCCCGTGCATCCTGTGCATCGGAGGGGGATGCTTCGACTGTCTTAGGCTGCCCGTGCCCTTCTTATTTTCAGGTAATTATTCCATTTCATTTAAAAAGTACTAATGGAACCGGAGACGCCTTTTCTTGTTAAAATTTCATTTAACTCTTGTATCATCAACCGATAACAACGTTCTTTGTATTACGAATTCATTAGCGCTTCATGAATGTTATTCATTATGCTGCTATTCCAGATAACTATAACCAGATAATTTCCAATAAATAAAAACGTGTCATGAATTTTTTAAAACTCTCTAGCATACTCGCTTTAACCTTTTTTATTGGCTGTGGTGGTGGAGGCTCGGAAGAACAGAAAACCGACCAAGCTACTTCTACCAGCCAGCGAACCATTGAAATAGTCGGTACTAATTCACTTAAATTTGCTGTAGAAGCTGAAGCGGAAGGCCTCACCGTTGGCGAAGCTGATGCTCAGGAAACAGAGCTTTTGCTTCTTGAGTCTATTACTGCCAAGCCGGGCGAGACGCTTACCATCAGGCTTACCACCCGCAGCACGATGCCTCCTGCGGCAATGTCGCACAACTGGGTATTACTTGAGCAGGGGACAGACACAGACGCTTTTGCCAATGCCGCCATACAAGCCAAAGATAACGACTATATACCTGCCAACCAGCAGGAGAGTGTTATTGCCCACACCGAACTGGCTGCAGGTGGTGAGACGGTTGAGGTTACTTTTACCGTTCCTGAACAAACAGGCGAGTATGATTATATATGCAGCTTCCCTGGTCATTATGTAGGAGGCATGAGAGGAACGCTGGTTGTGGAAGGGTAAGGCCGCTTTATCACATTTTTGATTCATCAGAAACTGATACGGATCCGCAAAGGGTTAAAAAACTTTGCGGATCTATACTAAGCCAGGCCTCTTAAACATAGTCAGCTGCTAACCTTCCTTCAGCGCTTGCCTGACTATCTTCTCCAGATTTAACAACTGTACAGCGCCTATCGCTGCCTCAACTGCCCCGTCCGTGCAGAGCCCGCTCATCGAGGCGTCCTGAAATCCTTCTTGCATGGCTGTGATGCAGGCGTTCCTTACTTCTTCCGCTATCTGCTTCATCACATATATATCATTGTCTGATTTATTCATCTTTGAGGTACCTGTACTATTTATTAACTATTGCTGAATGGCGGGAGATTCATTCACACTCATACTATAAACACAAGCGGACGCCCGCGCCCCTGATAGCGGCCGGGGTCCATTCTCCTAACCTCCTTCCTAAGGAGAATAATGCAGGGGCGCGATCCATCCCGCCTATCCGCGTAGACCCGCGGCTCACCTGCCGGTGATGTTAAAAA
>CALJMB010000133.1 GCA_937982515.1 uncultured Balneolaceae bacterium
TGGTCCGTTCCTCAACAATCATCCGGGGCCGGGCCGTACCGCCGGGAAAGTAGTAACGAAATGCCACCCCGTCATCGGAAACCTGAAAGATCACATCCATCGGATGCCCCCATTCGTTGAGCAACCGGAACGTCCGGGTATTGGCACTATACGTACGATACAACCTTTTGCCCTTAGGAAGAGTGTATTTCTCTTTTATGGGAATAGTTTCCGTAACCTCTTCCAGCCTGAGGTTTTCCGAGAAGTCCATATCGCGACGGACTATCCCCAACTCTGACGCCTCCAGTACTTCAATGTCTTTTTGGAGTATTCGATAGTGCGGCTCCCCCTCATCAGAGATCCAAAATTCAGTGGTAATCTTCCTGTCAGGACTACTTATCATGTGGCGTTTTTGAGCAAAAACATCTGACGTAAACAAGAACAGCATAAAATATAAGCCATATGTACTACATAATTTCATATCCTTCATTATAAAAGTATTTTATGACATACCTTGGAGTTGTAATTGCCATGGTTGTTAAAACCTATTTAAGGTGAGTTCGAAATAAAGAAAAAGGCATTTATAACTCTCCCCTTGAGGGGATCCGCCGGCTGGCGGACGGCGGTTCCCGGCCCGAGACGAGAGGTGTTCTCTTGGTAATAGTCCTCGTACCTATACAGACGCGATTAATTGCGTCTCAACACCCCTCAGATCAGTCCACGAACGATTGGGCTGATCATCTCCCCCAACAGCCGTCGGGGGAGACTTATAGTGCCCATTTCTTATCTCGAACTCACTTTATTTAATCTAAGCCTCATTATTGATCCAGATTGCTGGCTGTAACAGCGTTCTTTTCTCTATATAGAGCTAATAATACATACCTAAAAAATCCTTTTGGATAATGATTATAAGGATTCTTCTTCTGATGTTTCCACTTTATCTATATCCCAATAGATAGTATAATAATTGTGATTTACTTTATAATAAGGCGCCAGCGTGAGACCACTTGCCTCGCCCACATTCGTCAACTCAAACTCCAGCTTTTTTCCCTTTTTAGGCTTTACCCACTGATCAGCCGTACGGTCACCAGGCTGCAGGGGCGGCACATAAACCGAAGGAAGATCAAAATTCTCGTATTGTTCACTGCCGGCGTATTGTCCCTGGATGGGCATTTCCTCTCCTACAATTCCGGCTAGTAAAATTGGTCCGTGCATAAAAGCAATTTTACTTTCGCCTCCGCCCAGCGATTCTGTTCGTGTTTCCATCGGCAGATCAACGGTTACCTGATCTCCATTTTTCCAAGTTCTGCGGATTTCGATATAGCTGCTCGGACCTTCCGATACTTCAACCGCATTTCCGTTTACTGTAACGGCAAATCCATCTCCCGCCCAGTAAGGACGACGGATTTTCATAGAAAGTTCCTGTGGATTACCGGTATAGACGATAAACCTGCTTTCTTCGGACTCCGGAAAATCAGTTTCCTGTCGCAGCCTCACGCCCTGCTCTTTCCACTGTAATTCAGATGGAATAAACAGATTGATGTACAGCTCGTTGTTGGTGTGCATATAGATGTAGCGGCCGTATTTGGTATGATTTTCCATCCCCGTTCCCACACAGCACCAGAATGAATCGAACGGCTTGCTGAAAGTTTTAACCGTCCCCGGCTCCATCGACATATAGTAGGCGAACATGCCGGTTTGTGGATCCTGTGATGCTAAAATATGATTATAAAGCGCCCGTTCATAATAATCCGCATACTTGGGATCAGCTTTCCACTGCGTCAAATGGCGTGTGAGCTTCAGCATATTATAGGTATTGCAGGTTTCGGAGCTCCACCGGCTCAACTGCTCTGATAGTACGTCTGGCGGACTAAAGTGCTCGTGGTCGCTATTGCCCCCGTTGGCGTAAGTATGATGATTGACTACAGTTTCCCAAAAAAAAGTAGCTATTTCCCGCATCCTTTTATCTCCGGAAACCTCATACTGACGCGCTGCACCAACTATCTTGGGAATTTGAGTATTGGCATGTAAGCCTTCAAGCTGATCCTTATTTTTCGCAAGTGGGTCTACAACGTCGTGGTGAGTAAAACGTTGAGTGAGATTTAGATAATCGGTATTTCCAGTAATGGCATAAAGATCGGCCAGCACTTCTTTCATTCCACCATGCTCGGTTTTCAGGATTTCCTGGAATTGCTCTTCGGAAAAATGCTCGGCCCAATCAACTGTCCAATCAGCCAGCTTAGTTAAAATATCCAATGCTTTTTCGTTACCAGCATGTCGATAGGCATCCCGCAATCCGGCAAATAACTTGTGCAGGTTATACCACGGTACCCAACTTCCGTTCAGATTGAAAGGCCTAGCTTCTATTTTTCCGGATTGTACTTCATTCAAAATTTGTTCACCATTCGGCACACCTCCCAGATATCCGGTATTATTGGCTTTTTGCGCTCGTTCCAGCTCATTCACCACATAAATTAAGCGGTTACCGTATTCTTGTTTGCCTGTTGCGGCATAAATCATCGAAAGTGCCGACAGATAATGTCCCAGCGAATGACCATCGAGTCCCTCTCCGATTTCGCCGTCAGATTCCCATCCACCATAATTCTCAGCTTTGGGATCGAGCCCTGCCTCTTTCAGATAAGGCGCCAGCAGCCGGTCGGCATCCAGTTTCAACAGGTACCTGCCATCCACCTCCATCGCTCTTTTGAAGGGGGAGTCCAGCAGATGGACATCTGATAAGGAAAAAAGTTTTAATTTAACACGACTGTTCAAATCCTGGGCTTCACTTACAGCCTGTATAAAAAAGGCGTTTACAGCTAAGATCAGGCAACCAGTTATAACAAATTTGGGGAGACTTCTTTCCCGTCTTTTATAGGTTTTACTCATACGTTCAACACCTCCTTCTCATAATAATTATACTGAAATTGATGTTCTGTGAACTGATATAGTGTTGATTCCGGACTACAGCCCGGAATCAACTTAGGTAATATTCCCACGCTCAAACAAACTTGTCTGATTCTCTTTATTACTCTAAATAACCAGGATTTTGAGTAAGATTTGAGTTTGTATTCAATTCGTCGGAGGGAATCGGAAATAGTTTTCTAAATTCATCACTCTGACTTGCCGAATGAGACAGCCAAGATTTAGTTGTAAAAACTCCAAAACGTATTAAATCCTGTCGGCGCCGTCCTTCCTGTGCAAATTCGCGTCCCAGTTCATCCAGGAATCTGCCAAATTTAATGTCATTGCCCCCTTCATGAGTCTCTTCGAGGTGGTTACGCAGACCATAGTCATACTCACTACCTTGCAGCAATTCTGCCCCTGTAACTTCAGCTTTTGTGGGGTCATCAAAATTACGCATCCGGATCTCCGTAACAATCGATGCGGCCTCATCTGGCCTGTCGGTACGCAGTAGTGCCTCTGCCTTCATCATCAGGACGTCGGCATAGCGCAGGAGCGGATAGTCATTGTCCAGGATATTAGTAGATCCCATGGCAATTTCGAACTTACCGAGCCTGAAACCATGGATCGCCTCCGATTGGTCAATTCCGGGCAGTTCATTGATATATGCCAATGGCTCACCTGAATAGGCTCCCAATTGAGCCATTATGGGCTCCCCTGTTGAAGAATACTGCTGTCCCTTAATCCAGTTGTCCTTATAACGTGCGTCATCCTCATCATAAATGTTGATAAACTGTGGGATTGCACAGATGCCTCCCCATGGAGTTTCTTGCAGATTATATGTAGCCGCATTTGAGGGCTGGAGGGTCTGCAGATGCAGGTCAAACGTATTCCATTCATCCTGATACACAGCATCAATGGGAATCGAAAATATGATTTCATTAGAGTTTTGGTTTTCAGTCACAAATGGATTTTTCTGATTGGGCTCCAGAAGATACCCCGCGCCGGAGTCTATCACCGCGTCTGTGTGTTCAATTACTTTATCCCACTGCGGAGTACCAGTGTACACCTCGGCATTCAGATAGACTTTAGCCAGCAGGGTATGAGCTGCCCATTTATTGAAGCGTCCATACGTTGTGTTGTTATTTTCCTCACTTAGCATCGGAAGACTCTCCTCAATTTCTTTGACTACGAAATCGAACACTTCTTTCCTGCTGCTTTGCTCGGGCAGGAACCCTTCCGGCACATCAAAGTCTTCTACAATGGGTACATTGCCATACAAATCCAGGAGCACATAATAGTAGGAAGCCCGGACAACCCTCAGCTCAGCCAATGTTTCCTCCCTGCCTTCCGTGATCTGGATATCACCGGATTCGATCTGGTAGATAATCCTGTTTGTGGTTGTAATGCCGCTGTAGGCCCGGCTCCAAACGGTACCCACGATCGGGTGATCTGCCGTCCACCGGTGTTCGTGGAACTGACGATAGACACCACCATCAACCCACCCGTTTGGTCTTGCGGGAATAACGAGTTGGTCGGCCGATATTTCCTGAGCACGCCAAAGACCATTCCAGCCCAGCATAAGCTGGCGCCACGGAACATATGCTTGCCCGACAATGGATGCAACATCATCTCCTGATGGTTCAAAGTTACGGGTAACAATTTCATCATAACTTGTGTCTACCAAATCTGTACATGAAGTAAGCATAACCGTTAACGAGACCACAGTTACCAACAAGCTTCGATAGAAGTTTCCTTTGCGTATTTTCATGACTAGCCTCATTATTGATTAAAAACTAATATTAATTCCAAGCGTAAATGTTCTGGTGGTGGGGTATTTGTCCCGGTTATCAATTCCCGGGTCCAGCCCATCTTGATCCACTTCCGGGTCGATACCTTTGTACCCTGTAATAGTCAGCGTATTCAGTGAAGAGACATACACTCTGGCCGAATTGAGGTATGATATGTTGTTGCTAACCGGGAATGTATATCCCAGAACGATGTTATCGATTTTCCAGTAATCTCCATCCTCTACATAATAGCTGTTGAACTCGAGCGGCATATCGGTGCTGAGCATCGCTTTGCCAAATACGTTGTCGTAGGCCGATTCCAATAGATTATACTGAGTTCTAGATGGGTTCTCGAAATACATACGCTGAAAGTTCAGGATCTGGAAATCAAAGGCCCCTCTCATTGCAATACTCAGATCAAAATTCTTATAGTGAAAGGTGTTATTCCACCCGATATTGTAATTGGGGATGCCGTTTCCCAACCGCTGTTTATTTGCAAAAGTATGCTCGTATTCGTCAAATGGAACGGCATTACCCTTGGCATCTTCATAAATCCATTCCCCATTTTCATCAATATCTATCACTTTATGCCCGTAAAAGTCGCCGATATTATGGCCTACCTCTACAATATGCGTAAAGGTTTGAATGGGAGGGCCAGTGTTACCAGTTGTAAAATAATCATTGGTAAGCTCATACTGATCACTGGTGATGCTCACCAGCTTATTGGAGTTTGTAGAAAAATTAAAGCTTGAATTCCAGGAAAAATCACTTGTTTGTACCGGAGTAATATTAATGCTGGCCTCGAACCCTTTATTTTCCATTTCCCCAACATTAGCGCGGGTAGTTGAGTAAATATTTGGTGGACTTGGTACCGGATAATCATACAACAGATCATCTATTTTTCTAATGTAGTAGTCCAGGCTTCCACTCACGCTGCCAGCCAGGATTGAAAAATCAACACCAATATTGAGCTCATGCTTTTCTTCCCATTTCAGATTAGGATTCGGATTCTGCGTCGGTGCCAGCGTCGGTATCCAGCTCCCTCCGTAATAGGCATAGTCTTCATAACCTAATTTGGCCACACCCAAAAACAAGTCGTCTGGTTGTGACCCCGTAACTCCATATCCTGCTCTTATTTTCAGATCATCAAAAATGTTCTGATTTTTCATAAATGGCTCATTAGTAAGACGCCAACCCACCGAAACAGCAGGGAAAAGCCCCCATGGATCCTCTGTACCCCATAACTCACTTGCCGCTTCATAGCGCAGACTACCCATCACCAGGTATTTATTGTCATAACTATAATTGGCACGTCCAAAAAATCCGATCAGATTTGTTTTCCATCTTGTGCTCGATTGCTCTCCCTGTCCTCTGCGAAGCGCATCACCTATTCCAATGTTATTATAATCAAATGCGTCCGTCGGAAAGTCATAGTTAGTCATCCAATAATCGCGATAGGTATTTTCCTGATAACTGTAACCGCCCAACAGTGTAACATCGTGCCTGTCAAATGAATTGGTGTATTCAGCCGTAAGCTCTGCCAGAGCGCCTTGGCCCGACCCCGTACCGTTCGAAGCATACCCGTTCAAATTACGCTTCACATTTGA
>CALJMB010000134.1 GCA_937982515.1 uncultured Balneolaceae bacterium
CGCTACTACTAGTACAAATGTACCCGATTGGTTTCTTGGATTAAAAACTCTTCGGATTGATAATAGTGGTGATGGTGATGGAGCTGCAGAATTAACATTACATTTTCAGCAAACAGATAACTATAATTCAAAGTTTTCCCGAAATTGGAATTATGCTTTTGATACTCGAAAGTACTTTACGAAGAGTAACCCTCTTGGAAAAAAGCATAGTCAAAACCAGGCTGCAGATGGGCTTTGGTATGACGGACCGGATGTCAATCATCCTGGAGTAGATTATAGTTTTATGAATATGCCATCTTCACTTAAGTTTCCTGTAAAATCAAATGAAGTGTGGTATCAGGGAGAACTGGATTATTTTCCATTGCTTCCGTTAACAGGTAGTTATCATCGTCTTATTATAACTGAACAGGATAAAAAATATAATAAATTCAGTGCTCGTCGGACAAGTACCAGAGTTGAAGACGTATGGACGTATGATATGAGTGATGGACAATATGACTATCTGACTACACGAATAGATGCAGCTAGTCATCGTCGCGGCAATAGCGATGAAACAATGCTTCTGTCTGGAGTAAGGCGTGTTAATTATAGCACCGTAAGCTATGCCACTAATAGCGGATCAGTTACTGCTCAGAGAGGAGGATTTAAATACGTGTTCGTGATGGTTCATCGCGATATCTATTAAAGCCAAGGTGCGAACCCTTCAGCCGAGAAAAGGAGCAGTGCAGAGACCTGTTCTGATTCATTGGCTGAAGGGTTCAATAATAAAACTAAAATGATTAGTAATTGCTGACATGATCATCTTCAGGCAGTGGTTAATTTGTATAGCGATCGTTCTTCAGGGATGTGATCTGTTAAACAAAAACAGTGAGGAAAAGCCATTTGTAAAGCTTGTCCCTGACCATACTCCCTTTATTGTTTCTACTCTGGAGGCTACAGCGGATACCGTGCATCACTATCCCGAGGTTTTTGTGGGATACCTCAGTGATTTCCGGAAAGGAGAAGATGGACCCTTGCCTTATCCACTGCCCGGGATATGGTGGCCGGTGCTGAATGCCCAGGTATATCATATTGCAGCTGATATGAACTTGAGCTTAGGAATAGAAGATGAGGCCCGGGTTGCCATCAGAGGGCCTTTGAACAGGCCAAATGAGGGAAGGGTTGTATTAACATATGAGGAGTATGGCGTATATGGAGATCAAAGCTCGGCCCTGTCGCTAATGGCAGGAGAACGCTATGAACTGTCTGTAAAACTACCCGATGGAAGAGCATATACTGCGTTTACCAGGCTTCCCCGGCTGCCAAAATGGGAAGTCCCCGACAGTGTAGAAATGCCTTTAAAACTTATGAGGTTTTCTACGGGTGTATACGTCGAAGAGTATAAAGAAGAAATTCCCTTCCCTTATGAAACTGCCCCGGAAGCGGTCTATACTATTGGCCAGTTTAATTATGAATATGATTATGAAACGTTTGGTATGGGAAAAGAGGCATTCCTGTACAGTGACAGAGGGCCTTTCTGGAGAGAAGGTGCAACCTATATGATTCGACATAATAACACATTTCGGGACAAACAAGCCTTTAGTCCTAAGTGGATTGACTTGCAGACGGACTCGCTCAAGTATTCAGAAAAAGCGTGGGGGCGGTTATCTCAGATAAATAAAGATCTGGGCAAATTTTATCAGAACGTTTTTAACTGGATTGCCGTAGAAACCGAAGATCCATGGAGTCTGGAAGACACCAGGCAGGTTCAGGCTCACCTTCAAAGAGATACCACGTATCTTTTTGAGATATCTAATATTTTTAAAGTCGGAGAAGGTGAGAATGTGCTTCCTAAAGATCAATCTGATGCCATTGGCGTATTCGGTGGATACAGTGCAGCCTATCGTACCACAACATTAATACCCATCCGGGGTTGGGATCCGGATACCTTAAACTGGGCTAATTAAACCAAATAAGCATGGAAAAATTACTACTATTATTAATGCCAGTGCTCTTTTTTATCTTGGTGACAGATGATGTACAGGCGCAATCGGTCACTTCAGAGGCTCAAGAGCACCATCTTTTTTTAGAATTATCAGGCAGCGGCGGGCTGTACTCGGTAAACTATGAACGTGCTGTCAAGCCATTGACCTACCTCAGGGTAGGAGCGTCGTATCTTTATGCAGGAAATTTCGAGGTGCAATTCCCGGATGGAGAGTTCCGGCGCTCAACGCATGCATTGACCCTTCCGGTGTTTCTTAGCCGGCTGATAGGAAAGAAAAATCATTACCTTGAACTAGGCGCCGGAGTAATTCCGAACGTATTTTTGGATGATAGGGATGTGTCTTCTGATACCCGAAACGAGTTCTATTTATATGGAGGATTGGTTGCCGGATATCGTTACCAGCCTGCCCAAAGAGGTATTACATTGCGTGCCGGATTTACGCCATGGTTTACATTTGATGCGTTGTCTTCATCCTTTGGCTTAAGCATAGGATATCGGTTTTAATCTATTTTAAAATCCATGAACTATATATTTAGTAATCTTTCAGCACTCTTACTTAATCTTGCAGGTTTCCTTTTTGTACTTGTACTACTGCTGGCTCCCCAAACGGCCCGTGGGCAGATAGTGCTGATACCCGAAGGGGTGGGAGTATCGG
>CALJMB010000135.1 GCA_937982515.1 uncultured Balneolaceae bacterium
CGGCCACAGGTGGGAAAGATTTATACCCGTTATGCCAGCCGGCGGCGCGGTCGCGTCCGTCGGGATTCTGGGCCGGATCGATATGGATGATGGCTTCGTCCAGAAATGTCTGCGTTTCCCGGCTTTGATTGGCAATCAGGTAGTAGGCCGTTAACAGCGCCGCTTCACCGCTGGAAGTTTCATCCCCGTGTACACTATAATTTAGTGCCACGACAGCCTTGTCTTGTTGAGGATCCAGCGGCGGGGCGGAGGGATCCAGTACCGTCAGGTGTCGGTTCCGTATCTCCTCGATCCTCCCGTGGTTTTCGGGCGAGGTGATGGTCAGTACCACCTGGGGGCGGTGTTCGTAGGTTTCACCGATGATCTGGAAAGTGGCTTTGTCAGAAATACGTGCCAGTTCTTTGAAATAGTCCACGATCCGGTCGTGGCGGGTGTAGTGCGATCCGATCGGGTACCCCAGGAACTCCTGTGGAGTGGGGATGTTTTCATCGAACTGAGCTCCTTCGGGAAAATAATACTTGTTCTGAGCTGCGGCTGGCGATTGAACTGCCAGCACAGCAACAATGGCCACTAAAAGGAGTGCAGTTAGTGATTTTAGGTATTTAAATGACATAATGGTAATTGGTTTTGTCTGGTTTGGTTGAAGTAGTTTATTGTTGTGTAATGTGTTTCAGTAGTGGAAATCCTTTTAGAGGCTCGCCCCGCAAGTGATACAGCTTGCGGGCCACCAGCCCATTTCCAAAAGGGTCAAAAGTCAACATGCGGATTTGCCCGGATTTCTGTAGATGTAATAGGGAAAAACGCTCCCTGGGTTACCCGATTGGGGGTCCACTCCGGCGAGGTTTCTCCAAACCGGTAAAGATCGGCCAGGCGGCGCCCCTGAATAAAGAGATTGACGCGCCGGGAGTGTTTCAGAAGATCCGGCGCGGGTATTTGATTGGTATAATCTGACAGGTTATCCAGGCTGCGCAGGGCATTGATGGCATCCTCAAAATCCTGGGTGTTATTCCGGGCCAGTGCATCCTCGGCAATAATCAGATACAGCTCACGTGCGGAGATGACCGTTATGTCGGCATACTGGTTTTGAGCCACAAAATCGTTGATCGTGGCGACCAGATACGGTGCCGGAATTCCGTCGATGGGATCTTCGAGGCGTATACTGTCCACCTTTGTGCCGTCTTGGGTGGGTTGGATGTAGGCGTCGCCAAACCGAAGCTCAAGGCGTTCATTAATCTGAAAAGCCATGGGGTTACTTGGTGTATCAGGAGTGGTTTCCAGCTGATAATTCCAATCGTTACCGGCGCCGATGCCGGCAAGCGCCGCTTCAGCATCATCTACGGCATCCTGGCTCTGAACGAGCGGATCAAGAGTGTCGACCTCGGGGTTCAGTTTCTCCCATAGCGCCCGGGAGAAGTGAGCCCTTGCCCGCAATGCCAGCAGCCGTATCTCCCACTCCGATCCCTTATCGGCCAGAGCCAGCCCTTTGTTCAGATAAGAGATGGCGGTATCGTGGAGCTGTTGCATGTTATCTTTGCCTATGGGCGGACTTGCATCCTGCCGGTCGGAGATTACGAAGTCGTCAAAAGCGTCGGCAATAGCGAGATAGATAATGGCTCCGTACGCGTAACTCCGCAGCAGGGGCAGTGTGCTTTCGAGGGTGCCTTCCTCCCGGAAACCTTCCAGCAGGAAGATGGCATTGTCAGCTGTCCAGCGGGCCTGACTCACCGACCGGAAAGCTCCGTCGGCGAACTCATTAATCGGATCGCTGATCTCTCCCTGATCGAGCTGCTCCCATGCATCCCGTGTGCCAATCCATGTTACTTCATCGGTGACTGTAGAGTAAGGAGCCAGCAGGGTTCCCAGGGCATTGGTTGCAGTCGCCTCGGCGCCGTTGGCAATAGAAGAAGCAGCGGCCGGGTTGCTGAGGTCTTCTTCCACAAGGCTGTTGGGATTATTGACATTAAGCATGTCACACCCGGAAATTCCCAGCCCGATGATAACCAGTGCGCTAAAGAATCTTTTCTTCAGATAGGATGTGTATGATGTTAAGAGGTAATTCATAGTTTTTAAGTATTTGTAATTTCGAAATTGTACGGGTGCCTGAGAATTAAATACCCAGGTTCAGTGTAAAGATGACTCTACGCGGAAGCGGCATATTCCAGGCATCTGTACCCAGCAGAAAGTTGTTTTGAAGGTCGTTGCCGCCGTCCCGTCCGATTTCGTTAACCTCGGGATCTACACCGCCATATTTGGTCCACAGCATCAGGTTTCGCCCCGACACGCTCAGAGAAAGCCTGCGGATATTAAGTTGGTTTGTTACATGGGCTGGGAAACTATAGGTAAGGCTCACCTCTCTCCATCTCAGAAAGTCGGCTTCCTGTATCACGTTCAGCCCGGCAAACGGATCTAGTGCAAGCAGCTTATACACCCACTCTTCTGTTGCATCCAGGCGAACCTGAGCGTTGTTTTGGGGAATAAAATTCTCATCCACTCCACCGGTTATATAATCCCGCTCTACTCTGGCTGCGGCGGGGGTATTCCGGCCGATGCCCGAGCTGCGCTGGCGGAAACCGTCGGTGAGATTGTTGACGTAGAAGTTACCGGCCTGGTACTCAAACAGAGTGTAGAGCCGGAAGTTTTTGAAGCTGACCGAACCGCCGAATGAGCCTGTCCAGTCAGGGGTAGGTTTACCCAGAAAATGATCGAGCTTATCTCCGTCTCCATCTTCATCGGCCAGCAGTACATAACTGTTTAGGTCACTCAGGCTGGCCGTAGCCGGCGTCAGCGAGTTCAGATAATCCCATACGAGTTCCCGTTCTGCAGGCTCCCCCTCTGCTACGCCGGATGTGGGTCTTCCCAATGCCTCCAGCAGGCCGCGCCGGTCCAGAGGCAGGTATCCCTCTCCGACATCCGGGAGCCTGGCTCCGAAGTTGGTGGCCGGAGCGTATCCTTCAATGATAAACTGACGGTGGCGGGGATAGCTTCCTCCTACTTTAAGAGGCGGGGCGTCTCCCAGAGATGTAACCTGCTCCCACAGATAAGCGCCGCCGGCAAAAAGACTGGCCGACCAGTCGTTGTTTTCGAAGATCCGGGCATCCAGGGTTAATTCCAGGCCTTTGCCTTTGAGCTCTCCGATGTTATCGAGCTGCGTTTGAAGAAAGCCGCCGCTAACGGGGAACTGTCGCTGCACAAGAGCATCTCTCACAGTCCGGTTCCAGTAGGTCGTCTCAATGGTCAGCCGCTCGTTGAACAGCCCGAAGTCCAGGCCCGCTTCATATTCGGTAGATACTTCCGGCTTCAGGTTCGGGTTGCCCAGATTTTCGGGTACGATGCCCGGACCGGTTGCTGAAGTCATAGATGAGTAGGTTGTCAGCGCGTCAAAAGCACCGGGTTGTAAACCGGATTGCCCGACAGCCACCCGGAGGCGGAGAGAGGAGAATATATCCGACCTTCTCCAAAATGGTGCGTCGCTGGGAACAACAGAGAGAGAAAACTTGGGATAAAACACACCGTTGAATTCCGAACCGAAAGCGCTGTGTGTATCGTATCGCCCTCCCGCGGTCACGAAAATGTAATCGTCAAAGCCGAGCTGTTCCTGCAGAAATATTCCTACCTGTGCCTCTTCGATGTAAGATTCATTCAGACTGTGGTTGGCTGCCGCTATGCTCACATCCAGGCCGGGACCCGGAAAGTTCAGGGCCGTTCCGCCCCGAACCAGGCTCTGCTGGCTGAAGCTCTGAAAGCCTCCGACCAGGGTAGACTCAAATCGTTTGCCCAGCTGGTTTCTGAGATTTGCCTTTACATCAACGGTTACATTTTGGTTCGAACGGTCGGAGGTTCGCCGCGCCCCCTCCGTCTCTATACTCGCATAGTTGTTAATATTCCAGCCATAAGGCCGTCTTTCTTCACTAAACTGGCTGGTGTAGTCAAGGCCGAAGGTACCATCGATCGTGAGGTTTTTTAAAGGGCGTATGTTTACTCCCACACTTCCGTTAAAATGGTGCACCTGCTGACTTATGTTTTGCTGGAGGCGTTCCTGAGTGGTTGCCGTGTAGGAAGCGCCAGACAGGTTGTTATGGCTCACCAATTCCGGTTTTCCGTGCATGGCTCCGGAGGTTACCCCGTAATTGTTGTTACCCGTCTGGAAGGTTTCAAAGTTTGTACTTGTGTAGTTAGAAGTAACACGCAGCTGCAGGTTTTCGGCCGGGAAGATGTTGATTTTGGCAGAGGCTTGTCCCTTTTTCAAAATATCTTCAGCAACAGGGCCATATCCCTCGGGAAAGGGAAGATTTTTACCGCTGACCGGGCCGTCTTCACCGGACCACCGGGCATTCACAAAGTAGTTAATGCCTTCCGTTCCGCCGCTTACCGATCCTGAGTACTCCTGGGCGATCCCTGTTTCAAAGAGCTGATGCACATAGTTTTCCCTGACCAATTCATAGGGGCGGATATTCCCGCCCAGGTACTTGCTCATGGTATCGGCCTGGGCCTCAGAACGGGCAAACCCTGTGTTGTCGGGAATGGTTTTGGGATAGTTGATGAAGCTCTGGGTGACTTTAAAGTCGAACCGGGGGTCGCTTACCCGCCCGTTTTTGGTGAAGATCTGGATCACCCCGTTAGAGGCCTCTGTTCCGTACAGAGTAGCCGCAGCCGCGCCTTTAAGAATCTCTACTCGTTCTATAGCTTCGGGGTTGATATCGTCGAGCCGGGAGGGGGAAGCGCCACCGCCTACCGATCCTCCGAAGCCTCCGGCGCGGTCCACCCGCACACCGTCAACAAGAATAATGGGCTCGTTGCTCTGAGACAGGCTGGATGAACCGCGTATTCTGATGCGCGAACCCTCGCCCGTCACCCCGCTGGAAGGCATGCCCACCAGCCCGGGAATACGGCCCTGAAGCACCTGAGAAAAATTCTGAACCGGTACCCCTTCCAGCTGTTTGGCTCCTACGGTACCAATGGAGTTGCCGAGCTTTCTCACTTCGACGGGCCCCCCGGTTCCGGTTATAACTACTTCATCCAGGTTTATGGAGCCCTCGCTCAACTCAAAATTGAGCGTGACGGTTTCTCCTGCCTCCACATGTATTTCTTTCGACTGGTTTCTGTAACCGAGAAAACGTGCCGTTATGATGTACGTGCCCGCCTCCAGACCCCCTATCTGGTAGATACCGGCGGCATCTGTGGCGGCTCCTTTGGTGGTTCCTTCTATGAAAACGTTAACTCCGGGCAACTTCTCGCCGGTTCGTGCATCCTCAACGGCACCGGTAACGGAACTTTGGGCATATCCGGGGATGGATATGAAAAGCAAAAGCCCCAGGGTTAAACTTAGTAACTTGGTGTTCATGGGTATGATCTCCTTTTCTGTTTGTGTATGTGTGATTAAATAATGAAACAGGCCGGACATCATGAGGTGAGAGGCAAAAAAAAGGCCTACTCACCTGGAAGATGAGTAGGCCTTAAAAACCCGATTCTTATATGTCAATCAATATTGCTATATCATGGCAGAACCTATCCTATCCATCCAGGTATCCCGTGTGTTTGTGCACATCATACACATACAGCAACAGCAGCACTGCATCATGGTAACACTGAATGGATTATAGGTTTTCACTAAAGTGGTATAAATTATTTCTGGTTTTTTTTAAATGCGGTTGCAAAGGTACATGATTAGATCTGAAATTCCTATACCTTATCTACGTTTTCTTCATATTTTTTTTAAATAAAAAAAGACTTGGGTTTTTAATTCATAGTACCTAACGTGAGTTTGGGATGAGAAAAAGACACTGAAAGGTGTTTGCGGCAAACAAACCGGGCTCTTTGCCGGCCCGGTTGATCGGTTATTACATAGAGTTCAATTCAAACACAAAATAAGGAGAGCAGAACATGAACATGAGCAAAATAACTTCGGTAATTGTATCGGTCATATTATTGGCAGCGGGTGCACAGCAGGTAATAGCACAGGACGTTTCCGGCAACGCCGAAATGAGTTTCTTTATCACCAGCCAGGGCCCGGGAGACGGTGCCAATCTTGACGGACTGAACGGAGCCGATCGGCACTGCCAGGCTTTAGCCGAAGCTGTCGGAGCCGGAGATAAAACATGGCACGCCTATCTCAGTACCGGTAAAAACATCCATGCGCGGGACCGCATCGGCCAGGGTCCCTGGTATAACGCCCGGGGCGTGTTGATAGCCCGCGATGTGGAACATCTGCATGGAGAAGATAATAACCTGAATAAGGAGACCGCACTCGATGAAACAGGTGAGATGGTAAACGGCCGGGGCGATAATCCCAATGTCCACGATATCCTTACGGGTTCTCAGCTTGACGGCACCGCCTTTCAGGGCGATGGCGACAAGACGTGCAGCGACTGGACCAGCAACGGCGATGGCAGTGCACAGGTTGGCCATCACGATCGCGATGGCGGCGGCCAAAACCCGACGTCATGGAACTCGGCCCACGGCTCCAGCGGCTGCAGCCAGTCCGATTTGCAGGGCACCGGCGGAAACGGCCTTTTCTATTGCTTCGCTGTGGAATAAGCTGTTACTTGGTTAAGTAAGGCCACGAAAACACAAAAGCACGAAACGGATTATAATAACGCTAGCCGGAGGTGTAAGACCGGGTATTGGCTTCCCCTTATACCTCGGGGGCAAATTCTGACGACTAATAACCACATTTCTGACTCTTATGAAAATGAAGGAATCTCTCCAATTAATCTGCTCTGCTATCTCTTTTGTGATAAAGGCAGACAGGATGGAACAAAATTTATCCCTTATTGTCTTGGTATTTGCCTTTACTGCAATAAGTGCCTGCAATTCGGGGAACGGCTCACTTCAGATCGGAGATCACGATCTCGGTGGGGTAGTCACCGGTCCTAACGGGCCGGAAGCGGGCGTCTGGGTCATTGCCGAAACGCATGACCTCCCCACCCGCTACGCCAAAATTGTGGTTACCGATGACGAGGGGCGGTATCTGATCCCCGATCTTCCCGAAGCTAATTACAGCGTGTGGGTGCGTGGTTATGGTCTTGTAGATTCCCCCAAGCAGTCATCCACACCGGGCAATACTTTGAACCTGACCGCCGTAGAAGCCCCCGACGCAAGCGCAGCGGCACAATACTATCCGGCGGGATACTGGTTTTCACTGATCGATGTGCCGGAACAAAACGAATTCCCCGGTACCGGAGCCAACGGCAACGGCATCTCCCCCAATATCAAAACCCAGGCCGATTTTCTGAGGAATATCAAATCCGGCAACTGCATGGCCTGCCACCAGCTGGGAAGCAAAGGCACGCGGGAGATTCCCGAAGCACTGGGAGAGTTCGACTCTTCTGAGGAGGCCTGGGAGCGCCGTGTACAGTCGGGACAGGCCGGCAGTAGTATGCTGGGAGGCATTCATCATCTAGGCAGAGAAGCGACGCTTAAGATGTTTGCCGACTGGACCGACCGGATTGCCGAAGGCGCAGTACCCCCTCAGCCGCCCCGTCCGGAAGGGCTGGAGCGCAATGTGGTCATCACTCAGTGGGACTGGGCCGACCCGAAAGCTTACCTGCACGATCTGGTCTCGACCGACCGCAGAGACCCCACCGTAAATGCCAATGGCAAGATCTATGGGGCTCTCGAAGCCAGCGCCGATTACCTGCCCGTACTGGATCCGGTGACTCACGAGATAAGCCAGGTACCACTTACCGTGCGCGACCCCAACACGCGGCCGGCCTCCGGCCCGTCGGTGCCACAGCCTTCTCCCTACTGGGGAGATGAGCCTATCTGGAACAGTAAAGCCAATGTGCACAATCCCATGTTTGACGGCCAGGGGCGTGTATGGATCACCGCCACGGTACGTCCGCCGGAAAACCCGGACTTCTGCCGGGAGGGATCGGATCACCCTTCGGCCAAGGTATTTCCCGTTGACCGGTCATGGCGGCATCTCGGCGTCTACAACCCCGAGACAGACGAATACACCCATATTGGCACCTGCTTCAGCACACATCACCTGATGTTTGCCGAAGATGACAATAACACCCTCTGGACCAGTGGCGGCGGACCGGTAGTCGGCTGGCTGGATGTAAATAAATTTGACGAAACCGGAGATGAGCAGGCCGCCCAGGGCTGGACGCCCCTCATCCTCGATACCAACGGAAACGGACAGAGGGATGCGTATGTAGAACCCGGTGAACCGGTCGATCCGTCGAAAGACAAGCGAATTGCGAACGGCCTCTATGCAGTAGCTCCGGCTCCGGACGGCTCGGTCTGGGGATCGTCTTTAGGCTATCCCGGCGCTGTTATCCGGCTGGAGCCCGGCCCTAATCCAACCGAGACGGCCCTTGCCGAGATCTATGAGCTTCCGCTCAATGAAAACGGAGAACCGTTGGAAGGATTTTCTCCCCGCGGGATGGACATCGACCGCAACGGAGTGGCCTGGGTGGCGCTGGCCAGCGGACACATGGCCAGTTTCGACCGGCGGAAGTGTGAAGGTCCGCTCAACGGGCCGCAGGCGACCGGCCAGCACTGCCCGGAAGGATGGACCTTTTATACCGAGCCGCTGCCCCAGATCAACGGTGTAACCGGTTCGGGCAGCGCTGAATCAAGCTACTATACATGGGTGGATCAGTTCAACACACTTGGGCTGGGCGAGAATGTGCCGATCAACACGGGCAACGAGTCTGAAGGGTTGCTGGTGCTGCATGAGGGAGAATGGGTGGTGCTGCGTGTTCCTTATCCGCTGGGTTTCTACACCAAATGGATGGATGGCCGCATCGACGATCCCGATGCCGGCTGGAAGGGCCGCGGCGTGTGGGCCACGATAAGTACCCGCGCGCCGTTCCATATGGAAGGCGGCAAAGGTACCACCAGTAAGGTCTTTAAGTTTCAGCTTCGTCCTGACCCGCTGGCAAGGTGAGGGTGTTCTATTTCCTGACAGCGCCTTCATAAATAACGCCTGTCATCCTTCGACTGTATCCCGCCACACCCGGCGGGACTCCGCTCGGGATGACAGCCTTTGCTATAGAGGAAAGGACTCCTACTAACCAATAACAACA
>CALJMB010000136.1 GCA_937982515.1 uncultured Balneolaceae bacterium
CCTGTTATACCTCCCGGCGGCGAGCACGCGTATAACAGCTATTGTGTGCTGAAGTCGTGCCGCGGGAGCATGACCGGATACTATCTGATGGAGCGGGAGAACGGCGAGCGGATAAAAGTTAAGATACCACGCTTCCAATTAATTTCTCATATACTGAATTAGCAGAACGGAGTAGAATACAGATGGGGCGGATGATGCAAATCTGCACGAATTGGCTTTTGCAAGACGGGCTGTGGACAAGTTCGGAGAGAGCTCACATATGTTTTCTTTAAAATAGAATCAGCTTAAAAGGAAACACCCGGGGCGGGTGAGCTGAAGTTACATACATGACCCGAAGTAAAACTTTTTTTCTTTTTAATCGGTTAATTGTGCGCGGCCGGGGTAGTTTTCAGTTCTCTGAGAGCGGCGCCGGAATAAACCGTATGCAAAAAAAAAGAGGACCGTAAGTATCAGTTACGGCCCTCTGTCGGGATGGTGATGGGATGTATGTTAGGGATATATTCTTGTAATTACTTCTATAACGCTTGACCTACCGCTTTAAGTATGTCATCACTCATAGGTTTTGTAGCACTTCTGAACCTTCTGAGTAACTTTCCTTCTTTACCAATTAAAAACTTTTCGAAATTCCATTCTATCTCTCCGGCAAAGTCCGGATTATCCTCTGTGGTTAAATACGTAAACAAAGGATGTATATTGTCACCTTTTACAGAAATTTTTGAAAACATTGGGAAAGTGACATTGAAATTTACAGTACAGAACTGTTTTATTTCCTCATTCGTTCCGGGTTCCTGTCCGCCAAAGTTATTCGCCGGGAATCCCAACACGACAAGGCCGTCAGATGCGTATTCTTCATAGAGTGTTTGCAGGCCTTCGTACTGGGGTGTGTACCCGCATTCAGAAGCGGTGTTAACTATCAACAATACCTTACCTCTGTACTTATCCAGAGGAACGTTCTGTCCATTGATGTCTTTAAGTTCAAACTGGTACACCGAATCCGCCACTGTGCCTTTCGTATAAGTGCCCATAGAGTAAAGTAGTATTATAAAGAGCCCAAAAGTTTTCATAGATTTAACCGATCGTTTAATCTAAACCCAAGTGTAGTTATGAAATGTGAATTCTTTATAAAGCATTCCTTTTTCATTGTAAAAAAAACTGTTTTAACACGCTGTTTCTGGGGAATGTTCGTTTTTTTGTTCATTTTCTCCCATTTAGGCTATGCACAAATGTTCTCGGTTGATGATAACAACCGGCCGGGCATCAGGGGCATACCGGCCACAGCCATTTATTTGGGGGCAGAACCTGCGAGCTTTGACTACCAGGGTCCGGACGACATACCGAACAGCGGCGAGTATGAATTTAACGGAACGCTGATACGCTTTCGGCTGGAGTCGTACGGAATCAATCTCTTCATGGCCTCTGGCGGGGATATAACCGGTATTGATGATGTTTCTTACTTTGACGCCGGGTTAAAAGCCGGTTACGGAATAACCCTTCTGAACAACAGAAGAATGATGGTTCAGATTCCGTTTCAGTTAGTCACAAGCATCACCAGTGTAGTGAACAGGAATGTTGTGGGTCTCAACCGACAATTTCAGCAGGGAGCGCTTATCGGAGGAGTGGGTGGATACATCGGCCTGCGCCCTGTAGAACGTATCCGGCTGCAGTTCAATGTGGTTCCCAATTATGGTTTTTCATTTGCAACAGGTAACACCTTCGGCGGAAGTTTGCTGCATGTGGAAGGACAGGCGAGACTATTTTTCGACCGCGTTTTTGGGGAGATGGGCCTGAGCCTGGGCTACGACTACAATTACAAAAACTATAACATCGAGGAAGATCTCTTCGACTATAAGCTTAACACACACAGCATCTTGGTAGGAATTACATTTTGATATGAAACCGGACAAGTTAATCATTGAATTGGAAGAGTTGGTCGAGCAGGCCGGTTATACCATCCGTAAAGAGCGGGGAACATTCAGAGGCGATCACTGTGTGGTGGAAGGAGACAAACTGGTAGTTCTGAATAAGAACAAACCCGTTCAGCAGCAGATCGGCCTGCTGGCCCGGGTTCTGCACCGTAAAAAGCTGGAAGATATATACATTAAACCTGTTGTGCGCAAACACCTTGAAGAACTCTGGCATCGTTTTGAGCGGTTCGACAACACTGAAATAGAAGAAATGGATATCGATCTGGATTGATGAAGTTAACTTTTCTAGGAACAGGAACTTCCATGGGGGTCCCGGTTGCCGGCGGGTTTGGCAAGGAGCGCCTGACAGGAGACCCCCGGGATATCCGATGGCGTTGCTCGGCATGGCTGGAGACTGAAGAGGCTTCAATTGTAATCGATACAGGGCCCGAGTTCAGACTGCAAACCCTGCGGGCAGGGCTGAGCCACATCGATCTGGTACTGATCACTCATGAACACATGGATCATATAGCGGGGCTGGACGACCTGCGTCCGTTCTGTTACAACCAAAAGCAGAGCATCCCGCTATACACTACCGCCGATTGTGTGGATGCCATACGCCGCAGATTCGATTACATGTTTGGTCCCGACCGCTATCCCGGAGCCGCATCTTTGGATATGAAAGTGATTGAAGGAAGTATCCGGTTCAGGGATGTTACGATCACCCCGCTTCCCGTCACGCACGGAAAGGTGAATGTGGTAGGCTACCGGCTGAATGATATATCATATATTACCGATGTAAAGGAGGTGCCGCAGGAAACCAGAGAGCTGATTAAAGGTTCAGAGCTGCTGGTGCTCGGAGGGTTGCGGTGGGCTCCCGAGCATCCCACGCATATGACTATTCCTGAAGCCGTAGAGGTAGCCGAAGAGCTCAAGGTGCCTCAGACCTATCTCATTCACATGAATTCATATGTGAATCACGAAGAATCCGGCCGTAAGCTGCCGGAACACATACAGTTGGCGTACGATCAAATGACGGTTACAGTGGAATGAGGTTTGAAACAGCCGTTAGACCATTTTTGTAGTTATTCGTGCAAAAAGTAACTACGGCCGCCGGAAAGCATTATCACTAAACAGCTTACAGAAACTTTTTAGTCTCTTCACTTTTTTTGAGCGACTCCACAATCTGCTTTACCCCCTGCGCCTCATTGAGATTGCACACAAGTATGGCATCGGCGGTCTCTACAACGGCCAGATTATCTACCCCAACCAGGGCAACGACTTTCCCGCTTTCGCTGTGTATCAGGTTGTTGCCGGAGGCTTCCAGCACCGAGTGATTGGCCCGGATAACATTGCCCCGATTATCTTTTTCTCTCAGATCGTAGACTGCCCTCCAGCTTCCTACATCGCTCCATCCAAAAGCTCCGGGTACTACGAAGACGGTATGGGCATGCTCCATTATGCCGTAATCGATGGAGATAGAGGGACAACCATGATAGAACGTATCGACAGCCTGCTTCTGGCTGCCATTTGAAAGCAGAGATTCGAATGTTTCAACCTGTTCAAAAATTTTGGGCTGGTGCTGCTCAAACTGACGCAGAATAGTGGATGCCTGCCAGATAAACATCCCGCTGTTCCACAAAAAATTCCCCGAGTTGATAAATGACCGGGCGGTGTCTTCGTCCGGTTTTTCCCGGAATTGTTTCACTTTCTTTACTTCGTTCTCTTTGAGGGTTTCTCCGGACTTCTGGTCATATTCAATATATCCATAGCCGGTTTCAGGTCGGGTGGGTTCGATGCCGATGGTGACCAGAGCTTCTTGCTGCTCCGCTTTGGCAGCCGCTGTTTGTATGATGGAGCGAAAACGTTCGGGTTGGGTAATCTGGTGATCGGCGGGAAGTACCACCATTGTAGCTTCGGGATCCTGGCGATGCAACAGGGCGGCTGCCAGGGCCACGCATGGGGCGGTATTTTTGGCAACGGGTTCACCGACGATATTAGATTTGGGCACATCCGGCAGCTGCTCAGCAACCAGGTCTGTATAACGATCGTTGGTAATGACCCACACCCGTTCATCCGGAATGATGGGACGGATGCGATCAACCGTAGTTTGAAGCATGGTGCGCTCTCCAAACAGATTTAAAAACTGTTTGGGATGAGCTTTGGTACTTCGGGGCCAAAAACGTGTGCCGGAGCCGCCGGCCATAATAACAGCGTGGAGCATGAGGAATTATGGTTTATGATTGTTGATTTATGATTGTTGATTTTCCATAAATTATAAATCAACAATTCATACGGGAACAGGCGTTCGCTCTACTTTGGTAAGGGTAAAGCTGAAGGTGGAACCTATGTTAGGTGTACTTTCCACAAAGAACTCTTCGCCGTGTGCTTCCATAATATGTTTCACAATAGCCAGGCCGAGTCCGGTTCCACCCTTTTCGCGGGAGCGGGATTTGTCTACTCTGAAAAAGCGCTCCGTTACCCGGTTTATATATTGCGGTTCGATACCGATTCCCGAATCCTGAACATAAACCAAGACTCTGTGCCTGCTTCTAGAAAACGGCTTCACTCCGACGGTAACGGATCCCCCCTGTTTGTTATATTTAATAGCATTTTCAACAAGGTTGATAAGTACCTGCTTTATTTGATTGCGGTCGGCGCTTACCAGCAGGTTCTTGTCAAATTCGCTCACATTTATCTTCACGTCCTCTTTTTGAGCCTTGTATTGTAAACTTTCAACAACGTCCATTACTACGTCTCGCAGGTAGATATCCTGTGCTTCGGATTTAAGTTCTCCGGTTTCAAGCCTGGAAATTTCCATCAGATCCTTAGTCAGGTAGATCAGGCGGTTGACGTTACGCATGGCTTTTTTAAGAAACTGGCGATTGACTTCGTCATCGTCAATAGCACCGTTCAGCAGGGTTTCAATAAAGCCCTGTATAGCAAAGATAGGAGTTTTCAGTTCGTGTGAAATATCGCCGATAAACTCTTTGCGATAGTTTTCAATTCGGTTCAGCCGCTGAATTTCACGCTCTACCGTTTTACTGGCACGGATCGACTGTTTTATCAGGTAATCCAGCTCATCTCTGCCGTTCGTTGCCAGGTTCTCATAGTCTTCGAAGCGTTTACGGGAAATATTACGGGTAATGCGGTTAAGAATTTCGAGGCGGGAAAACTGAATTTTATAAATGATGAAATAGACCACACAAAAGGTAACCAGCGAGAGTATGGATCCAGACAATACTATACGGCCCATATCTCCGTCGAAAAGGAACAGGGCGAGCCCTGCACCGGTAACACCAACCAGTACAGCCGATATTATAGCGCTGCGAAAAGCTAATCTGGAGCTTCGCTGAAAGAGCTGTTTATTCATTCTTTAAACTTATATCCTACACCTTTAACAGTTTCGATGTATTCGTCGCCCAGTTTTTCACGTATTTTTCGGATGTGAACATCCACCGTGCGATCAATGACGTAGATATTATCTCCCCACACCTGATTGAGTAATGTCTGACGATCCATAACCTTGCCTTTGCGGCTTGCCAGGAAGAAGAGGAGCTCAAATTCCTTGCGGGGAAGATGGAATTCTTCCTCGCCGCGGGTTACGATATAACGGTCTTTATCTATTTCCAAATCATGCACCTCAAGACGGTTTGATAGTTCTTCGGTCTCTTCAAACCGCCGTAATACAGCTTTGATCCTGGAGATGAGTTTAGTGGTGCTGATGGGTTTGGTGATATAATCATCGCCCCCCTTGTTTAGACCCTCTACTTCTGTTTTTTCATCCCCACGGGCCGTAAGAAAGATGATAGGGATGTGTTTCAGGTTTTCATCGGCGCGCATAACTTCAACTGCTTCCAGCCCATCCATCTTGGGCATCATAATATCCAGCAATACTAAATTTGGGGAATGTGTGCGGGCCATCTCAATTCCCTCTTTGCCATCTTCAGCTCTTATGACATCAAAGCCCTCTTTCTTGAGGTTATATTCAATGAGATCGAGCAGGTCTTGTTCATCATCAACAACGAGAATAGTTTGCTTGTCAGACACGGCGGTAAAATTGGTTAGTGTGTTTGTTTAAGATAATGAAATTATTACCGGAACTTAACAGACCAATAGTACGAAGCACCTGAATGAAACTAAACTTATCCGACGTTAAATAATTGTTACCTGTTTAACTTGGTCAGGGCTTTTTTAACCAGATCTTGTACATCTCCTTTGAAACCATTCTCGCGGGTTGCCATTAAGACGGCTTTTTCCGCATCACGTTTTCGATAGCCCAGCGCCTCCAGCGCGGAGATAGCTTCTTGCTTCAGGTTGCCCGGAGTACCCGGTATGTTTGCTCCCTCAGGCGGGGCGGTTGCGATCTTGCTCATACTGTCCTTAAGTTCCAGAATCATGCGATCGGCTGTCTTCTTACCAATACCGGGGATTTGAGAAAGAGCGGCTTTGTCTGAGCTCAGAATCGCATTTATAATTTGATTGGCCGGCAAGCCTGAAAGAATGGTAAGTCCCAGCTTGGGTCCCACTCCTTTAACGGTAATCAACAGCTCAAAAAGCTTTTTCTCGTCTTTTGAAAAGAAGCCAAACAGACGCTGATCGCTATCGGTAAAGTGGTGATGGATGAGCAACCTGGTTTCTTTACCTTCGGCGGGGAGCTGTTCAAACGTCTGGGTGGATATTTCTACTGCATATCCCACATCATGTACATCGAGGATGATAGAGTCCGAAGATTTTTTGACAAGAACACCTTTCAAATAGGCAATCATAAACAGGGATCTATTTTTTTATCCGGTCGGGATTGTTAGCTACAAAACTCTCCCAGCTTGCTTTTCTGTTATTTTGGTGAAGTTTCTTTTTAGAATTGGGCACCCGGTTTTGGATGCCGTTCTGTTTTATCAGGTGGCACCAGGCAACAGACAGTGCATCAGTGGCATCTGCGGAAAGGTTTTTATCGGGCAGCTGAACCATTTTACTGAGCATAAAGGCCACCTGTTCCTTACTGGCGTTGCCATTACCGGTGATCGACTTTTTTACTTCTTTTGGATAATACTCAACCACGGGGATATTATTATTGGTAACAGCCAGTATGGCCGCTGCCTGGGCCCGCCCCAATTTCAACATCGCCAGCGGGTCCACCCCGTATATCGGTGTTTCTACTGCGCATGAGGTTGGGTTAAAGGAGCGTACGATCTCAGAGACTTTTTCAAAAATAAACTGAAGCCTGAGGGAATGGTCATCGAGGTGAGCCATTTTAATAACATCGCACCGAAGAGCAATTAGTTTGCCATTATGTTCGGTGAGTATAGAATACCCCGTGTTTCTGGAACCGGGATCTATACCAAGAATGATATCTGGCATAACATGCCTCTGCTAAAATTTCAATTCTCTTTAATATAATGGATTGCCGTAACCATTCCATAACTATTAACACATATATATTAACCTGATAAATATGTGTTGTCGGCCAGACTTGCGGCGCCCGGTTCATGTCCAAATGCAGGACCGGGGCGACATCTTCAGCTTACTTAAAGACTTTGAAGGTTTCCAGGCGTTCAAAATAATCCAGCGCCGCTTCCTTTACTTTGGGAGCCAGCAGTATGGCTGCGGTCATAGTGGGTATGGCCATTATCGCAAACATTCCGTCTATAAGATTGATTATGGAGGTAATTGTGCTGACGGCTCCGAAAACGATGGATGCCACATACAGGTAATTATAATAATGCTGTTTATCGGCGCCAATCAAAAATCCGAGGCATTTGGTGCCATAATAAGAGTAAGTAAACAGTGAACTGAAAGCAAAAACAGCTACACAGAGTACCAACAGGTATGGGCCGGCCATTCCCAACGCTTCCTGAAAGGCTGAGGCCGTGAGTGTTACACCGTTCTCATCGCCTGCTTGCCAGACACCGGTTACCAGGATGGCAAGTGCAGTCATCGTACAGACCACCAGTGTATCGATTACCGGCCCCATCATGGCTACAAGCCCTTCACGGACGGGTTCTTTAGTTTTAGCCGCACCGTGCATGAGGGTGGCCGTACCGATGCCTGCCTCATTTGAGAACGCCGCCCGTTTAAAGCCTATAATGATCAGGCTCCCTACCGCCCCTCCCATAGCTGCCTCGGCAGTGAAAGCATCGGTTATAATAAGCCCCAGATAGTAAGGAAGTGTATCTATATGCACGGCTAAAATAATAAGTACCAAAACAACGTAGAGAACAACCATAGCGGGCACCATTTTGGCTGCAACCCTTCCGATACGCTTAATGCCACCGAAGATTACCAGGGAGACGATAAGGAGAATGACTATTCCTGTGATGAGATCACCCGTAAAGTGAGCCTGTTCGGTTACCCATCCATTAGGGATATAGATTATATCGCGGAGGGCCTGGGTGAGTTGATTGGCCTGGAAAACAGGCAGCGGACCAAAGAGTCCGGCAATGGAAAATAAGACGGCCAGCGGTTTCCATTTCTTTCCCAGGCCCTCGGTAATGATGTACATGGTTCCGCCCTGTATATTCCCTTCGCTGTCTTTGCCTCTGTACATGATAGAAAGGGTGCAGGTAAAGAATTTGGTAGCAACGCCAATGAAAGCGCTGATCCACATCCAGAATACAGCACCGGGCCCGCCCATAACAATGGCGACGGCAACGCCACTGATGTTGCCCATTCCTATAGTTGCAGCCAGGGCACTGGCCAGAGCCTGAAAATGGTTGATGTCGCCCGGATCATTGGGATCGTCGTATTTACCTTTGAGTACCTCAATGGCATGTTTAAAATAGCGGAAGGGAGTAAAACGTGAGTAGATTATAAAAAAAAGCCCGCCGCCTCCTAATAAAGCAACTAACGGCGTTCCCCACATTAGACTGGAAAAACCAGCTAAAAATTGTTCAATAGACTCCAGAATCCTGTCCTCGTTAGATTAATGTAAAGGTTAAAAATGATGTTAAATGGTCATCTGCATTCAGCTGAATTCGTTTATTGCAAAACTTTGGGATTTCTGCGGTAAGCACAGGCTGTACCTTAAAGTAAGCAATAATCTTAAATCAGGCCTTGACGTTGGATTTAGTTACATTCAGCTTTTGACCACTGACCACTGACCACTGACCACTGACCACTCATCACATCCCCACGCCAA
>CALJMB010000137.1 GCA_937982515.1 uncultured Balneolaceae bacterium
ATGTCAAAACGGTGTAACCAAATACACGAACAGGTTCAACAAGTGATTCTGGAATACTTAGGCTACCTGAAGAGAAGCAATTGGATTCATGAGAATCCCAGGCTTTTGGATATCGGATGTTGGGAAGGTGTTACTACCAACGTCTATGCAGGAAAACTTGGCACAAAATTTCAATATGGTATTGAAATATTTGATGAACAAATAGTGAAAGCCCGATCAAGAAATGTTAAAGTTGACAAAGTTGATTTAGAACGGGATAAATTTCCCTATAAAAATGATTATTTTGACATCATTATTTGCAATCAGGTCTTTGAACATTTGAAACAAATATTTCATCCTATGGATGAAATATTAAGAACATTAAAGCCCGGAGGCTTTTTCGTTTTCTCAGTGCCGAACTTATCCAGTTTCCATAATAGATTAATGCTTTTATTTGGACTTCAGCCATCATCCATTCGTATCTTTGGGCCGCATGTCAGAGGTTTTACCTACAATTCATTTGTACAATATGCTACATTCTCAAAAAACTATAAGCTGATTAAGTCTAAAGGAGTGGGCTTTTATCCTCTTCCTGCAAAACCATTTGGAAATTTGCTTGGTAATATTTGGAAATCAGGGTGCCATACCCCCGTGCTTTTGCTAATGAAAAATGTAAAAAATAAAGATGCAGTGAGCTGGGACTATTCAATAAGGAGAATGAACCAACAGACATTGTTTTAGGAATGAGAAGAAGTGTATCAATAGACGTCAGAATGTTGAGAAATTCAGGTATTGGAAGATATATAAGAAGTATCGTTCCCCATTTGCCTTCCTTGCTTGATGCCGATATATCACTTATAAAGAATAAGAGTTTAACTCTGGCTAACGGTATTCAAAAGAAGGCATTTAAATTTCATGATGTTAAAAGTTCATACTATTCCTTCTCTGAACAGCTGGAAATTCCTTTTATATTAAGAGATAATAACAGGCTTCTGTGGGTTCCGCACTATAATTTTCCGGTTTTGAGAAATGGAAATTTAGTGGTTACAGTACATGATTTGGCCCATATAGCATTAAAAGCCATGCTGGGTAGTTTGTTAAAAGACATCTATTCGCAGTCGATGTTTAAGATGCTTAAGAAAAAAGCTGCTAAAGTAATCTGTGTTTCCCACTTCACAAAGCATGAGCTGATTAAATACACGGGCATTGAAGAGAAAAAAATCCAGGTCATATATAATGGATTGGATAGTTCCTGGTACGAAGTCAGAAAGCAAAAGAATCCCGAAACTAAACCTTTTATATTATATGTTGGTAACGTTAAGCCTCACAAAAATCTTAAAACTTTAGTACAGGCTTTTCTTAACATTCATGAAAAAATTCCACATAATCTTGTATTGGTTGGAGAAAAGGAAGGATTTATAACGAGGGACAAACAAATTGATAATTTGGTGTCCAGAGCCCCTGATAGAATCAGATTTACTGGTTTTATTTCAGATGAGAAGTTAAAACAGTATTATGCACATGCAGAATTAATGGTTTTCCCTTCTCTTTATGAAGGTTTTGGCTATCCTCCCCTTGAGGCCATGGCATGTGGTTCGCCGGTTATTGCATCTAATGCCGCATCCATCCCAGAAATATGCGAAGATGCAGCAGAATATTTTGAACCTATGGATACAAATGAACTAACCTATAAAATAGAGAAAGTTCTTTTTGATAATGAATTGAAAAAAGAGTTAGTTCAAAGAGGAAAGAAGCAGGCAAGGAAGTTTACAATTGAAAACTGCGCTGCTCAGACAGCGAAAGTATTAAATGCGTTTATTTAATGTTAGATATTAATTTGCTACATCATTGGCTCGTTAGCCTCCGCGGCGGTGAAAAGGTGTTGGAGCAGTTCTGCCTGCTCTTTCCGGGGGCTGCTATTCATACTTTGGTTCAAACAAAGAATCCGTCTAAGCTGGGAAAGATTATACCAAAACACCAAATAGAGACTACACCCCTTGGCAGGTTGCCGAATGCAGAACAACACTACAAATTTCTATTGCCTTTTTTCCCTAAGGCAATAGGTAACTACAAGGTTGCCGGAGACTTTATTCTTTCATCAGATGCCAGCCTGATCAAAGGCATTAAAAAAGAAGATGGTGTTCCTCATGTGTGTTATTGTCATTCTCCACCAAGATATCTTTGGGATATGCAGGAAGATTATTTGAGAGATATCAGTGGTATTAAATCTCATATCTTCAAAAGAGTCACTCCTTATTTACGCGACTTTGATCTGAGGGGAGCTGAAAATGTAGATCATTTTATAGCTAACTCAAGGTACGTACAGGAACGGATTCGGCGTATCTACGGCCGAGAGGCAGAAGTTATTCATCCGCCTGTTGAGCTGGTTAATTTTAATTATAAAAGGCCCGCCGAAGATTTCTATCTCACCGTGGCGGCACAAGTCCCGTACAAACGTATAGACATTGCTATCGAGGCTTTTAACAGATCAGGCAAGAAGCTGGTTGTAATCGGAAATGGCTCTGAGTTGAGCCGGTTAAAATCTCTGGCAAAAAGCAACGTCAAGATGCTGGGACAGCAGCCATTTAATGTCCTCAAAGAGTATTATGAGCGGTGCAAGGCATTCATTTTTCCTGGCATTGAAGATTTTGGAATCACACCGCTGGAGGCACAGGCGGCAGGGAAACCTGTCATCGCTATAGAGAAAGGTGGGGCGCTTGAAACAGTTATTGAGAATGAAACTGGTATGTTTTTTAAGGAACAAACTCCCGAAGCATTGATTGATGCTGTGGAAGAGTTTGAAAGGAATCAGGGTTTGTTCTCTCCTGAGGCATGTAGAAAGAATGCCGAGAGGTTTAATCCTGAACGCTTTAGGTTTGAAATAAAAAATTTTTTAATAAAACATTACCCTTCTTATTTCTTAGATTACCCGTGGGACTATGAAAAAAAGAAAGAAGCCGTAAATTATTAAGATGTCAAAAGCTATAATAACCGGCGGCTCCGGTTTTGTGGGTGCCCATCTGATTGATTACCTGATTAAAAAAAAAGCACACGATTCAATTATTGTTATCGATACTAAGCCTCTGAGGCAGGACTACTCTGGGGCACCTGTTCCGGTCTGCCATATTCAGTGCGATGTAAGAAAGCGTATAAATCCTGAACCTTTGAAAGAGAAAGGCTGTGATTCCGATACTGTAATCTATAACCTGGCCGCGATATGTCGAATACCCGGGTATCCGGATATCGATTATTTTCGCACTAACATTTTAGGAGCAGAGCAGGTATGTCGGCTGGCTGAAGAGCTGAAGTGCCGGAGAATCGTTTTTACCAGTTCCATTGCGCCCTATGGAGCATCCGAAGAACTGAAAACAGAAGATCTTATCCCTCAGCCTGACAATCCGTATGGAAGTTCAAAGCTCGCCGCAGAATATATTCATAAGGGATGGCAACAGCGCGATCCGGAGAAGAGAATGTTAAGTATTCTAAGGCCCGGTATCATTTTCGGAAAAGGTGAACAGGCGAACTTTACCCGTCTCTATAGATCGCAGAAGAAGGGATTTTTTGTTTATCCCGGCCGTAAAGACACTAAAAAGGCGTGCGTGTATGTGAAGGATGTGGCCAGAGCCTGCTATCATTTTAACAAAAAGGAAGCGGGAATACACCTTTATAATCTTGTCTATCCAGAACCACCCAGCATTGAGGAAATTTGTCTTACGGTTGCCAAACACACCGATGCTAAGAAGCCTTTTCTGACTATTCCGGGTCCAATGCTCCTTTTTGCAGCTTATGGAATAATGGTGGTCGGTAAGCTTATCGGCAGAGAGTTTACAGGCATACATCCCGACCGGGTTAAAAAAGTCATGATTTCTACGAATGTATCCGGCAAAAAACTGTACGATTCAGGTTTTAAACTTAAGTTCAGTTTGTCGGAGGGAATTAAGGATTGGTATAGGGATTGTGAAGGACAGCTGTATTAAGAGATCGAGAACAATGTTCAATGAGTAGTTATTATTGATAGGATAGCATAATAGAAGGCCTTCCAACAATTTTACGCTTCTGCAGTTCTATTTCTTTACAACATCCCCATGACTCTAAATTCGGAACTCTGCACTATAGGCTGGAGGACAGGAAATTGACATCTTTATACTTTCTCCCTTTCCTGTTATTGATGCCCGATATTTTGTTATGAATTCTATATAAAATAATATTTGAAAGTTAAACGCAGGAAATTTACTTTGTATGAAACTTTAAA
>CALJMB010000138.1 GCA_937982515.1 uncultured Balneolaceae bacterium
TTCTGACTTCTGACTTCTGAATTCAGGACTCCTCCATTCTGCTTTTGCTATTGTAATTTACTGCTGAAACCTATATTTTTGCGTGCCTGCCGGCGGGCGAAAGTCGCTACGCCGGCTGTTTCAACAAAGAAACATCCAAAGGAATATATTACATAAACTATGAGCAAAAATTATTACGAGCTAACCTACATTATCAACCCCGTACTGGAGGATGATAAATACGAAGAGGTCATCAAAAAATTCTCCGGTTTGATTGAGGAAGATGGCGGAGAAATTGATGAAACCGAAGAATGGGGGATTCGCAAGTTTGAATATGAGATGGACGGTAAAACCAGTGGTTATTATGTAAACTCATACTTCCATGCCCCGGCCGAGCTGATTGCAAAGCTGGAGCGCGCGCTTCGTATCGACGACAACATCATACGTTATCTTACTCTCAAATACGACGCCAAGATGTTGAGACACCGGGAGCTTCAGAAAAAGAACGCTGTGCCGGCTATCTTCCTGGAGGAGGATGAGACGGACGAGGAAGATGAAGATTGATCAAACAAGCATTAACCATTTCTAAGCAAGAATTTTTGAATTATGATTAAGAATCCATCACATCCCAAGAAGGGCCACATCAGAACAAGGGAATGTAAATTTACCAAGGCAGGTATTGAGTATATCGACTATAAAGATACCGAAGTGCTATTGCGTTTTATGAACGACCAGGGAAAAATTCTTCCCCGTCGGGTAACCGGAACCAGTGCCAAATATCAGAGGCAGCTGGCAACGGCCATTAAAAGAGCCCGTTTTCTGGGAATGATCCCCTACGTAGCGGAAAACCTTCGTTAAACGAAATTGATTTATACCAAAGATATGAAACTGATACTTAAAGAAGATGTGGACAAACTCGGTACTTCCGGCGATATCGTAGATGTGAAGCCGGGTTATGGCCGTAATTACCTGATACCACAAGGCAAGGCTGTAATGGCCACTGAAGGAGCTATAAAACAGCTTGAACTGATGCGGGAGAAAGCAGAACGGAGAGCTGAGCTTACCGTTGAGGCTTCGAGAGAGCTGGCAGAAAGGCTGGAAACCACTTCCGTCACCATCCCGGTTACTGTGGGTGAAGATGAGAAGATTCACGGTTCCATAACAAATAAAGATATCGCAGCCGCCCTGGCAGAACGCGGTATAGAAATCGACCGGCGTAAGATTGAACTCAATCAGGATATTAAAACGTTAGGCGAGTATACGGCTACCATAACTCTGCTTAGCGAAATCAAACCGCAAATCAAGGTTTGGGTAGTTAAAAAGTAATGCGCTGTTAAGGCTTAATTACCAATCCTGCACGGATGAATGTATTGCTAAAAAAACTAATGGGGATCATCATTCTGATGCTATCCCCATTTTTTGTATATGCGCAGTTACTAGATCCTGTCTCGTTCAGGGTTGCTGATGCACCCGGGCAGGTAAAAGCCGGAGAACCTTTTGAAGTTGTAGTTAAAGCAACGATCGATGGCGAATGGCACCTCTACTCTACAGCCAACGATCCTGACGCAGGGCCTTATCCCACTCAATTCTCTTCTAAAAACACGCAACTTGAGCTGGCGGGGGATGTGCAAGAATCGAAGGCCGTCATTGAGCACGATCCCAATTTTGGCGTTGATTTAGGCTGGCACACCTCAGAAGCTACATTTACCATACCGCTTGTTTTCCAGTCAGGGGTGGAAGGGGAATCTATGATCGATCTGGAAGTTCTATACCAGGTATGTGATGATAGGTCCTGTTTGCCCCCAAAGAGAAAATCTATTACCCGTACTATAACAGTTTCAGGTGTGGCTGAGCAGGCTTACGGCGGGAAAGTCTATGGGGAAACAAGTGGAGCCGGGGCGGAATTACCCGAGGAACCTGCTTCTGATTCAACAATCGGGATTGCCGGAGACGGCCTATGGGCATTTATCTGGCTGGCCCTTACCGCAGGCTTTGCCGCGTTGCTGACGCCCTGTGTGTTCCCTATGATTCCTTTGACGGTATCCTTTTTTTCCAAACAGAAAAGCGATGGAGCTAAACGTAAAGCCACGGGTCAGGCTGTTGGGTTCGGATTAGCTATTGTGGTAACGTTTACCATGCTTGGAGCCATACTGTCTCTGCTCATCGGAGCTTCGGGGGCGAATCAGTTTGCAGCCAACCCCTGGGTTAATCTGTTCATAGGTATAACACTGATAGTTTTTGCCATGAGTCTGCTTGGAGCTTTTGAACTGCGGCTTCCGTATCAACTGACGAATTGGCTGAACCGCAAGAGCAACGAGAGTTCGGGAGCAACCGGTATTCTCTTTATGGCGCTTACAATTAGCGCTGTTTCTTTCTCCTGTACCGCCCCTTTTGTTGGCGCCGTTCTGGCCGCTACCGCCGGGGGGGAATGGTTTTATCCTATAGTCGGAATGATGGGTTTTTCTGCCGCCTTTGCCAGCCCGTTTGTGTTGTTTGCTTTATTCCCACGGTGGCTGGAGTCACTGCCCCAAAGTGGTTCCTGGATGAACATTGTTAAGGTTTTGCTTGGTTTTATAGAATTGGCCGCGGCCGTGAAGTTCATCTCAAATGTCGATCTGGTATGGAACTGGGGAATTATCACACGCCCGTTTGCCATATCCGCCTGGATTGCCATCTTTATGCTGGCCGGATTATATGTGCTGGGGGTATATTCAATGAAACACGATGTCAAACCAGAGCAGATCGGCACCGGCAGATTGGTGCTGTCTCTTCCCTTTTTGCTGTTCAGTTTCTATCTGATTCCCGGCCTGTTGGGTGCATCTTTGGGTATCTGGGACGCCTGGCTGCCACCCAAACAGGCTACTGATGTCAGCGTAGTCTATTCCATCTCACAACGGGGGGGAGGCTCTGCATATGAAGAGGAAGGATGGTCGCCCGATTATGCTTCATCTCTGGAAACAGCCAGAGAGAGGTCTCAGCTGGTTTTTATTGATTTTACAGGCTATACATGCACAAATTGCCGCGCCATGGAGGCCAATGTATTTCCCCGGGAGGAAGTACAGGAGCGATTCAGGGAAATGGAATTGGTGCGTTTATATACAGATGGCGGAGAAAATGGCCCGGCTAACCAAAAGTTTCAGTTCGGGTTGACCGGTACTGTGGCCTTGCCTACGTACACGCTTATCGACCCCTATACGGAAGAGATTGTGGAACAATTAGTAGGGTATGCAGATAAAGATAAATTTAGAGAGTTTCTTGACCGCGGTTTAAAAAGGTTTAGCAATCGCAGGTAAGCGGACGCGCTTTAGCACAAAAATTAGCACAAATCTCCGGTTTTTGTAACTTTTAGAACCTTTTTAGTGTTTAGCCCTTTACAGGTATATTAAAATTAAAATTACCCAGTTCTATATTTTGACATTTAGGTCAAAATGATCTATCATTTTGCATCTTTGTAAGCCAAACATATTAAATCAAAATAATTTAACCGGAGTAATCGTATGACATCGTCCATAGCTCTCTTTCTTTTCCAAGCTGGAGCTGACCAAGGCTTTTTTAATGAAATTGTTCTAAGGTTCAATGAGGGAGGACCCTGGATGTGGCCCGTACTCATAGCCTTCATCTTGGGCTTGGCCTTTGTGCTGGAGCGTATTATCACACTAAATCTTGCCGATATAGATACAAGAAAATTCGTTGTTAATATACAGGAAGCACTACAAGAAGGCGGCGTCTCTGCGGCACAAGAACTATGTGCGGAAACACGCGGCCCGGTTTCTTCTGTTTTTCAGGCTGGGTTAATGCGTATGGATGAAGGAGTGGAAGCTGCAGAAAAAGCGATATCAGCTTATGGCTCTATCGAAATGAGTTTCCTGGAACGAGGTCTGGTTTGGGTATCCTTGTTTATTGCTATATCGCCACTGCTGGGCTTCCTTGGAACAGTAGTTGGTATGATCCAGGCTTTTGACGCCATCCAGCAGGCAGGTGATATATCTCCCAGCCTGGTAGCGGGCGGTATTAAAGTTGCACTTTTAACTACAGCTGCGGGTCTGATAGCAGGTATTATTCTGCAGGTGGGTTATAACTATTGCGTTTCCAAAATAGATCGCCTTATTGCGGAAATGGAGGAGTCTTCCATTACTTTGATAGACACGATCATCGACATTAGGGAACAAGCTCAGCGTCCCGGGTCTGTTTAATAAGTTAATATTTCAACTGATAAACTTACGGTGATCTAAATGACTACTGTTATTAGTATCGGAATTGCCTTTGCACTGCTGGGCATTGTTGTTTTGGCTATGCTTATAGCGGGGATTAAAAGCCTCAAAAACGGGAAACAAGATGTAAAGAAAATCGTTACATTTTTAATACCGTTTGTTGTCTTTGGCGTGGCATACGCTATCACGGGCGGCTGGACGGATGCGGCTATTGTATCCATGCTATTCATGCTGGCCGCTGTAGTATTACTTATTGCTTTCACCGGCTTAAGAAGCACTTTTAACATTTAGGCATTATTATCCCATGTTATTAAAAAAGAGACAGCGGGATGATGTAGAAGTACCAGGCTCTGCACTGGCTGATATGGCATTTTTACTTCTTATATTTTTCTTGCTGGTAACAACCATTGACGTAGATACAGGTATTGGAATGGTTCTGCCTCCAAAGCCTGATGAGGATGTTCAGCCGCCTCCTATCCGGGAGCGAAACATGCTTAACATACTGGTAAACGCGCAAGGTATGGTACTTATGGATGAGAAACCTACGCCCATCAGTGAAGTTAAGGAGACGGTGAAGAAGTTCGTTGATAACAACGGACAGGATCCCAATCTTTCGGAATCTCCTGACCAGGCGATTGTTTCTTTGAAAACGCAAAGACAAACCAAATATAGCGTTTATATAAATATGCTGGATGAAGTTATGGGAGCATATGAAGAGCTGAGAAACAGAGAAGCACAGCAACAGTTTGGGAAAAATTATAAGCAGCTGAACGAGAGTCAGCAGGAAATAATTAAAAAAGCCTACCCAAAGAAAATTTCAATCGCAGAGCCTGACGAAGGATAATAATTATGGCACGTTTTGAGAAAAAAGCTGCAAGTACAAAGCAAGAGGTACCTACTTCTGCTATACCTGACATCATATTTATGTTGCTCATTTTCTTTATGGTGACAACTGTAATGCGCGAGGTTGAATTACAGGTCAGGGTTGATTATACCCAGGCAGAAAATATCGAAAAAATCGAGCAAAAGCGTCTTGTTACCTATATCTACATCGGCCCTGAACGACTGACAGGAAACCGGCTGGGACAGACTAAAATTCAGATAGATGACGCACTCATAGATGATGTAAGCGCCATTCGCAGGTTGATGTACGACAAACTGCAAGAACAGCCCAAACTGATCGTATCTATGCGGATAGATGAAGATACGGAGACGGGCGTTGTTCGCGATGTGGAACAGGAGTTGCGCGAAGCGGGTACGCTGAGGATCAACTACTCTACTAAACCGGAAGTGTCCGGAACAAGTTAAATCACATTTTTTAAGCTTAATATTACGACATCAAAGGCATGTGCGCTTTATTGTGTACCTGCCTTTTTTATTTTTCAACTCCCTGATATTTATGGAAGAACAACCCTTCAGGACCATAGCTTCACTTGGCAGAACAGCACTTATCGATGAGCTTGTTGAAGGCGCTGCCAACCAGACAGATGACCTTATTCTGCAAGGTGTAGGTGATGATGCCGCTGTCATAGTACAGGAAAGCGATAAAGTAACTCTGCTTTCATCGGAGACATTCATGGAAGGGGTTGATTTTGATTTAACGTATACCCCATTACAGCATTTGGGATATAAGGTGGCTTCAGCCGCAATCAGTGATATCTATGCTATGAACGGCCGCCCAAAGGCTCTGCTGGTTAACCTCGCCCTCCCAAATAAGCTTTCAGTGGACATGATAAAAGATATCTACACGGGTGTCTATTCGTGTGGAGACGAACATGGCTTTCAGGTAGTGGGAGGAGACCTGACGGCTTCTCATCAGATCCTTTCTATTAGTGTGACGTGTTATGGTGTGGCTGAAAAAAATAATATCATACGTAGGTCAGGCGCAAAAGCTGAGGATGCCATCTGTGTCACAGGAGATCTTGGTGGCGCAATAGCCGGGCTCCGTATCCTGATGCGTGAAAAAAGTTTTTGGGAAGAACATCAGCAGGATCACTTTCAACCCGACCTGGGAGATTATGAATATGTTGTAAAACGGCAGCTGGCTCCGTCCGCCCGAAAAGATTTTATAGATCTGATTAACAAACACAATATAAAACCTTCTTCTCTGATTGATGTTTCGCAGGGCCTGGTAAGTGAATTGAAACAGTTGAGCGATGCCTCGGGAACAGGTGCATATATTTATCAGGCCGCTATTCCTATTGCTATAGAGACCAGACAGGTAGCCGATGAAATGAAGGAAGATGTTGATAAATACGCCTTATATGGAGGAGAAGACCTGGAAATGCTATTCACAATTTCAGAACAGCAGGTAGAAGAGTTATCAAATATTTATACTGACTTCACCGTTATAGGAAAGGTATCATCTGATCATGAGGGTATTCAAATGCAAACAGCCGAAGGTGATATTGTACGGTTTGATGAAGAAAATAATCCTTAGCTGCCACCTTGTAACAGTGATGTGCTCTTCGCTTAAGATTTTATAAGAACGAAAACTTGATCAGAGCAGTTACTTAAGCCATCCTTTGCGTTCCAGACGCGCAATACCAATGAGGTACGCAGAAAATTATTTTTTACCGTATATTAACCTGATAAGCATATAATTATCGATAAGTTTTAATAGATGTCAAAAATTAAAAAATCACAAAACGATAACGATTCTAAGCTCAAGAATCCGGTTAAAGGGGATGCCAACAACAGCCCCAGATTTCCTATTTGGATTTACATCGTATTGCTCCTGGCTTTGCTGGGGATACAGGTTTATTTCATGAATCCGGAAGATGGCAGCCGTCTTAAGTACAGCACCTTCCTTGAGTATGTTGAAGAGGGTTATGTTAAAGAGATTGTAATAAAGAACGGAACGCACATTACAGGAGAATATAACCAGAAGGCAGTTGAAGATGGTATTGTAAAGCAGAATCAAGCGGACAGTCAGTGGCAGTTGACAGAGTCGGCAAATACGCCCAATCGCTTTAACACTACCATGTTGGAAGGCGATGATATCCGACCTGTTCTGGATAGAAATAATGTGGAATACGATGTGCGCATTGAAGAGAACTGGTTCAGTGGAATCCTGATTTGGCTGATACCTATAGGCCTGGCGGTTGCCTTTTGGATTTTTATTTTCAGAAGAATGAATCCGGGGCAGCAGGTTCTGAATATTGGAAAAAATAAGGCTTCTCTATACGACAAACAGGCTGAGAATAAAGTTTCATTTAAAGATGTAGCCGGGCTTCAGGAAGCCAAAGCGGAAGTGGAGGAGGTAGTTGAATTCCTGAGAAACCCCAAGAAGTATACTAAACTTGGCGGGACGCTCCCCAAAGGAGTACTTCTGGTGGGGCCTCCGGGCACGGGTAAAACACTCCTTGCCAAAGCAACCGCCGGAGAGGCCGATGTTCCCTTCTTCAGCCTGAGTGGTTCGGATTTTGTGGAGATGTTTGTCGGAGTTGGTGCGGCCCGTGTACGGGATCTGTTCAAGCAGGCCAAAGAGAAAGCTCCGTGTATCATTTTTATTGATGAGATTGACGCCATCGGCCGGAGCCGGGGACGAGGCATGATGATGGGCTCAAATGATGAGCGGGAGAATACTCTGAACCAGTTGTTGAGTGAAATGGACGGCTTTAATACCGATAAAGGCGTTATTATTATGGCCGCCACTAACCGCCCTGATATTCTTGATTCGGCCCTTTTACGTCCCGGACGATTCGACCGGCAAATTCTGATCGATAAGCCCGACCTCAACGGCCGGGTCCAGGTATTGGAAGTGCATAGCAGAAATTTGAAACTGGCCGATGATATAGATCTCAAGTTGCTGGCCTCTCAGACTCCGGGCTTTGCAGGTGCCGAGCTCGCCAATCTCTGCAACGAAGCAGCCCTGACAGCTGCAAGGAGAGGCAAGGAAAGTGTTGAAATGGAAGACTTCCAGGATTCTATCGAGCGGGTTATTGCCGGCCTTGAAAAGAAAAATAAGCTGATTAGTCCGCATGAGCGTAAAATAGTAGCTTACCACGAAGCAGGCCACGCTATTGTAGGCTGGTATCTGGAGCATACCGATCCCGTCCTTAAAGTAAGTATTGTACCTCGGGGATTGGCGGCATTGGGTTATACCCTTCAAACGCCATTGGAAGACCGCTTCCTGATGACAACAGAAGAACTGGATGATAAAATTTGCGCTCTGCTTGGCGGACGTGTAGCCGAAGAAATTACTTTCGGCCGGATTTCTACCGGAGCTCAAAATGACCTTGAGCGCATCACGAATATGGCTTTTGCCATGGTTGCCGAGTATGGAATGAGTGAAGAGCTGGGATATATTTCACTTAAAGATTCCCAAAGCCCTGAAAACAGCTATGGGTTTAATAAAAAGTATTCAAACCGAACTTCTGAGCGCATAGATGAAGCTGTTTCCAATATTATTAAAAGGAATTATGAGCGGACCAAAGAGCTTCTGCTTAAGCATAAAGACGAGCTGGAGAACATGGCTCAGACCTTGCTGGATAAAGAAGTTCTTAATCACAATGACCTGAGAGACTTACTGGGCGATCATCCTGAAGGAAAATATCCCGAGGGTATTTTTGATACGGATGAACGCAAAAATGTAAATGGTAACTCTAAAGGTACGGTCTCTGCAAAGCCTGAAGATGAGGAAGAAGAGAATACAGAAGACCCATCAAACAAGGAAGAAGTTAATTAAGCGTGAGTATCCGTGAATGAGCTGTTAGCGCTTCCGACGCTCCGGGCGATGTAAATGCTATAATCCGTTCCCATCCTGTTCTTATTCATATCTGATTTATCGGCCCGTTACTCATCAACGGGCCGATTGATTATTTTTGCCAATCTGCTACTATATAGCCACGATTAACAGTTTGTTAAAAATAGAATAACAGAATCATAACTGTGGCATAATTATTCCACAACGCGAGTGGGCTATCCTTACTATCTCAATCAAGGATACAAATAAATCGGCACACTCATTTATCGTTGTGAATACATTACACATATTTTCCTTCTCAAAGAAGCAGGTTACGGCCTTATTTATACTGTTATTTTCCCCTTTAGCTGTTTTCCCACAGAATCTTTCTGATCGGGATCCCGGGTTTGGCACGATAGCAGGCATGATCTTCGATGCAATAACCGGAGAGACAATTATCGGTGCCAATGTTGTTATTTCGGGCACTTCAACAGGAGATGCTACCGACATAGACGGCAGATATACGATTCGTGATTTAGATCCTGGTATATATTCTATTACGATATCTTATATATCGCATGCTACCAAGACTATAACCGGTGTGAAGGTAGAAGCAGGCGAGACGGTAATTCAAAACATTAGTCTTCAGCCCAAGACGATGGATTTGGATGAAGTGACGGTTACTGCCGATGCTGACCGCAGCGGTGAAGCAGGCTTACTCTCGGTGCAGCGTAAATCAGTACCGGTCCAGGATGGTATATCTTCTGAACAGCTTTCCAAGCTGGGTGACAGTGACGTGGGTGCCGCTTTAAAGCGGGTGACTGGCGTTACCGTGCAACGTGGAAAAAATGTTTTCGTGCGTGGGCTGGGTAACCGTTATAGCAATGTGCAGCTCAATGGCTCACAATTACCATCAACAGATCCTGATAAAAAGGAGGCGCCTATAGACTTATTTGGCAGCGGACTTGTAAGCAATATCGTTGTTCAAAAAACCTATACCGCCGATCAGATGGCAGAATTTTCGGGTGGAGCTGTACATATCACAACCCGGGAATTTCCCGAAGAGAGAAGTTTTAGCCTGAGTTATTCAACCAGTTATACTTCGGGTTCCACATTTGAAAATACATTGGCGGGTACCGGTAGCGGCACAGACTTTTTGGGATACGACAATGGTAAACGGAAGCTACCTTCTGTGTTGCATGATCAGCGGGTCAGTGAGAAAATTGCTGCTGAAGTAGTCAGGAATCTGCACAACGGATGGGATATTAGTCAAGATAAATCAGCAATCCCTTCACAGAGTATAAGAGTTGACTACGCTAACCAGTTTGACAGGGGTGGTATGCCTATAGGCCTGGTTAGTAACCTTTCATACAAATTTGCACAGGAGTTACAGGCCAATAAAGTACAGCGCTTCATTCAATTTTTTAACAGTAACGGCACCCCCAATTTTCTTACCGATTATAAGCAGGATTCAGGAGTAGAGTCGGCCGATCTTAGCGGAATGTTAAACCTGTATATCAAACCTTCTTCTGTCACCAAAATAGGGCTTAAGACCCTCTACTCTAATTCAACTGATAATAGTAAAAGCATTATCCAGGGACCGTATCAGAATGGGGTAAACCGGTTAACTGTGCTTGATTTTGACCAGCGAACTATTTTTTCCGCCACCCTGGAAGGGGAAACCTATTTCCAGGAATTTATGGCCTCCACGCTTTCCGGTCAGATTAGTTACAACCGCGGGGTACGTAAACGTCCGGACCGCCGTACCACACGCTACAATCTTACTGGTGGTGAGTACCGGTTCCAGGCTTTCGGAGGTAACAATGCTCATTTCTTCTCTGATCAGACAGATAATAACTATGTATCAGAACTTAAATATACGTTCAGGCCTGCGGACTTCCTGCATATATCAACGGGTGGAAACGCCATTGTTAAAGACCGGAAGTTTACAGCCCGGCGTATTGAATACGAAGATCAGCAAGCTCCTTATCTGACGGATGACCAGAAAACAGCACCACCCGGTGATATTTTAACTGATCAAAATATAGCCGATGGTATACTTGAACTCACAGAAAACACACAATTTGGCCTGAATCAATCGGATTGGTATGATGGATTCCAAACTATATTTGCGGGTTTTGTGAGCACCAGATGGAGACCGGTTGATAACATATCTCTTGAAATTGGTGGCCGCGTTGAAAATTCTGTTCAGACCATCGATGTGCCTCTGGAGCTGAGCGGCGCCTATGAAGAGGTTTCGCGAGTAGAGCATACCGACTTTTTACCTGCTTTAAATGCTATTTTTGAAATAAGTGAGAGAACTAACTTCAGGGCAGCTTTATCTCGTACTTTAGCCCGGCCGGAATTCCGTGAGATCTCCAACTTTAACTTTGCAGATTTTTTCGGTGGCCGGAGGGTGTATGGTAATCCTGGGTTGGAACGTACCCGTATTACCAATTACGACCTTCGGTTCGAGAACTATCCTGGTACAGGTGAGCTATTCGCCGTCAGTGCTTTTTATAAACACTTTGAGCACCCCATCGAATTGTTCTATCGCCTGACAGAAGCCAACGAGGTGTTTTATGATAATGCTCCCGAAGCAAATCTATATGGTATAGAAATAGAAGGGCGAAAAAATATAGCTGACCACTGGCAGCTGGTTGCCAATGCATCATACATCTTCTCTGAAACCCGCATGCACAAAGAAGATGCCAATAGAGTAGCCAATATGGAGCGCCCCATGGTAGGCCAGTCGCCGTTTGTCATCAATGTATCTTCATTTCACACCATCCCCGTATTAAATATGAACATGACCCTCAATTATAACACTTTCGGCGAACGCATTGTAACCGTTGGAAAAAAAGGTCAGCAGTTTGACGAATATGAACAACCCTTTCATGATCTAGGGGTTAAGATTGATTACAGGCCTGGACGTACAAAATTGAGCCTGGAGATTAACAACATCCTCAACGACGATTATGAGCATAAACAGGGTTCTGTAACAACTTATAGATACAAACCGGGCGTGGTCTGCCAGTTAGGCATTACACTGTCGCTTTAAAACCCTGGACTAGTTGGCGGTTGAATGGCAGCGCCGGACAAGCATCTGATCTGCACTGGGAAGGATAACGATTTGTAAATATCGAATTAACAGTCTCTTAAAGAGTGGCCTTTATAATCTATACTAACAATCTGTTACTAATCAAAACACAAATACAATGAACATTAATATTTCCAACATTGCGGGTTTCTTTACACTCGTGCTGATACTCCTGGTTTCTGGTTGTGGCGGCGATGACAGTCCGACGGGTGGCGGTGATGATGAGCTGACGATCACCTCCATCAGTCCGATCTCAGCGGAGGTGGGAGGATCGGTAGTCATTTCCGGAGCGGGCTTTTCTGCTACTGCCAGTGAAAATATCGTTACTTTCACCGGCAATGCCAAAGCCGAGGTAACCGAGGCTTCTGTCAGTGAATTGACTGTTATAGTTCCCGAAGGAGCTCAGGATGGACCTGTTACTGTTGAAGTGGATGGATCGTCTGCAAGCTCAAGCGCAAGCTTTACGGTAGGAGAGGGGCCGGAAATTCCGTCTGTTTACCAGGGGCTTCCAGGCACCATCATTGCCGAAGATGAAACCTGGGCAAATGATACTACCCTGACGGGCCCTCACTTTGTTTTACCGGGCGTAACTTTGACGGTAGAAGAAGGGGTTGAAGTGAGTTTTACCTACCACAATAATGTTAATGAAAATGTGGGCACTATTATTACACTGCCTGCAGATGCTCAAAACTTTTCTGAACCTCGTCCTTCAGCGCAGCTGGTAGCCGTTGGTACAGCTGATAACCCCGTTGTATTTACTTCAGAGCGTAAACAGGTAGCCAGTTGGGGCGGTATTATTATGGCAGGTGAAGCCAGCAACAATATTCCGGGTGGCCTTGGCGAGATAGAAGGCCTCGAACAAAGTGTTCAATATGGCGCTGATATTGAAGGAGGAGAAAGCTTCAACGATGAAGACAACAGCGGCCGGCTAAGCTATGTGAGAATTGAATATTCCGGTTATAGTATTGCCGATGGTTCCGAGTTGCAAGCGCTTACCCTGTATTCTGTCGGCAGCGGAACGCAGCTGGATCACATCAACTTATATCAATCTGTAGATGATGGTATTGAGCTTTTTGGAGGTACAGTTGATGTTAAATATCTTGTCGTTAAAGGCACTCAGGATGATACTTTTGATTATGACCAAGGCTGGACAGGACGGGGACAGTTTTGGGTAGGCGTCCAAACAGAAGGAACTCCGTCCAACAGAGGTTTTGAGAGTGACGGATGCGCCGACCAGGCAAACTGTGCCGGTGGAAACGGCCCGACCAGTCCCAAGATATACAACGTAACCATTTACGGTAATGATGTGGAAAATGGTGAAGATATCTATGGGCTCTATCTGCGTGAAGGCATGGAAGGTGCATACGGCAATATCATTATTGCTAACTTTAATAAAGCCCCGGGCTATCCCATTTATGTTGCGGATGATGGCACCGCCGATAACATAGGTACCCGGTTGACATTTGGCGGTATTATTTCTTTCGGTAACACCGATGATGGTTCGTCGTTGCCTTACTATGCCGACCTTGGATTAGAAAATACAGATCCTCAGTTCGTAGATCCCGCCTCTTACAACTTTGCTTTACAGGAAGGCTCTCCCGCGCTCTCAGGGGGGGTAACACCACCCGATGACGGCTTCTTTGATCAGGTTAGCTATCGGGGGGCATTTGATACGGAAGATTGGACCCGTGAAGGAACGTGGGTTCGGTGGGAATAATAATACCTTTTACACAAGATACGTCTCGCATGTTACGTGTGAGGTGTGCTGATCACAAAGGGGTTCCGATGAGTCGGGGCCCCTTTTTTATGGAAAATTATATAAGTTGTAACCTTTTTGTTTCACATATATCAAATGATATAGTTAATAAAAATCATTAGCTTGGAGGTTGGTATTACGTTATCGAGATACCTGTTGTTTGCCGCCGGATTAGGAACCATGATCTGGCAGCTTCTGTTTAGTTATCACGAATACAAATAAAAGGTCTCTGTTGGTTTTCGTAACAAGAAAAGCTCATTTTAATGCTGCACATAGATTGCATAATCCTGACAAGTCTGAGCAGTGGAACAAAGAAACCTATGGGAAATGTAACCATAAGCACTGGCACGGGCACAACTATATCATCGAAGTTACCGTTGCAGGCGAGCCGGATGATGCAACCGGCTATGTGATCGACCTTTCCGAATTAAAACAAATTATCAAAGAACGGATACTGGATAAGTGTGATCACAAGAATCTAAACCTGGATGTGGATTTCCTGGATGGGATAATTCCTTCTACGGAAAACCTGGTCAGGGCTTTCTTTTATCAATTGGAAGAGCCGGTGCGAAAGGCGGGTTCGGAAAGCAGCTTTTTGTATTCCGTCCGGTTACGGGAAACCGAACGAAATTCAGCCCAATATTGCCCATACCTTTTCGGAAAAAAAATCCCTATATAATTTACTGATAACCATCGAACCGTAGTTATAAGAATGATTTCTACAAAACTTAAACACTATTACGACCCAACCTTTACTGTTTCAGATGAGTATAAAGCCAGTTTGCCCGATTTACAGAACGGGCCTTCGTCTCTTATAGAGGGGGCCAATGTACCAATTCAGCAGGTTGGTATCTCCAATTTCAGGCTGCCTCTTACATATTCCAGGCCTAACGGTGACCGGATCACTCTTGAAACTTCTGTAGATGGCTACGTAGGCCTTGATGCCGGAAAGAAAGGAATCAATATGAGCCGCATCATTCGAACCTTTTATGAGTTCAAGGACGATGTTTTTCATATCGATAAACTTAAAGAAGTGCTTCAGGCGTATCGGGAGCGTTTAGATACTCAAACAGCCTTTATTCGGCTTTCAATTAACTATCCGGTTTTACAGGAGAGCCTGCGCTCCGGTTTGGAGGGATATCAGTACTACAGTGTTTCTTTTGAAGGAACTATGAGCAGAGAAGGGAACTTCCAGAAGTTTATACATCTGGACTTTGAATACAGCAGTGCCTGTCCGTGTTCTTACGAACTCGCCGAGCATGCAAAGGAATCCCGTGGTGTGGCGGCCATCCCCCACAGCCAGCGAAGTATCGCCAACCTGACTGTTGAGCTTGATGAAGAGCTATTTATCGAGGATCTTATCCGGCACTGCCGTGCTGCATTAATGACAGAGACTCAGGTTATGGTTAAAAGAGAGGATGAGCAGGCTTTTGCAGAGATGAATGCCGCATATCAAAAGTTCGTAGAAGATGCCGCCCGATTATTGTATGAAGAGCTTGACAAGGAAAACCGCATCCGGGATTTTGTTATACGTTGCGTACACAAAGAGAGCCTGCACAGCCACGATGCCGTAAGCCGTATCTGTAAAGGCATACCGAACGGGCTTAGATAGATAAATATCGAATATTGAACAAGGAATGATGAATTATGAAGGGGCAAAGCCCTTCTTTATCCGACATTCCTTGTTCTGCTGTTCTAATTTTATCCCAGTGCATCTTTAACCAGCCGGGCCTGTTCGGCCAGATGTACTTTCATCTGTCCGGCAGCCGGGGAAGCTGAAGCCTGCCTTCCTGCATACCGTAGTTTCTGTCCTCTTTTCAGTTCGTCCGTTAATCTGGCGGATACGAAGGTCCATCCTCCCATATTTTTAGGCTCCTCCTGGCACCAGACAATGTCTTTAACGTGACTGTATTCCTTCAGGGCTTTACTCACGTCCAGATTGGGGAAGGGGTAGAACTGTTCCAGCCGGACAATGGCTATGTTATTCAGATTATGTTCCTTCCTGTACTGGTACAGATCGTAATAAACTTTGCCTGAACAGAAGACCAGCCGGTCTATTGTCTTTTTATCCTCAACCTCCTCATCAGGAATGAAGGGATAATACTTACCTTTAGAAAGATCATCGGTTGAAGAGGTTGCAAGCGGGTGACGCAACAGGCTTTTGGGAGACATAATGATCAACGGTTTTTTATGCTCCTGCTTGGCATGCTGACGCAAGATATGGAAATACTGAGCCGGTGTTGTAAGGTTTACTACCTGCATGTTGTCTTCGGCGCACAACTGCAAAAACCGTTCAAGACGGGCTGAAGAGTGTTCGGGACCTTGCCCCTCATATCCATGCGGAAGTGTCATTACCAGAGAGGATTTTTGCCCCCATTTGGCTTCACTTGAAGATATAAACTGGTCGATAGGGATTTGTGCTCCGTTGACGAAGTCTCCAAACTGAGCCTCCCAAATGACCAATGCATCCAACTTTACAGAACTGTAGCCGAATTCGAAATTGACACAGGCAAACTCACTTAATAAACTGTTATAGGAATAAAAAGTGGCCTGATCATCACTGAGATTATTCAGGGGAATAAACCGCTGGTCAGTTTCTGTTCCGTGGAGGATAGAGTGACGATGCGAAAACGTACCACGCTCTGCATCCTGCCCCGTTAGCCTTACAGTAACCCCGCTTTTAAGGAGAGATCCGAAAGCAAGGGCTTCGGCAAAGCCCCAATCTATCTTTTTCTCATTATTATGCACAATCTCAGCACGTTTAGCCAGCTGTCTGAGCAGTTTGGGGTTGGCATCGAAGTTTTTGGGAACGGTGTTAAGCTTAGTTGCAATTTTCTTGATCTCCACTTCTGAATATGTTGTATCGGGTGCTTCCGGCCAATCCTCCTGACGCACCTCTCTGCGACTCATCATTTCGTCGGTCACCTCCAGGGGAGAAGAGTTCTTGGCTTCTTCGAAAGCCTCCTGCAAGAGGTCGTCAAACTCCTTGAAGATCTGCTCAGTTTCTTTTTCTGTCAGCTCCCCCTTACGGACCAGATATTTCGTATAGATGTCGCGAACAGATGGGTGATTTTCGATTTCTTTGTACATTCCCGGCTGTGTAAAGGCTGGTTCGTCGCCTTCATTGTGGCCATGTTTGCGGAAACAGACCAAGTCTATGACAACATCTTTGCCAAACTTTTGCCGGTATTCAAGCGCCATCTGTATAGCATGCACAGCTTCTTCAGGGCTGTCACCATTAACATGGAATATAGGTGCGAGAATCATCTTGGCCAGATCAGAAGCGTACTCTGTTGAACGGCCTTCTTCAGGAAGAGTAGTAAACCCGATCTGGTTATTGATAATGATATGAATAGTTCCCCCGGTACGATAGGCTTTCAGCTGCGACATATTTAGTGTTTCTGCAACCACGCCTTGCCCTGCAAAAGCGGCGTCGCCATGAATAAGCACAGGCAGAATCTTTTTTTGCGGATTCTCTTTGTCAAGGTGATCCTGTGTGGCACGGGCAGCACCCTCAACTACGGGATTAACAGCCTCAAGATGACTGGGGTTAGGCAGTAACTCGAGCTCGACTTTTTTATTCGTTGCGGTAATATGCTCGCCTTTGGCTCCAAGGTGGTATTTCACATCCCCGGAACCCTGAATACTTTCGGGATCGATATTACCCTCAAAATCGGCAAAAACTTTGCGGTATGGTTTATTTAAAATATTCACCAGGATATTCAGCCTTCCCCGGTGTGCCATACCCATGAATATTTTTTCAACCTCAGCCTCACCGGCTTCTTCCAGCATGTGATGCATCATAGGGATAAGCGTGTCGGCTCCTTCGAGTGAGAAACGCTTGTGTCCGATATACTTTTTATGCAGAAACTGTTCAAAGGCCATCGCCTGGTTGAGCTTGTGTAGAATCTGTTTCTTATCCTCTTTGGAAAGGACAGGAGTATTGGTTGTAGATTCCATGCGCTCCCGCAGCCACTTGCGCTCATCCAGATCCAGCAAGTGCATGAATTCGGCGCCAATCTTTCCACAATAAGTACTGCGCAGCAGTTTTATGATGTCTCTGAGCGAAGCTTTTTCATATCCTCCTAAACCGGCACAGTAAAACTCCCTATCCAGATCCCACAGAGTAAGCCCATAATACTCAAAATCAAGCTCAGGACTGTGGCCGGGTTCATCGCTCAGCGGATCCAAATCTGCCAGCACATGTCCGCGGGTACGGTACATGTTGATGAGGCGCATAACAGCAATAGCCCGCTTATTTTGCTCAAGTGTGGCGCCTTGTCCGTCGAGCTGTCCCACATACTTGTCTTCGCCGTAGGGGATGGGGGCATATGGGATTTCAAGATCGGCAAAAATTTCTTCATAAAAGCCATCTTCGCCATTCAGCAATTCGTGCAGGTACTTGAGAAATGAACCAGATTCGGCTCCCTGAATAATGCGGTGGTCGTATGTAGAAGTGATCGTCATCACTTTACTGATACCCAGCTTATTTAGCACTTCCTGAGACATAGACTGAAATTCGGCGGGGTAGTCGATCGCACCCGTTGCGATAATGGTTCCCTGAGACTTCATAAGCCGGGGTACAGAAGAGACTGTGCCGATAGTACCCGGGTTTGTAAGGGTAATGGTAGTGCCCTGAAAATCTGACACCTGCAGTTTTCCATTTCTGGCTTTGTCTATGAGCTCAGAGTAGGCGTACAGAAACTCTTCAAAGTTCATCTTGTCCACGCCCTTAATATTGGGGACAAGCAGGTTTCGCGTTCCGTCCCTGTTCTGCACATCTACAGCAACTCCCAGGTTCACCTGGTTGGGTATGACCTGGTAAGGGTCACCATCCTGAACAGTGAAGGAACTGTTCATATTTGGGAATTTCTTTAAGCCCTTGACAATAGCCCAGGCAATAAAGTGGGTAAAGGATGCTTTGGGATCTCCGCGCTTCAGAAGCAGCGTATTGATAATTGTGCGGTCTTCTATAAGCATTTTCATAGGGAGGACACGCATAGATGTTGCCGTAGGTACTTCAAGACTGTCGTCCATATTTTCGACAATTTTGCTTGAAACACCTTTGATTTTTTCCAGCCTGGCATCTTTTACAGAAACTTCAGGGCCGGATTCCCGTTTTGCCTGAGCCGGTGCCGGAGATGCCCGTTTTGCACCATTCGCGGATACATCGATCCGTTTCCCCGTTTCAGAGGCCGCCGTAACTCCTTTCAGTTCATCGAAATAATTTTTCCAATGATTCGGAACCGATAAAGGGTTTTCCAGATATTGATTGTAAAGCTCTTCTACAAGGGCGGAGTTGGGTCCAAATGCAGCTTCGAGAGACTTCAAAATAGGATTGGTTGTATGGTTGTAATTTTTTAAATCCTTAGAAGGTGAAAATACCCTTCATTTGTTAAGATTGAATGATTTTTTTCGATTTCCTGATACTAATCATTCGCGATCAAAGTTAAACATTGTACACATAAAATACGATCCTCTAAAGGATATAATTTCCCTTATCGACAAGGTTTGGCTAACCCTGAAATTGTATTCTTCTGCCACGTATACCTTTTACAAGAACAGAACATATTATTCTCTGATATCGGGAATATAAAGGAGTTGAAAATGGTTACATTTAGCATGCTGCTAAACCTGAATGAACGTATTTATTTTATATATGTTAATTCGCTATACTTTGCACATTTTAAAAATTATAACAAAGATTTTAATCTGATAATTCAAAAAACGCATGGCTGAAGAAAAAAGTACTAAGACCGGAGCTGAGCACATAAACTGGGATCTCTCCGATCTGTATGGATCAATACATGACCCCCGTCTGGAAGAAGATCGCGAGGCGGTAGTGAAGAAAGCAGAGGCGTTTGCTGAAAAGTACAAAGGTAAGATCAGCCAGCTTGATGCCGGGGCATTTGCTCAGTTGTTGAAAGCATACGAGGATATTTTGGAAATAATAGGCAGAATCGGCTCATTTGCTCATTTGGTATGGTCAGTCGACACTTCTAAAACGGAAAACGGAAAGTTGGTACAGCAGGCTAATGAACTCTCGTCTGAAGTACATCAGAAACTGGTGTTTCTTGATGTAGAGTGGCTGAATATGGAAGATAGCCAGGCAGATCGGCTCATCGATAGTGATGAATTGAGTCATTACAGGCACTATCTGGAATCTTCCCGTCGGTACAAGAGCCATATCCTTAGTGAAAAAGAGGAACAGATTCTTTCTGCCAAGTCAGTGACGGGACGAAGTGCCTGGAACCGTTATTTTGATGAGACTCTGGGCGCTGCCCGATTTGAGCTGGACGGAGAGGAACTTACCGAACAGGAAGTGCTGAGTAAATTGCATGATCCCGACCGGGGCCTCCGTAAAAGGGCACATGCGTCATTGACGGATAAGTTCAGAGAATTAAGCCGAACATTAACATTTGTGTTTAACACACTTCTGGCCGATAAGTATACCAATGACAAACTCAGAAATTATCCTGACTGGATTTCATCGCGGAATTTGGCTAATGAAATCGATGATGCCACAGTCCGGCTTTTGATAGACGCCGTTACAAGCAACTATGGGCTGGTTCAGCGTTTTTACAGGTTGAAACGCCGCCTGCTTGGTTATGACAAGCTGTACGATTACGATCGGTACGCCCCTTTGCTGGAAAGCCGGGAAGAGATTCACTGGGATAAAGCCAAAGAAATGGTATTAAAATCATACACGGAATTTCATCCCGAAATGGGATCTATTGCCGGCAAGTTCTTCGAGCATCAGTGGATTGATGCTGCTATTAAGCCGGGAAAAAGAGGAGGGGCTTATTCGGCCGGTACCGTACCATCGGTCCACCCATATGTGTTTATGAACTTTGATGGAAAAATTCGTGATGTGCAGACACTCGCTCATGAGTTGGGGCACGGGGTTCATCAATACCTGTCTCGTAAGCAGGGAATTTTACAGTCCGGAACGCCGCTTACAACGGCAGAAACCGCTTCTGTATTTGGAGAAATGCTGGTTTTCCAGAACCTCATGCAACAGTTGAGCGATCCAAAAGAAAGGCTGGCTCTGCTTTTGAGTAAAATTGATGATACCATCGCTACCGTATTCAGACAAGTTTCAATGAACCGGTTTGAGGATGCCATGCACGTAAAGCGCAGAAAGCACGGAGAGCTCAGCACAGAAGAGTTCTCAGATCTGTGGCGCACCACTCAGGAAGCATTATATGGTGATGCTGTCGAGTTGACAGAAAGCTATAATCTTTGGTGGTGTTATATTCCTCATTTCCTGCACACCCCGGGTTATGTTTATGCATATGCGTTTGGAGAATTGTTGGTTTTAGCTTTATATGAAGAGTACATGCATAGCAGTAATGGCTTTTCAGATAAGTATCTGAGAATGCTTGAAGCCGGCGGATCGGACTGGCCGGAACGCATTGTCAGCAAGGTAGGCCTGGATATCACCCAGCCCGATTTCTGGGATAAAGGCCTCCGGAATATAGAAAAAATGATTAAACAGGCAGAAGAATTGGCTGATCAGGTTAAATAGTAAAGATACAGGAATGAATACGTATACACAGGCACGGGATAGCGATCGGTCTGCCACCGAGATTATGGGGCGGAAGCGCCAGGAGAAAGCGCTCAGAGAATTCAAGCATGTACTCGAAGACTTGATGTTTCTGCTCAGAAGTGCCTCCGGTATGGAAACGGTTTATATGTATTGGATAAATCGTTCCAGAGAGCAGTTTATACTAGAGACAAAATCTACCTCTTTCTCTAATGTGATGTTTCAGGACAGAGTGGGTTTCTACAACCATTTCCTGAACAACTACAGAGACATCACGGAACCGGTAGTTATTGAAGTGGGAGCCAACCTTCCGGGGGAATCGCTGGACCACTACTACAATGGGGTTCCGGTTAACTATGTAACACTGTTGCCATTTATCAACAATGGTCAGACCGTAGCCATCACCGTGCTGGAATCTCGCAATCGTATCTTTTCAGATGATAAAAGCGACGTCATCTATTCATATATCAATGCGCTCAGGAACGTGCTGAATACCTATCTGGAAATCAGCGATCTGTACGAGCGGCAGGAAGAGTGGGTCGACTATGAAGAAAAGCTGGCCGTACTGGATACCCGGGGCCATCATATGGAACTGATATCAAAAATGCTGGATGCCATGCAATCCTTTCTACACAAAGGGGGCGTTTCTTTTGTTGCCCGGGGTATGGATTCCTGGAGTAATATCCTGAATTCCAAAGAAGCCTACAATCCACCGCCTTTGGGAATGCCGCTGGAGGAACGAACCCTGGCCTATGAGGCAATTCAAAAGGGGAAACCGGAATTTGCCATCCATATCAATAACAACCCCAAGCGTCTCTCGCCTCGGGAGTTGCATACAGAGGGGGCTTCAATGGCCATTCCTCTGATGATGAACGATCGCCGGCAGGGGCTGGTTCTCGTTTACGACCAAAATCCATTGATCTTCAAAGAATCTACCAAGCATAAACTAATTAATTTTGTACGTGTAGCAGGCCTGAAAATTAAAGCCAATGATCCAAAGCTTGATGTAGATAAGAACTTTCTGGCAAACGAGTATGGAGCTTTTATACCGGATGTATGGGAACGCACGGTAGATAATGTGCTAAGAAGACAGCACAACGGCCATGCCCGGTATCACTCCTGGCTGGGCCTGACCACATTAGCCGATCTGCCGGCCATCCGCACTAAATTTCGTCTGGAAGACTTACAGATGATGCAGTGCGATCTGGTTCGCACAATCAACCCAAGTCGTTTTGGAATCCCGGGGATTGTTGGGTCACACTCCGATTATATATATGCTTTCTTAATACAAAGCAAAGACCGGCGTGCTGTTGAACACTGGTCAAGGGCTCTGAAAAAGGAATTTTCCGAACCTTTTGAATTATCCAACGGCCAGTACATAGAATCGGGAATAAAAGTGGGTTACACCTTACTGGATTCCAGTTTATCAGACTCTTATCAGGCTATTTCTAATGCCAAGGCTGCCTTGTCTCAAGCGGTTAAAGGAAGCCAGGGCCAAACTCACTCCTGATTGGATAACATGGACCGCTGTTATGTAATAGCCATAGATGGCCCGTGTGCCGGAGTCAGAAAGGGCCGGTAGTCGGTGAGAGTTTTGTATTTGTCAATTTATCGGCGCCTGTTAGCCGTAGGAACACCTGCTGAATTCGGCGGTATTCGCAAAGTGCCGGCCGGGTTCTGCCGGCCTATTGTTTATTAATTAAAGAGGGAGATCTGCTGATAATTAACGAAAATCATGGCAATAGCCTCACTTCAACAAGTACAAATCACAGTTATGCATTCGTGCCATTGTGAGTTTTCCCAGGAATTCCGGCCGCAAATGTAAGTCTTGGAATCAGGATGTATTCAACGATACGGCATCCATTGAAGCGCCTTATTATTCCAAATTGGAGGAAACTTATACCCGGAATCTTTCTTATACAATAACATTTCATTTAAAATGTTTTAAAGTAACAACCAGAGTGTTCGTAATTAATTTTTTAAAACCATATATTGCAGAGATATATGAACTGCGGGCAGACAACATTAAATAATTAAATACGTTGATAATTTCTGAAAGAGATGACGGATTAAGGTCGTCTTCACTTTTATCTGCTGTTGTTCGCACCCCATACTAAACAAATGTTAACTCAATCCAACTAATCCGTGGCAAGAAGCTCAGGAATTTCTACTCGTGAATCAGAATCCCTCGACCGCTATTTACAAGAGATCGGAAAAGAAAAACTCATCACTCCTGAAGATGAGGTAAGGCTGGCAAAAGAGATCCAAAAGGGAAGCCAACGGGCTCTCGAAGATCTTACAAAAGCCAACCTGCGATTCGTGGTCTCAGTGGCAAAACAGTATCAAAACCAGGGGCTTTCTCTGGGCGATCTCATCAATGAAGGCAACCTCGGACTGATCAAGGCAGCTAAACGCTTTGATGAGACAAGGGGCTTTAAGTTTATTTCATATGCCGTCTGGTGGATCCGGCAGTCTATTTTGCAGGCTCTTGCCGAACAGAGCCGAATTGTTCGGTTGCCCCTTAACCGTGTGGGAGCCCTCAATAAAATAGGTAAAGAACTTTCCAAGCTGGAACAGGAGTATGAACGAGTGCCTTCTGCCGCTGAGCTGGCGGAAAGCCTGGAGATGACTGTATCTGAAGTGGCCGATACGCTGAAAATATCTGGCCGGCATTTGTCTGTCGATGCTCCGTTCGCACAGGGTGAAGACAATCGCCTGCTCGACGTCCTTGAAAATGAAGAGACGCCCGATCCGGATAATGACCTGATGGGTGAGTCTCTGAAAGTTGAAATTGAACGAGCTCTATCCAAGCTTACCAACCGCGAGGCTGAAGTTATCCGCCTCTATTTTGGAATAGGCCGGGAACACTCTCTGACGCTTGAAGAAATTGGAGAACGTTTCGACCTGACCCGTGAACGGGTGCGGCAGATTAAGGAAAAAGCACTGCGAAAGCTGCGCCATCACAACCGAAGCGCTGCTTTGCGTGCCTATTTAGGTTAACATCCAGATTGTAGTAGCCCTCAAAAAAGCTCCGCTTCCCCGGAGCTTTTTTTATTTTAGGTTTCATTTCATGGCCTGGTTTTGATAGGTTATATAACTTGAGTTTGCAATAGGAAATGGGCTTTAGAAGTTCTCCACTCAGGGAGAGGCTTGTTTTAAGCTTACGTTTATGCGCATACAGATTTATCATATGATACGTTATTGAACTTATGAAGCAGCTTTTTCTAATACTACTCATCGTTGGTTCCGGCAGCCGGTGTATGGCTCAGCTTTTACCCTTTCGGTCTTTTTCTATAGAAAAAGGGCTAAGTCAGGCCGTTGTGAATGATCTGATACAAGATGAGGAAGGATATCTGTGGGTGGCAACAGGATACGGGCTGAATCGCTTCGATGGATTACAGTTTGAAAACTACTACGAAGAAGATGGGCTTCACAGTAATGATATCCGCTCGCTTTTTCAAGACAGCAAGGGAAGAATATGGATCGGAACAAGTTCGGGATTAAATACAATTGAAAAAGACAGCATTGTTACTGTCCCTGAACTGGCTCCACTTGAATCGAGTGCAGTTCTGGAAATATTCGAAGACAGCCGGGGGGATTTTTGGTTTGCTACCGATGGTCAGGGAGTATGGCATTACGATGAAAGAGGGAGTTTGATTCAATACATTTCCGTCCATGGATTGGCTGGAAACAGAGTCCGTTCCATCTCTGAAAGTACAGACGGAACGCTTTGGTTTGCTACCAGAGATGGATTGACGAGCCTCGAAAATGGGAATTTCAGGTCTTTCACCACAGAAGACGGACTTCCGGAAAATAAATTGCGTGATTTGGTTATCGATGAAGATGGAAGTCTTTGGATTGCAACACGCAACGGCCTCAGCCACTACGCTGACGGAACATTCAGCAATTATAAGGAAGAGGACGGGCTTATTAACAACCGGATCCAGTCCCTGTCAATGGATAATGAGGGAAACCTCTGGATAGGCACAGAAGAAGGAGCCAGTTATTTCGATGGTACTTCATTTACTAACTACACAGTGGAGCAGGGGCTTTCCAATGACATTATTTATTCAACTCTGTTCGATAGAGAGCAGAACATATGGTTCGGAACCTTCGGAGGGGGATTAAACGCATTCTTTGGCAATCATTTTGAAAATTATACTATTGAAGAAGGGCTCCCCAATAATGTAATTACCTCGATAACCCAGGACCAAAAAGGTAACTACTGGATATCTTCCTACGGTGGCGGCCTTACCCGTTTTGATGGAGAGACATTCGTGACCTTCAGTGAGAATGACGGCCTGGTTGACAACAAGGTGTACAGTGTTACCACGGATAGCCAGGACCGCCTGTTAGTAGGTACAAGGTGGGGCCTGAGTATAATCGATGACAACAGATTTTATAATTTTGACGAAACGGAACTGCCGTACAGGAAGATCAGAACTGTGCTGGAGTCTCGGGATCAAACAGGTTATTGGCTCGGAACCTATGGAGAAGGTGTTCTTAGATTTGAGAACAATACATTTACTCAGTTGCTGAAAGAAGACGGCCTGGCGAATAATATGGTGATGGCAATAGAAGAGTCGGAAGACGGGGCTTGTTGGTTTGCAACCTACGGGGGGGTAAGCCGCTATAAGGACGGAGAATTTACCAATTATACCATCAGAGAAGGGCTCCCGAACAACGGTGTCCTGGATATCCTGTCTGACAGGGAGGGAAGGCTGTGGTTTACAACATATGGCGGACTGGCAGTTTATGAAAACGGAACCATTACAGAAACTATTACCACCCGGGAAGGCTTACCGGACGAGGTGGGTTACTTCATACTTCAGGATGATGAAGGAATCTTTTGGATAGGTACTAATAAAGGAGTAATCCGTTTTGACTACGACCAGTATAAGTCTGTCGGGAGTCCTGAAGAACAGATGACGGCTTTTAAGCTAATCACACAGAATCAGGGACTCGTTGCCAACGAAATGAATGTCGGAGCAGGATTTAAGGACAGAGAAGGCAACCTTTGGTTTGGATCAGTTGGCGGGTTAACCCGGTTTAACCCAGGGCTGGCCAGGATGAATGACGCACCCCCGAAGGTACACATAGAAAATGTCGAAGTATCAGGAGAGCCGGTTGAATATGAAGGAGGGCTGAAAGTCGGCAGCGATAACCACAATGTAAGGTTCGATTTCATAGGCATAAGTTTAAGTGCTCCTAATCAGGTAGTATATGAATACCGGCTGAAAGGGGCGGAAAAAGAATGGCACAGAACAAGATGGCCTTCGGTTCGTTATTCTACTCTGCTGCCGGGTGAGTATGTATTCCAGGTAAGGGCCCGGAATAGTGATGGATTTTGGAGCGTGGAAACCGCCTCACTCAACATTACGGTTCTGGCGCCATTTTGGATGCAATGGTGGTTTATTTTGGCCGTTTTGGCCGTAATTATGGGAATCATTTTCTTTGTATATCATTATTACCGGGTGCGTAAAATGGTCGAAATTGAACGCATGAGGGTACGCATCGCCAGCGACCTGCACGATGATGTAGGCTCCGCGCTGACAGAAATAGCTTTACAGTCCGATTTTTTGCAGGCGACGGGTACAGACAGTAAACTGGCAAACCCTCTAAAACAGATAGGTATCCAAAGCAGGAAGATTGTTTCCAGCCTGGATGACATAGTCTGGTCTATAGATGCCCGTAACGATACACTGGGTGATCTGACAGACCGGATGCAGGATTATGCGAACAATGTGCTTCCCCATAAAGAAGTAGTATATGAATTCGACCATTTAGATATGGAGGAAAAGTTGACCGTCCCCCTGAAAGAAAATCTTTACCTCATATTCAAAGAGGCAATTAATAACATTGCGAAGCATTCTGATGCAACGAGGGTGGAGGTTATATTAAAAAACCGGAGCGGTTCTTTTGATCTGCTTATCCGGGACAATGGCAGCGGGCCCAAACCCGAACGAAAGACGGGACACGGATTACGTAACATCAAGATGCGGGCGCAACGAATCAAAGCAAATGTTAATTTCGGAAATGAAACAGGATTTACTGTTCATGTGCATGGTAAGAGTAGATAGCGAGTATAAAGCTTAAAATTTTAGTGTCCAAAATTCAAAACGCCCGGGTCTGTGACATCAGAATTTTGTGCATTTTGGGTCATCGTTCGCTTATTCCGGAAACAGGATGCAGAATTCAGAACACATATACATTACCTGGATAATTAAATAAGGCATTATGGCTCCCGTAGTAGGTATAGTAGAAGACAACAGAAAGATAAGAGATTTAATCCAGCGGTATCTGGATATGCAGGAAGAACTCCGGTGCCCGGTAGCCGTAGATACGGTTGAAGAAATGCTGGAGCACCTGGAAGAACATCAGCGGCCCGATGTTATTTTGATGGATATACAACTTCCCGGTATGTCCGGAATTGAAGGAATAGGCATCATAAAGGAGAAATATCCCGAGATTGAAATAATCATGCTTACCGTTTACCATGATTCACACAAGATTTTTGATTCTCTGTGTGCCGGCGCATCAGGATATTTGTTGAAGCATACTTCGCTGCCCGAAATCAAAGACTCTGTTTTGAAGTTGCTGAAAGGCGGTGCCCCTATGTCTCCGCAAATAGCCCGTAAGGTGATTAACCACTTTCAGGACAATGCCCCGAAGAGGAATGCTGATTCCGAACTCACGCCGCGTGAGCACGACATAGTCAACGGGCTGGTCGACGGGCTCAGTTATAAGATGATTGCCGACCGATACGACATTTCTATCGACACGGTCAGGGCTCATATACGCAATATCTATAAGAAACTGCATGTGAATTCAAAGGCAGAGGTCATAGCCAAGTCCCTGAAAGGAGAGATATAAGAGATGTAGCCGTCTGCCTCTGGCAGAACGATTATTCACGGATTCGGGTTATCAATACTGGTGCAGGGGATACTTACCTGTGAATATCCCTTGCAGTTTGGGACGACTAGACCTGAATGCCCGCCAAAAATTTCTTACTCACATGATAATGTTATTGTATGTACTGCGTTTTACTGATACCATAAAGTAGAATTGAGGATCAGGTGTAGTAAAGAACGTTTAAAAATTATCATAAAGAGGCTCATAGCCTTGGAGGCTGTTATGAAATCAGTTAAAACTATTGTCGTTACCCTTGCTATGGCATTGGCATTAACCGGCTGTTACACCCAATTACAGTACAGCCAGGGGGTAAGCAGAGTTGCAGATGGAAAATCTACAGAAGGATATGCCTGGGATGGCAATACTGACGAGTCCGCCGAATATTACCAGGATGAAGAGGGGGGCTATGCCACTTCATTTTACTACAAAGATTATGACAAAGCCAACTGGTGGTCTTCCTGCTACTGCAGTCCGTACACCGGTTCCTCTTATTACTTTAACAATCCCTGGTATGACCATTACAGCAGGTTCCATTACGGTTACGCAGGGTTCCACGATCCCTTCTATTTCTCATCACGGTGGAGATGGAGACATTTCGGTTTAGGATTCCACCATAACTTCTTTGCCTTCGATATATATTGGGGCAGTCCGTTTTATGCCTACAGAGGGTTCCTTTACGGCCCATATTGGGGATACTATTATCACCCTTATAAATATGGTTATGGATACTACTACGGTGGCTATTATGGTTCTGATGGTTCTAAATCCAACATCGGCTCCCGAACGTATCGCCCCAGGAGTATCGGCACCGACAGAGTGGCAAACGTAAATAACCGGGGCGACAGCCGGGACCGGTCTGTAACCCGGCAGTCTTCATCAACCCAGACGCGAATCAGAAGTACCGGCGCAACCCGTACAAGCAGGGGTGCTGTACAGCAAGGCACACCCAGGATTCAGCAGCCCGTAACGCGCGGAACTAACAGGATAGATATTCAGAGCCGCCCGCGTTCAGGATCAAATGAACGCGCCCGGGGTACCGTACAAGAACGCCCCGGAACCCGACAGACGTCTTCCAGCTCTATCCGGAGCAGAGGGACGCAACAGATAAACTATAACGTAGCGAATCCCACTGCGGTAGATGAGGCTGTGATCAGGTCTCAAATCAGCCGGCAACGTGCTGTTCAGCCAAAGGTAGACTCTGACAACAACCGCTCAAGCTTTTTTGGGCGTGTCGGCAAATTTTTCAACAGCAGTACACCTGATAACTCCATACGCATCTACAGAAGCAGAGGCGATAATTCATCGGTTAAATCTAACAATATCTTTCGTCCACAGACGCCTACAAGGAGTACTATCATCAGCAGGCCTCAGAGCACGACGAGCAGGCCCGCTGTAACGAGAAGCAGTTCTAATCCTGCGCCCCGGTCGAGAGCGACTTCAAATAGCAGCAGCCGGTCGTCATCCTCACGGAGCAGGGGGAACTGACAGTTCAGGCAATAAAAAGAGCTTTTTAACAGAATCATCTGGTGTCATTGCCGGTAAAAAGGCCATGAGTTCGTTGCCGCCGATACGCTAAAGCACCCCCGAAAGTGGTCAGGAGTGCTTTGGCGACCCTCTTGCAGCCCACGCGAATGAACGGGTAATAACACTACTCTAATCTCACACAGGTACTATAGGTATGTCTAAGAAATGGATCCCAACAGCACTGATAGTTATATCTGCAGGACTCTCACCGCTTATGGCTCATGCCCAGAGCGCTGATGATGTGTTGCGCTACAGCCTGCAATACCCTTCATACGATCCGGTCAGCATTGTAGTTCCCGGTGTCAGCCAGGCAAACGGGTTCGGTACCTACCAGGAAAACCCGGCCTCAATGGCTTTATTTAAAGAGGGTTTTATGTCGTTCGGGCTCAGTAACCGGACTGTCAGCGAGCAAGGTACCTATTTGGGCAATACTACAGACTTTGATGACTCCCAAACAGGTGTAAGCGACCTTGGCTTTGTATACAAGGTGCCAACTATCCGTGGAAGCCTGGTAATAGGAGGGGGATACAGCCAGACTACCGATTTTAACCGGGCGCTTGCTGCCGGCGGACGCAATAACCAGTCTACTCTGACCGACTTTTACAATATTACACCCGATGACAGCCTCTTCTTTGCGGCGTTCGATGTATATGCCATTGATTTTGCAACGACAGATAGTTCTTATGCCAACACCTCTTCCATATTTCGCATAGGGTTTGATGGATATCCTGGAATCAGACAGGATGTAGAGCTGACGGAGCGGGGCACGCTGGGCGAGTACTCTGCCTTTTTCGCCACCGAAGCACAGAAAGGATTGATGATTGGCGCTTCTGTAGGCTTATTAGCCGGAAGCTATGCTTACGAGCGGGCCTTTTTGGAGACGGACAATAATAATGACTATAATTTTCAATTTATTCCTACGGAAGAGGGCGATACAGACATCGACAATATATTGAGCACAGATGTAATCAATGCCGACATCACGGCTTTTAGCGCCCGGGTGGGCGTTGTCTACCAGCCGGTATCTGCCATCAGCATAGGCGGAAGTTATCAGTTCAAAAGCAAAATGTCGGTTGAAGAGAATTACAATACATCAATCTCAACCATATTTGACAACGGGGTGGAATACTTTGATGAAGCGCCGGGCAGATTTTCATACACCGTCACCCGTCCCTCCCGTTTAAATGCCGGACTTACGTTGAGTAACCTCGGCGGTTTCACCCTTTCAGTTGCCGGAGAGCGGGTTCGCTATACCGAGGGGAAGATTGATTTTGGAGATATACAGCTCCGAAACCAGGAACGTGAAATCAACCGGGCCGTTGAGTCAAACCTGAAGGATGTGATAAATGTACGGGCGGGCCTGGAGTTTGAGGCATCTCCTTTCTTTATCCCACGCATCGGCTATAGCTACCTTCCCAGCCCTCAAAGCGGGATCGATGCCACCCGGGAATTCTACAGCGGAGGCTTCAGCGCCCGGCTGTTCGATAATCTGACCTTTGACCTGGGTGTTCAATACGGTATGTGGGATGATCAGAATCAGCTGTACGATTATGGTGACGGAAGTGAGGTGGTTCTGGAAGAAGTAACCCGCTGGAGCGTCATGGCAGGGATAAGAATAGGCATGTATTAGATTAAATATGATTCGGAATGAGAAAAGGACGCTTAAAGCTCTCCCCCAGAGGGGGAGACTTCTTCTCGCCGTGATGTGGGAAGTCCCACCCACACCGTGATGTGATGTGTGATGTGGGAAGTCTCCAGACTTCCCACATCACAAAGTGCCATCACAAAGTAGGTGCCTCGACTCTGGAACACCTCTGCTCCTTCCAAAGAGAGGCAAACGTCCGGCCGCAACAGGCTCATTTACCTGAACTGTTTCTTTTCTTCTCTTTCACACGCGGATTGATGCTCAGTACAGCGCTTTGCACATGCCGCACCACGTTGGCGGTGGTACTTCCCATCATCAGATAGTCAATGCCCGTTCTGCCTATAGTAGACATGATGATAAGGCTATGGGGATTGTTACGATTATAACTGACAATAGCATCGTGGGGTGTGCCGGAAGAGACGATAACCTTTGTCTCAACCAGATCGCCGATCTCATAGAACTCTTCTTTTGCCAGAACCTTGAGCCGTTGTTCGCGAAGGGTAATAACCGATTCATCGCCCGTGTCGTTATGAAGAGAATCGTAACTGATTACATGCACCAATTCAACGCTGGCCTGTGCTTTTTGAGCAATCTCTTTGGTTATGGGGAAAGCTTCTTTAGAACGTTCGGAAAAATCTGTGGTAAGCATAATGCGATCAATTTTATCCAGTTCCCTGTCTTTATTAACCACCAGCACGGGAACACTGGACAATCTCAGCACTTTTTCGGCTACGGACCCCAGAAAAAAACGTGAAAAGCCTGTTCGGCCATGCGTATTCATGACAATCATATCGTATGCATCGGCTTCTTCTGCTATGGTCTGGGCCGGGTTACCAATGGCTACGACCGGTGTGGAGAGATACCGCTCTTCTATCTCTGTGTTGGCAATATCTGTTAACCGATCTATCAGTACGGATTCGATTTCTTCATAGTTGTTAATATGAGGAGCGCTCATGCCTGTAGCGCCGAACATGTAGGAGTTATCCATATCGCTTACAGGGAGATAGGAATGGAACGGGGTGATTGTTCCACCGAATAGGCGGGCCATTACCTGGGCGGAGTGGAGTGCCTGTGTGCTAATGTCGGAAAAATCGAGCGGGACGAGGATCTTAATATTTTCCATGGCAGATAGGTTTCATACCGTTAACTCTCTGTAATGATAGACGTTTAACCTGTTTTTGTTTCCGGAGCTGCGTACTACAGCCATTCCCTTTTCTTAAAATAAATTACCATACAGATTGCTAAGATCAGCATAAGCAACACTATGGTTGGATATCCCCAGTACCATTTAAGTTCCGGCATGTTGTAGGGACTGGCTTCAGGGTCGAAGTTCATCCCGTATATTCCGGCTATAAACGTAAGCGGAATGAAAATGGTAGCAATAATCGTCAACACCTTCATAATCTCATTCATCTTATTGCTGATGTGAGACATGTACGTGTCATGCATACTCATGATCATATCGCGATAGTTTTCAATATTGTCGATAATCTGTACCACATGATCATAGACGTCACGCAGGTAGATGTTCGTAGTCTCATCGATAAAAGGGGATTCGTCTCTTATCGTGGAATTTATGGTATCACGCAGGGGCCACACTGTTTTTCTGAAGAAAACTATTTCACGTCGAAGCACATGGACTTGTCGGAGGGTGTTGTTATCCGGATTTTGCATGAGCTTGTTTTCAGTGTCTTCCATATACTCTTCCAGCACTTCCAGGACTTTGAAGTAGTAGTCTACTATGACATCGATCAAGGCATAGGTGAGATAATCCGGCCCCAGTTTACGCATGCGGCTTTGATCAACTTTCAGGCGCTTTATGACGGGTTCGAAGTAGGGTTTATCACTTTCCTGAAATGAAAGAACATAGTTTTTTCCCAGCACGATACTGACTTGTTCTGCCTCCAGCCCCTGTTCCTCTCCGGCATAGTGAAGCATGCGGAGTACAAAAAAGATGTTATTTGAATAATGTTCCATTTTGGGACGCTGTGAGGTATGGACAATATCTTCCCGGATCAAGGGATGCAGATCAAAATAAGACCATACAGATGTTAGCTTTTCAACATCGTGCAGACCACAAACATTGACCCATGTTTTGGAAGGGCTGTCCAGATAAGGCTTACACTCTTCAATATTGTCAATATGAATTTCATCGGCATGATGTTCATCAAAATCATAAACGGTAATTTTGATATCTTCAACCTGCCTGCGGCCTATGTGTTGAATGGTTCCCGGTGCAGAGCCTGGCTTTTTAGCCTTCCCCGTACTGTTACGGCGGATGTGGGGCAGAATTCTTTTTAGACGCTTTTTAGGAGACATAGAGTTAATGAATTTGTTTGTATACGCTACAAATATGCATAAGGAGTAAGGCTTTTCCAAAGTTCAATAGTCGTGGGTCTTGAGTGGACAGAAGTGAGAAGTGAAAAGTGAAAAGGCAGTGACGCAGTGATCAATGAACAGTGATCAGTTACCCTAAACCAGCTATGTCAGGCAAGGCTTGCTCTCCGAAACTTCACGCGTAGGAGAGGGTGGGTTTGATGGGGCAATGGGTGGTAGTCTTGAGTCTTGAGAGAAACAGCAAAGATTGAAATTAGGTCTTGACATGGCTGCCGGCACCGGCCAGCTTTGACCACTGACCACTGACCACTGACCACTGACCACTGACCACT
>CALJMB010000139.1 GCA_937982515.1 uncultured Balneolaceae bacterium
TTTAAAACCGATGAGAAACAGAAGAAGTACTCCAAGAAGGGGGCTTATCTTTATAAATTTGATCAGGATAAGTACCTGGAAAAGGTAAACAATGGAGACAGTCTTATCTTCAAACCTCTCAAACCATAACAGGTCCACAAAACAGGAGGGCGAAACGTCCGGCATGTTCTGCCGGAGGATGAGTACTTGTAAGAAATATAAAAAAGTGTTAAGATAACACTTAATAAAATGCAGGGATCAATTTGCTTATGCAAATCCGGAATGGCTGTAAAAAGTAATGTTGTTCTATGAGTAGTGAAAAGAAATATGTAATTGGTGTCGACTTCGGGACAGATTCGGTGCGGTCGGTTCTTGTCAGTGAACAGGGTGAAGAACTCGCCGAAGCGGTTCATTTCTATTCCAGGTGGAATAAAGGACTGTACTGTAATACTTCGGAGAATCAGTTCCGCCATCATCCGAAGGATTATCTGGAAGGGCTCGAATTCACATTAAAGGAAGTTGTGTCGAAAGTTTCGGCCGATCAGGTAAAAAATATAAAAGCCATATCAGTCGATACGACAGGGTCAACTCCGGTTGCGGTAAATGCCGGTGGCACTCCGCTGGCTTTGACTGATGAGTTTGCGGAGAACCCCAATGCGATGTTTATCCTTTGGAAAGACCATACCGCTATTAAGGAAGCTGAAGAGATAAACCATCTGGCCAGGAACTGGGGCGGAGTGGATTTCACCAAATACGTAGGCGGCGTTTACTCATCCGAATGGTTCTGGGCAAAGATTCTGCATACACTCAGAGTGGATGAATCGATACGTGAAGCAGCTTATTCCTGGGTGGAACTGTGTGACTGGATTCCATTTGAGCTGTCAGGCGGCAGCGATATACACCGGATGAAGCGGAGCCGGTGTGCGGCAGGGCATAAGGCCATGTGGCATGAAGAGTTTGGCGGCCTGCCTGATGAAGCATTTCTTACAAAGCTTGATCCTCTTTTATCCGGGATCCGGTCCCGCCTGTACGAAGATACCTATACGGCCGATCATCCGGCGGGAACCATTTCACCTGAATGGGCGGCTAAAACAGGGCTGCCTGAAGATGTGGTGATCGGCGTTGGTGCCTTCGATGCCCATATGGGAGCCGTGGGAGGCGGTATTGAGCCTTACTATCTGTGCCGGGTCATGGGAACCTCAACCTGCGACATGCTGGTAGCTCCCACCGGAGAGGTGAAAGATAAACTCGTGCCGGGAATATGCGGACAGGTGGAAGGCTCCATCATTCCGGGAATGGTGGGTATGGAAGCCGGGCAGTCTGCTTTTGGTGACGTCTATGCCTGGTTCCGGGATGTGCTGGCCTGGCCGTTGAAACATGTTCTTGCAAAGAGCGACCTGCTGGACGAAAACCAGAAGGAACAGCTCATTCGTGAAGCGACGGATAGAATTATTCCTGAACTGTCAAAGGCAGCATGGAGTATCGATGAAGTGGATACCGGAGTCCTTGCACTGGACTGGCTCAACGGAAGAAGAACTCCCGATGCCAATCAGGCCCTGAAAGGGGCAATTGAGGGACTGGACCTGAGCGGTGATGCCCCTAAGATCTTTAAGGCACTGGTTGAAGCTACTTGTTTCGGAGCCAAAATGATTGTGGACCGGTTTGTTGACGAAGGCATTCCCATAAAAGGAATCATCGGAATGGGCGGGGTGGCAAAAAAATCTCCGTTTGTTATGCAAACGTTGGCAGATATTTTAAATATGCCCATAAAGATTACCCGGTCGGAGCAGTCCTGCGCCCTGGGCGCTTCCATTTTTGCTGCAACAGCCGCCGGTTTGTACGGCAGTGTACAGGAAGCCAAAGAAGCCATGGGCAGTGGATTTGAAACGACCTACCAGCCCGATAAAAAACGGGCAGAAAGGTATGCCGGTATGTATAAGCGATACAAATCTTTCGGCAAGATCATTGAAAACAGAACTAAAGAAACATCGACAGAGCGCGCAGTTACCCATGAGTAGTAGTAAATTTAAGGAACTAAAGAGAACGGCTTACGAAAGCAATATGCAGCTGCCCGAATTGGGACTGGTTTTGTTTACATTTGGAAATGCCAGTGCCGCAGACCGGGATGAAGGAGTTTTTGCCATCAAACCCAGCGGGGTTCCCTATGATGAGCTTCGTCCGGATGATATCGTCATTGTGGATTTCGACAACCGGGTCGTGGAAGGGGAGATGAATCCATCTTCCGATACCAAAACCCACGCTGTTCTGTACAAACACTGGGAGAATATCGGTGGCATTGTCCACACCCATTCCACCTATGCTACTGCCTGGGCTCAGAGCCAGCGGGATATCCCTGTCATGGGTACTACACACGCAGATCACCTGGCAGAGGACATTCCCTGTGCTCCTCCCATGAGTGATGCAATGATCAAAGGCGATTATGAAAGGCAGACGGGTCACCAGATCCTGAATGTTTTTAAAGATCGCGGTATCTCCTATGAGGAAGTCGAAATGGTTCTGCTGGCCAATCACGCCCCTTTTACCTGGGGAAAAACAGCCGAAAAGGCAGTATACAACAGCGCCGTATTAGAGGAAGTTGCAAAGATGGCTTATCTGGCCCTTCAGATCAATCCCGATGCACCCAGGCTAAAAGAAAGTTTAATCAAAAAACATTACGAGCGTAAGCACGGTCCTGATGCTTACTATGGACAGAAATGAGTTTTTAATAAACAATAAATGTATTTAGCAGTTGAATAAAAAATTGGCACGATACAGTCTCCCTTCGAAGGGGGACTTTCATCTTGTGCCGAAGCTCTGCTTCGGTGCATACGACCGGAAGCTCCGCTTCCACTAAGGCAAGTAAAGGGAAGCAGAGCTTCTCCGCCAGCCGGCGGATCCCAAGCAGGAGCTTGGGACGGAGATGTGATTTTTGCTAGAACTTAACAGCCCTGCCTTCAAAGGGGGGGGACACTCTCCTAAAACATCTTAACCGCTAAACAACAACACACAAAACAGATGATAGAAAAAAGGAAGCCCCGGATCGGTTTATTAGGAATCATGCAGGAACTGTATGATGAATCTTTACCGGGCATAACCAAGCGGCAGGAAACATATGCACGAGAAGTATGCGAACAACTTTCTGATGTAGCCGAATGGTGCTTTCCGAGAGCAGCCAGAAACCGTCAGGACATTGAAGAAATTTTAGGAGATTTTAACCATCAGGGGCTGGACGGGGTGATGATTGTGATGCTTACCTACGGCCCGGCCATGCGTACCGTACGCGCTCTGCAAAAGAATAGTTTGCCCATTTTACTGGCAAATATTCAGCCGGTACCCGAGGTAACTCCGGACTGGAATATGGATGACCTTACGTATAACCAGGGCATTCACGGCGCCCAGGATATGGCCAATGCCATTATACGTACCGCAGGGGATCGGTTTGAGGTAATTTCTGCCGATTGGAAGTCCGGCGAGTTCAAAGAGTTTGTCGCAGACTGGAGCCGCGCTGCCCGTGCTGCTTCCGAGCTGAAAAAAATGAAGATCGCTGCCATAGGGAAAATGCACGGTATGGGTGATACCCTTTCGGATGAGGCAGCCTTCACCCGGATTATCGGCCCGGAAGTTAACCGGGAATATATCGGTGAGGTGTACCGGCAGATGGAGGCTGTAACTGATAAAGAGATTGATGAACAGATAAAAGTAGCGGAAAATAATTTTGAAGTAGATGAGGATATGCCTGAAGAGAACTTCCGCTACGCCGTTAGAATGTATCTGGGCTTCAAGAAAT
>CALJMB010000140.1 GCA_937982515.1 uncultured Balneolaceae bacterium
TTCCATAAGGCCAGAGCGTCATCCTCCCGGGGCTCAAAACAATAATTGCACCGGCCAACAGGGCAACGGGAGGCTCCTCTTTACGCTAAGCTCCCGCTTTCTGCCGCTAACTTGCCTAACCGATCAGGCCTCCGCAGAGAAGAACTTTAGCCCGACGATTCCCGCCACGATCAGCCCGATGCAAAGGATCCGGGCCAGCGTCTTAGGCTCGTCGAACAGGATAATGCCGAGTATAGCCGTTCCGACCGCCCCGATACCCGTCCATGCGGCATAACCGGTTCCAACGGGAATGGTATTTAAGGCTTTCGACAGCAGGTACACACTGACGGCCATAGACGCTGCTGTCCAGATGCTGGGCCAGAGCCTGGTGAAGCCTTCCGTATATTTCAGGCCTATGGCCCATCCTATTTCAAAGATTCCCGCTACAATTAAATAAAACCACGCCATGTTTTTGTTCATAAGTTAGGTTACGTATTGCGTATGGGCTGATGATGCGAAGCAAAACGGACCCAATACGAAGTACATACAATTTCTATTGCGAAGCTTTATGCTTCTATGCGCGAGCGTCCCCTCATGCCGGCTTGGCCCCTAAATCCCCTGAAGGGGACTTTTGGATCTGTGCCGGATCTGAGTTATGCATCCTACCGAAAAGAGACCGTACACACAGAAGCAACCTCTTTACGTAATACGAGCTAACAACCAAAGTCCCCTTCAGGGGATTTAGGGGTGAACGGGCAACATGCCCGTTCTGCAGGAATGCCCTATCTGTGCCAATCTGTGGCCTTATCTGTCCGCGCTAATCCGCGCCCGCCAACGGTTATACCAGGTTCTCCGGGTTCAGCCCCTGAAGGTCTTCCGTAATGAATGTACGTCCCTCGCGGACTTTTTCCCCGTCCAGGTATACGTCGGCGCCGATGCAGACCAGATCCCAGTGGATGCTGCTTTCGTTGCCGTTGGAAGCCATTTCGTAGTCGTTGCCGAGGGTCAGGTGGTTGGACCCGTAAATCTTTTCATCGAACAGGATATCGTACATCGGCTGCTCAATGATCGGGTTGAGCCCAAAGCTAAACTCGCCGAACCGGCGGGCGCCCTCATCCGTATCCAGAATCTCTTCCAGTTGTTCGTTGTTAGAAGAATCGAAATCGACGACTTTTCCCTCCCGCACCTTTAGCTTTACAAATTCGAACGGCTTGCCCTGGTATACCGAAGGGGCGTAGGTGATCTCTCCGTTTACCGAATCCAGTAAGGGAGATGAGAACAGCTCTCCGTCGGGGATGTTCCGCTTACCGAAGCAGGGAATCCAGTTCTGCCCTTTTACGGAAAAACGGATATCGGTACCCTTTCCTTTCAGTTCTATCATATCGGTGTTTCGCAGCCGTTCCTCAAGTGGTTTCATAGCTTCCGCCAGCCGGCTGTAATCCAGCAAACAGGCTTTGTAATAGAACTCATTGAATGTGTGGGTGGGCATCCTGGCGTTCATGGCGAATGCGGGTGAAGGATAGCGCAATACTACCCATTTGGTATTGTTTACGCGCTCTTTGAAATGAACCGGTTGCAGGAACTCTTCTGCATAGGCGCGATTCGCTTCTTTGCTGACCCGCGACTGCTCGTATATATTTTCGGAGGCCCGTATGCCTACAAAAGCATCCATCTGTTTCATCAGCGGAAGCTGATCGGCCTCTGCCTGCTTTTTCCAAAACGCGCTGTCTCCCTTTTCTACAAGCAGCCGCTGTATCTCGGTGTCTTCTATCTGTACAAAAGGGTTTACGTTCATCTCCCGCGCTGTTTGGACGAGAGCTCTCATCAGGCCGATGCCGTTGAGCCCGATGAGTTGTAGCAGTACGTTTTGCCCCTCTTCCAGTTCACAGCTGAAGGAGAGAATCTTTTTTGCCAGTTGGTGGTCTTGCTCGGTGTACATATAAGTTATCAGTTTAATCGGTTATCATATCAGCTAAAGGTAAAGGCTATACCACAGAGTTGCACAGAGGAATCACAGAGATACAGAGGCTTTGTGCAACTCTGCGTCTTCTCTGTGGCAGAACCCTCTAATAATCAAACTTCCATCGCAGGTCAATCCCCTGCCGCGAATCGTTGCCCTGAGAGATGATGAGCTTCAGGTCCTCGCTGAGCAGGTACTCCAGCAAAAAGCTGGTATCGGGGGCAGACCCTGTGATAATGTTCTGGATGGCAAAGAATACCCTCGGGTTGAGATACCAGCCTGTTGTAATAGCCGTTCCGTTTTCATTGCCTACCCGGATGTTGTCGATGCGCACAACGTCTATACCAAGCCGCTGCGTGGCCAGTGTCTCCACCCGGTCCATGAGTACTTCCAGGGCGATATCGGCAGCCGTTGTATTGCCGCTTCCTGAGGAGGCCACAACTTGCTTCCAGGAATCCAGGGCATAGAATGGCTGGCCAAACAGGGTGTAGCTGATGATGTTTTCCAGTTCCATATCGGGTTGGCTTTCATATCTGAACTGCGGGTTTTCGACGGTGCCTTCAATAATATACCAAATTTTGACCTCCTCTTCGGGCTGGGGCGGCTCGTACAGGGTTCTGATATTCAGCTCGGGATTTGCGGGGGGGCCTGCAAACGCTATGGCGCCCTCTTCCAGTTCAAAGCGTTTGCCCAGCGGTTCGGCATAACCGCCCGCGGTGTTCAGCGAGCCGAACATCTGCAATTCTTCATTTTCCTTTTTCTGCAAGTCTACCTCTCCTTCCAGTTCGATCTCCATTTCCAGATACTGCTGGTTTCTTATGTAAAATCCCCGGCCGAAGGATACATTCATACCTATGCTGAGTGAATCGTATACCGATACAGTGTCGGTTTCTGTTGCAAGAGTATCATCCAGCTCTACATTTTCTACCGACTTCTCTCCGAAGTTACTCAGCTCTACGAATCCGTTCACCAGTGTCAGCTCTCCCGCAATATCCGGTCGGGTGAATGTGCCCGCCACCCTGGTATCCATATCGATAATGGCGCTGTAATTGGCTGTATTCGCAGCCCTGAAGTTTCGGGCCTCTATACTAAAATTCATTTCCCCCGGTAACAGCCGGGCCAGTTCAAGGGTTCCTCTGGCATCCACATATCCCCTGCCACTTTCGGCCCTGAATTCGGAAAGCCTTATCACACCCGGTTCAAACAGAACCAACGAATGAATACGGTCTACATCTATTCCCGCCTGTACAGAGTGGAAAGCCCCTTTGTCCAGAACAAATGTACCCAGAGCCTGCAAATTGTTTCTCGGCCCCCTTATGCGGACGTTTCCGTTCAGCTGCCCCTCTATTTCACGGACCTGCTGCTGATCTACAAAATCATTCAATGCAGCCAGGTTAAAGTTGTTCGTTTGGATATCGGCAAAGATACTGTCCGTCTCGCCCGGCAGGTTAACGTCTAGCCTCTTGAGATCAAGATAAAACGGGATTTCAGCCTCTATGTCGGCTGCATTCTGGCCGAGCGAGTTCACCGAAGCGTTGAGCAGCAGGCGCGAAGTATCGTGGCTGTAATCCAGGCCTGCACTCAGGGAATCTACCTCTACGCCCGATAGCACCGCATTATTTAACGATAAGGCGCCGCCAAATTCCGGGCTTCCGGCTGTGCCCCGCAGGGTACTGGTGAACTGAAGGATGCCTTGCGTATTGTCTATTCCGTACTGTTCGAGCAGTGCTCCGAACCGGTTCAGTGAAATGGCATTTACTCTCAGATATCCCTCTACGGGACGCTCAAAAAACTCGGGCGAAAACTCTTCCGGGTTCCCCAGTTCAAACGGCATATGCAGCTTCCCTTCAATAAGCTTTTGATGCTCATAAATCGCCTCCATTCCACCCGCCAGTTTTCCCTCTCCGATATCGAGACTGAATCTAAGGGTATCGAATTGGGTACCCTGATAATCCAACTGCGAAATCATCAGGCTTCCCAAAGCAGATAACGTAGTGTCGGAACGGTTAAACCTCATATCTCCCGACAGTATACCTTTTACATAGGCTTCCCCCAGCATCATGTTTTGTATGGTTGTCAGGTTCAGCTCGTGCCCCAGCAGGTATCCCCGCTGATTCAGCGAATCGGTATACTCAGCCGCCAGTTCCAGCGCTGTGCCGTCATCCGCCTCAATACGCATGGTATCCATCCTTACCGACAGCCCGGCTAAATCTATATCTACCGTAAAAGGATTTCTCAGGCTAAGCGTACGGGCAGAACTGGCCAGTTCAAAAAAGGTGGTGTGGAGAGAAGCCGAGTCTTCCGTCACGCGGTAGGTTCCGGAATGAACCACGTGCCCCTCGTCGGTGGAACTGCTGAACCTGAGCTGGAAATCTCCCGATGTGCTTGTTTCGCTCATCCTGCCTTTGGTTTTAAAACCAAGATCCTGCAGCGGTATAGAGGAGATGACGGGGGCCGATACGCTCAGATCCAGCACATACTCGGGGTTCCCGGTCATCAGGGCCTCTATGTTTCCTTCTGTCTGATCGGCCACGAAAATGTTGCCATAGTTGATGTCTGAAAAGTCAATATTCCCCGCAAAAACCAGAGTGTCTTCGCCGTAAGGATGCAAGGTACCCCTTATAACCCCCGTGCCTTTCAATTCTTCAACGCCTGCCAAAGGAGCCAGAGATTCCACGTCCTTTACTTCAACATCCAGTTCGAGGTTGTTTTCGGGATCGAACCACCGGGTGAGGTGCATGCGCCCGGCCAGAGTGCCGGCAGCGATGGTACTTTGCAGAGCCGCCCCCTCTATGGTTGCTACGGTATCGGCCACATTCACGGTTGCCAGGAACCGTTCGATATACTCGCCGCTCACTGTCGAGGAATCTATCCGGAAAGTGGAGCTAAGCCTGAGATTTTCCGGGGTATTGCCCCGCCCTTCGCCACTAACTGTCGCTGTAATAGCCGTCGATAAGGAATCGGTGAACTCCAGCTCTTCGAGATTAATATTATGTGCGGACAGGTGATACCCGAATCTGGGAATGGCCTGCAGGTCGCTCACCTCGGCCTCCAGAAACACTTCGCTTTGGCCCACTATCACGGCCGTGCTGTTACTGGCATACTCGCGGCTGAACTGGCCTTCAAACCTTGTAAAAGCGAATGTCTGATTCATCATCCTGCTGTCTGTTACCCGGAACGAGTAGTCCCAAAGCGATGTATCGGGATAAAAACCTTTACCGCTCAGGTTTCCTTCCATAAAAATGCTGCCGGCATAGGAAGTATCCTGCATCCAATAGGCGGGATCCATGTCAGAGGCTTCTATATGTATATGCGTATACGGCTGTGACCAGATATTATCTATCTGCAGGCCGGCACTCAGGCGCTGATCTTGTTGATGGAGCTGAAACCCGGCGCTCAGATTTTGGTTCTTCAGGCCCAGCGTCCCCTCCGTTCGTTCAAGTCCATAGGCCCCCTGGGTGATCCGGCTTATGGAAAACGCACCCTCGAGATCAGCCCGCTGGTAGTCGTTTACCGGCACTTCGCCATTCACTTCGAAGTCCAGTTCTCGTATATAGGGAAGAGCGGTGTCTCCGAGAAATTCGGCAAGATTGAGCTCCTCTGCCTTCAGCCAGGCTCCGGTGAGGGTAATGGTGGAGTCCCACCGCACGTCAGCCCCGAGCCCGAAACCGCTGATTCCATGGGCATTCGCCCGCAATCCTATATTGAACTGCTTCAGGTTTCCTCCCACATCGAGATCTGCCTGCAGGTTGTGGCGCACGGGGATACGGTCTACATAAGCGGCTATATCCCGCCAGGCGAGGGGCTCGGCCCGGAAGGTTAGCCGGGCGGTAGAATCACGGGTATTCAACTCTCCGGCAGACTCTATGAGTGAATTTCCTGTTGCCAGGACGAGTTTTTCCAGCGAGAAGAAGTGCTCCGATGCCCGGGCCTGCGCCTGGAATGCTGGCGGCGACGCCAGACGTGTTTCCTCCACACGGAAGGAAAAATCGGATACAGTTATCTCGAAACTTTCGCCATAATAGCCGATGCTGCCGGCAAGATTAAGACGGTTGAACACCAGAACGGAATCCTTTTGGAGGCCCGGAATGCGGACATCGACTTTTCCCTGTTCCAGAGCAAAGCGCCCTATGCGGACAGGAAACCCCGAGGTGTCTTGTGGAGACGCCGGTTGCTCTGAAGGTTTCATCCATGTGGAAGCATTCCACTGTTCGCCTTGCTGCCTCAGTTTTAAATACGGTTGCGAAATGCGCAGCTCCTCAACCTCAAATACGGAACTGAAATAACTCAAAAGATCATATGTAACGCTGAGGGTGTCTACCGACATTACGGTGTCTTCTTCTGTCAGCGTTATACCAGTCAGCGTAACCTCCTTCCAAAGATCGCCGGTGAGCTCTGCTACACTTAACTGAACATTCAGCTGCTCATTGGCCACTGCAACGATTTGCCCCTTAACCCACTGATGTACCGGCTGCATGTTGAGTGATATACGTACTGCAACAACCAATAAAATAAGTAGGCCAAAGACAGACAGCACCCATTTGGCCCATCCCGGAAGTTGCTTGCTATGTGGGTTCTTATGGTTCATTAAAACGCCTGTCCGATGCTAAAGTGAATTCCTATACGCCTCCATATACTACCGTAACTTTTTGAGTAGATACCGAGATCCTCTTGTGTGGGATTTAATTTATACCCCACATCAATGCGAATAGGTCCGATCGGCGATTGATATCGAAAACCTCCTCCGGCGCCAAACTGTATAGGGCGGTTGCCTATGCGCCTTACCCTCCGCCATATCTGTCCCCCATCCAGAAATGCCGCGATGCCAAAGCCGTTGAACAGAAAATTCAGATCCTGACGTATCTCTATGTTGAAACCGGCCATGGCCCGTCCTCCCGCCGGAATATATTCTACGAATCCCTGGTTATCTACCCTTCTGCGCTTGGGGCCCAGATCGTACCTCTGCCATCCGCGGACGGAGTTAGTACCACCCAGGAAAAAGCGTACATTCGCCGGCAGGGTATCGGTAGTCACATTAAATATGCCGCCTGTCTGTATGCGTGCGGCCAGAGTAGTCGATTCTGTTAAAGGCAGATATCTGCGAACGTCGATGGACACCTTCTGGAAGCTGAACGTTGCCAGGCCGAACAGCCCCGATATTTCAGCATACGGCTGTATAAGCCACCCCCTTTGAACACGCGAAAGCTGCTCGCTGTAGTAGCCGGCCAGTTGAAGAGATGATAAGTCATAAGCAAGTGTCGTGTCGGGCAAATCGGTTGCCAGTTGCTGGGAAAGTTCGAGGTTTTTGGTGAATTGATAAGATATGGATCCCGTTGCATTCTGCCGGTATTGGTAAATAAAGCTGTTTGTTATACCTGCCCGAAACAATTCAAAGGCCGGCTCCAGCAAGTGCTGGCCAAAAGGTGAAATGACGATACTGCTTTTTGGATTAAATATATACGGAAACAGGTACTCTATACTGGCTGTTTGCTCAATAAATGACGCCCGCCCGGTAGCTGTAAATTTGTGCGCGTTGCCAAAAGCGTTACGGTGGATCCAGCTAAGCTGCCCCCTTACATACTCTTCCGTACCGAATCCCAGAGATGCCTGAATAGATCGCAAAGGGTTTTCACGCACCCGCATCTCAAGATTGAGCGAAGTATCCTGCTCCTGTTCGGGTATACTGATTGTGGCAAAACGAAACAGATGATGATTAAACAGCTCTCTCTGTGCTTCCTGTAATCTCTGCCGGCTATAGAGCTCTCCCTGCCTTAAGCCCGACTCTTTGACCACGTAGCTTTCCGTGACGGTTTCTGCACCTTCCACATCAATATGGGTAATCCGGGTTAGCGGGCCGGTTACACTTTGGATTGTAATATCCGCTGCCAGTTTAGAAGTATCTACCCGGGCTGAAATAGTAGTTTGGGCGAATGCGAACCCCATATCCTTCAGAAGGTCGGTCACCTGTCCTATAACCACAGGTTCCCGGATGGTCTCATAGCGACTATCCGGTTGGAATGGTTGTCTTTGTTTCATGCGCCTGTATGATGGGCTCTCACTGATATAGTTCTCATACTCTTCTTTTGTTTCCAGTACGAATTCCACGTTACGTATCAGGATCGGAGCGTTTTCATTGATCGTAAAGATTACTTTTTTCTTCCACTCCCTGCTTCCATCCTCAATACTGTAATCAACCTCTACGCCATAAAAGCCTCTCCGCTGGTAGAAATTCCTGATACGAATCACATCCTTTTGAATTTCCACTTCGTCCAAGGCGTAGCCGCCCCGGTTCCAAAACCTAAGCTTCTCAAAAAAACCCGGAGCTTCGGTGGCTATCCGCTCCTTTAGTACCATGTCTGAAAAGGTTTCGTTGCCTTCAAATTTTAAACTCCACACCTGATCCGGTATGGCCGGTACATAGCCATAGCCAGCCTCACTGGCTTTAATGGCAGCCGGCCAGCTGCACAAAGCAGACAGCCATAGCAGAGTAACTGCGCTGGTCAGACAAATGTTATTAAACAATCCTGGCAAAAGTATGGTATTAATATATTTGGCAGTTTAATTTGGTTACCCCTGAATCCCTGAAGAAAACTATTAATGCG